>NZ_MJAA01000059.1:0-822 GCF_001743375.1 Enterobacter sp. IF2SW-B1 | reverse complement strand
CGCTCAGTGGAACGAAAACTCACGTTAAGGGATTTTGGTCATGAGATTATCAAAAAGGATCTTCACCTAGATCCTTTTAAATTAAAAATGAAGTTTTAAATCAATCTAAAGTATATATGAGTAAACTTGGTCTGACAGTTATTATTTACCCACCACTTTGGTAATTTCGCCTTTCACGTAATGCACAAATTCTTCCAGCTGATCCGCACGGCTGGCCAGACGATCTTCTTCCTGGCCCAGATACGCCTGACGCGCTTCCAGAATCACCGGCTGATACTGCGCCGGCAGACGTTCCATGGCCMAATCCGCCGCCACATCTTTCGGCGCAATTTTGCCGGTCACCGCGCTATACCAAATACGGCTCAGGGTCAGCACCACGTTGCGTTCATCACCCGCCCAATCCGGCGGGCTGTTCCACAGGGTCAGGGTTTCGTTCAGCGCTTCAAACAGGTCCTGTTCCGGCACCGGATCAAACAGTTCTTCCGCTGCCGGACCAACCAGCGCCACGCTATGTTCACGCGCTTTGGTCAGCAGAATGGCCAGATCGATATCAATGGTCGCCGGTTCAAAAATGCCGGCCAGAATATCGTTACGCTGCCATTCGCCAAACTGCAGCTCACGTTTCGCCGGATAACGCCACGGAATAATGTCATCATGCACCACGATGGTCACTTCCACCGCACGCAGAATTTCGCTTTCACCCGGGCTCGCGCTGGTTTCCAGCAGATCGTTAATCAGCGCACGACGGGTGGTTTCATCCAGACGCACGGTCACGGTCACCAGCAGATCAATATCGCTATGCGGTTTCAGGCCGCCATCCCC
>NZ_MJAA01000058.1:0-844 GCF_001743375.1 Enterobacter sp. IF2SW-B1 | reverse complement strand
GTTCTATCAGCCATTTGTTTACTCSTCATATATTTAAATACGTTCTATAAAACCTTTATTTAATTTTACCTTTTAATAAAAGTGAATACCCTGTCATACAATATTCATTTCAACATAAATTTATTATACCAGTTTAATAATACAAGTTAAATATGTGTTATTAGTTACCTCATGATTATTAGTCTGTTATGAATAATACTTCAAAATAAAAAACCTACCACAGTCTCAACTCTGTGGCAGGTTATAAATAAAAGCGTGAACTTTTTAAGCGTGAACTCAAAAACTTTATTCAATTTATACCGACATAATAATCCTCAACTAAAATTATGTCAGCATTTGATTATAAAGAAAATTATTTATCTAAGTTGTAGAATGATTTGATACCATCATATTTAGCAGTTTCAAATAATTCATCTTCGATACGTAATAATTGATTGTATTTAGCAATACGGTCAGTACGTGATAATGAACCAGTTTTAATTTGACCAGCGTTTGTAGCAACAGCGATATCAGCAATTGTTGTATCTTCTGTTTCACCTGAACGGTGAGAAACTACTGCTGTGTAACCAGCTTTTTGAGCCATTTCGATTGCATCAAATGTTTCAGTTAATGTACCGATTTGGTTAACTTTAATTAAGATTGAGTTACCAATTCCGTTTTCAATACCTTTTGCTAAAATTTCAGTGTTTGTTACGAATAAATCGTCACCTACTAATTGTACACGGTCACCGATACGTTCTGTAAGTTGTTTCCAACCATCCCAGTCGTGTAGGTCCCTACCGTCTTCAATTGTTATGATAGGATATTTGTGGACTAATGGTGCTAAGTAATCCACCTGTTCTGC
>NZ_MJAA01000057.1:0-844 GCF_001743375.1 Enterobacter sp. IF2SW-B1 | reverse complement strand
TTCGCAATTTGSTCATCCATATAAACCCAACCTTTCCAACCGATGTGTACGGCATCACTGATAACATATTTTTCATAATCTTTATCAGTCATATCGTAAATTTTACCACCATTATCTACAACAGTAGAATGGATTTTTTTATASACTGCTTGACGACGTTCTTTGTCGATGCCAATGTGGTCATACCATACACCGTTTGATGGAATACTTACATATTGAACATCTGCACCAGCAGCACGCATTGTTTTTACAAGTAATTCTAAATCTTGGAATTCTGGAGAATTAACATTGAATTCATAGTCACGTCTAACTTTACGCTTACTTTCTTGAATTAATTTCCAGTATTGATCTCTAATACCAAATTTATTCGATGTAGTATCAGCTTTACCAATTTCAACTGCTTTTTGTTTCATCTCATCCCAAGAAGCGTCTGGTTTTGTAGCAGGGTTAACATGTTCTAATGGAGATTTATCCATTGCAAACAATGATTTAATCGCTTCTATTTTAATCAATTGATTCTCTTTAAAACCAGAAATATAACTATCTTTAGTTTCTTTAGGGTTTTTAGCATAAGATTTCAAGTATTCTTTATTGTGTACATGTGGAAACTGTAATAAACGTTGTGCATAACGACGTTTTAATTCAGTAGACATGTTTTTCTGCTGGAACATTTGATTAATTTGAGTTTGAGACATACGAGCATCAAAGTTTTGATTCGTTAAACCATGGTTTGTAAACCATTGTGGTGAAATAATAAATGTTAATTTCTTACCTTTTAATTTATCATACTGTGATGCAAGTTCAACCGCGTTAATTAAGTCTGTAGAACCACCAGCGCCTAATA
>NZ_MJAA01000056.1:0-844 GCF_001743375.1 Enterobacter sp. IF2SW-B1 | reverse complement strand
CCAAATTGAAAATTATTAGTCTGAATATTTTGTATCTTAACTGATATGTAAACTTTTAAAATTTTAATCTATATCAACGTGTTTGATTTGATATTTTTTATATTAATTTGATGGCTTGCTCACAAAATTTATAAAATATAAAAAAAGAAGAGCTTTAAATCATAACGCATGCCATTTATCTTTAAATGCAATGAGTTATCATTCAAACTCTTCTTATCAACCTACATACATTGACATTATACTATCATATGTTGTTTTACGTATTCAACAAACATTTCAACGTTATCACTTTTAATATCATGCATTGGGACATTACCAATATTAAATTTGAACATTATAGTTTGACCATCATAATCTATCTTCTCTATTTCATTATAACTAATACTTCTATAATAAAATTGGCCATTCATATCTACATTCATAATTAATCTTTCATTTGTTGCTATAAATGCCCCTTCAAATTCATTCTTACCTTGAACTTGATACTCAATTATTCCTAGCACTGACGGACCCTTTTTTTCAGTTGGAAATAAATCATTTGRATTTACATTATCTAAAATCATAATATCCCTCCCACTTAAAACTATAAACTATTCTTCATAGGTATATGAAATACAARWGATTAACTATTTATTATTAAGCTTAACTTGTATTCCCTTTTCAAGATAATTATAACATGCTTGAATAAGCATAGTGACTTTAGAAAACTTTTCTCGCTTGATTGTTACAATAACACGCCTTTCATCTAATTCACATCTCTCTTTTTTAACTAATCCTTTCAAAATTAAACACTTTAAATTCGGACTAACCGCAAATATCGGGKGATGGAATTCACCCTGTAATT
>NZ_MJAA01000055.1:0-850 GCF_001743375.1 Enterobacter sp. IF2SW-B1 | reverse complement strand
GCAATTTGAATACGACGTCATGACTTGTTAAACCACGTTCTTTATATACTGGTAATATACCGTTATACATGTTGTCACCTTCTTTTTTAAAAATATATTTTAATAGCGTATTAACTGAATTTATCCATAAAAAAACTGGAAAATGTTAACTATTTCTACACATCTATGTATTAACTGTTTAATGTTAATATACCGATATTAAGAAATTATCAAASAGTTTCCAGATATCTAACACTAAATTATCTATCTTGTTTGTGTAAATCTTGAATCATTCGTTCAATTTTATTACCATATTCGATTGATTGATCATATTCATACATTAATTCCGGCATAATACGTAATCGCATTCTAGAACCTAATTCAGACTTAATGAAGCCTTTTGCTTTATCAAGTGCTTTAAATGTATTTTCTACTTCTTTATCGTTWCCTAATACAGTTAAAAATACTTTAGCCTGCGATAAATCATTTGTTAAAACAACATCTGTAATTGTAATAAAACCAACTCGAGGATCTTTGACTTTATTGTTGATGATATCCATTAATTCCTTCTTCATTTGTTCACCAACACGCTCTGCTCTCATACTGCTCATTCTTGTCACCTCTTTATCTTTAAGTTCAATTGTTATTTGCATTTTTAGTGTAACAATGCTTAAACAATTATTTTAGCTCACACGTTATTTTAATAAATTAAACCTATAAAATCAAATAAAGTTTGCCGTAAGATAGGCATTTCAACAGAAAATTTTCCAATAATAGTCGACATTATATTTTGTCATTAAAAAGCATTCTAGGTCACCACAAAATTTTATACAAAAATCATGTCTATATAACGTAACTTTTAATAGGTAAT
>NZ_MJAA01000054.1:0-859 GCF_001743375.1 Enterobacter sp. IF2SW-B1 | reverse complement strand
TTATCATTTATTGCATTGTTACGTTTGATTGTACTATCTTGAGTTGTCAAATCATATTTCAAGTATTAAACTAACCCCTTCTATCTAAAATTTAAGGTTAGTTTAATATTGTTACATTCAAAATTTCAAGATGACGGAAATGTCATTTCTTATGATGTCCTCTTCGTATTTTTTCAAATTCTGCAAGGATTTCAGAAGATAACGGAATTCGAGTTCTTGGCTTGTTTTCACTTATATCATCTAATGATTTACTCACATCAATTTCATTTTCTTTTAAGTCTCTCCACATTTCGCGAGATGATATTCTATATGCACCTGATCCAAAGATAGCATGTTGCTCACTCATATCACTTGTTACAACTGTAATATGCTTAGTGTGCTTGTCATAAAGTTCATAGACATAACGTTCTATGAAACTATCAGCTGTTTCTTTTTCCTTGGTAAAAATCGTTTTAACGCCATGATACATGTATTCTCTTTCAACACCCGATTGGTCATAAGCATCGAAAACACAAATAATTTCATCTGAAATAACTGCATTATAATTTGCAATTGCATCTATTAATTGCATTCTAGCTTCTTCTAAATTCTCTTTTGCAATGGCGYTTAGCGTTGGTGATTGTCCTATCATATTGTATCCATCAATGATTAAGTAACGTTCTTTCATTATATTTCTCCAACATCATGTCTTTTTCGAAATACTTCGTACATCATTAAACTTGCTGCAACCGAAGCATTCAAACTGTTTACATGTCCAACCATTGGAATCTTAATATAAAAATCGCATTTATCACTTACCAGGCGACTCATACCCTGTCCTTCGCTACCAATTACAATAGCCAAAGACATGTCCACTTCA
>NZ_MJAA01000053.1:0-860 GCF_001743375.1 Enterobacter sp. IF2SW-B1 | reverse complement strand
CATTAGTACACCCATTGCACCAACAAKTRCAGATATMGGCAACCAATGTTCTTTTATCGTTTCSCCCGCTTTAGGCAAAGATACATTACCATCAGCATTTAATAATCCACTTAACAATCCATTMCCTTTACCAAGTGTTAACGTCTTTTCTGGCTTTGGTGTGGGTATATCTGGAATACTGTCTAATAAATTTGATCCTTGATTCATTAAATTTGCTAACTTATTTAAATCTGTTGTTTTCCCATTTTTATTCAATCGATCTAGTAAACTTGGACGATTTACTATTGGTGATAAAATATAGTCTATATCTTTTTTCGTTTGATTGAGTCTCTTTTGTAAATTCAATAAATCATCCGCTTTACCATTCAATGCCGATTTAACTAAATTAAAAATTTTATTTTGATCTGTTTCTATTTTAGTAATTAAATCTGCCAGTAATTTTGCCTTTTGTCTTTCTATACGTGTTGCTAAAATCGTTTCAATTGCTTGTTTTTTATCTTTGGCATTATTCAAAATTGCTTTTAATATATCATCTGAAGACGTGTCACCAGTTGATGCAAAATGTTTCTTCAATTGGTCAACGATTTGACGATTTGATAATCCTTTATTCGTCCAATCTTTAGCCAATTTATCTGCTTCAGCTTTTCCTAATTTCGTTTGTAAAATTTGAGAAATCAATAGCGACTTATCTTGTGATTGATCAATCAATGACGTTAATAAATCATCACTCGTTGTCAGAGATAGTTGATCAATATGACGAGTAATTTGATCTGCAATTTGTTGATCTGTTTTACCATCAACACGTATATCTTTTAGAATTTTATCTGCCTCGTCTTTATTAATTATACTTTCTAAAATGC
>NZ_MJAA01000052.1:0-864 GCF_001743375.1 Enterobacter sp. IF2SW-B1 | reverse complement strand
CAACAGCATTTATACCTGCACGAATAATTTCAGCAATATAAGCTGAAGAATTAATAACTAATGCAATTGTTCCACAAACAAGAGCTGAAATATCTAGTCCTAATGCAGCAGTTATACCAAAGAATACGATAAATACTTGAACTAACATTGGTGTTCCTCTTAATATTTCGATATAGATAGCGGCAATCCATGAAATAATTTTTATTTTACTTAATTTCATTAACGCAACGAATGCACCTAAAATAGAACCTAATGCAACACCGATAAGTGAAATTAATATTGTAATCTTAATTCCTTTCAAGAAAAAACTACCATATTTAGAAATAAAACCACTGTCATCATTCATCGCATTTGCAGCATTAGTCATATATTTATCGATTAATCCTTTATCTTTAACCTCTTTAATCGTTTTATTAATTTGTGACAATAATTTTGGCGAATCTTTTGGCACTGCTATCACTGTATCTTTTTCTTCTTCATTAAATTTCACATTGGAAATTCCTAATTTAGGATTTTGTTTTAAATATGCTTCTGCTACAGGTTTTTCAACAACAGCACCTTCAWCCTTTCCACTTTTCAGAGCTAATATAACGTCTGGTAAACGGCTTAATGAAGTAATAGATGCATTTTCAATTTCGGTTTGAGCGATTTTTTCTTGTTCAGTTCCCTTTTGTGCCCCTACTTTTTTATTATTAAAGTCTTTGATATCTTTATATTCACTAACTTTATCTTTCTTTACAAGCATGATATTTTTAGTCATCATATATGAATCTGAAAAATCAACTTGCTTCTTACGTTCAGGCGTTGAAGTCATACCGGAAATAATAATATCAATTTTTCCAGTTTTAAGAGCTACTAAAAAAC
>NZ_MJAA01000051.1:0-865 GCF_001743375.1 Enterobacter sp. IF2SW-B1 | reverse complement strand
TCAAGTCAATTTACGTATAATCTTGTTGATAAAGATTATAAAGAGATACTACTGCAAGAATTTCCAGAGCAACTAACTAATTATTTATTGAAGTATGATTATAGAGATTTAGAAATCATAAAGGCCGTTATTCTTAAAGCAAAAAAATCATTTAATTCAAGACATGAAGATATGCATTACATGTTAGAGGACATTGAAGATGAAATATTAATATCTTTAAAAAGAGTAAAAAAAGCGATACGTGATAGAGGTGTTAAAGGCCAAAAAGAAACAATCAAGTCAATGCAAGGTTATTTAATGCAAACAATTTTGACTGAATTTGAAGAAACACATGCACKTTATCTGCGCCGTAAAAACATGAAACAATATATATAATATCTTTAATCAATCATTCAAATGATTTTATCACAATCAAAGAGACCTCAAAATATTCGGTTAAATCATCTGATTTTTTAACTTATGATGATGAAAGAAATCAAAAAATCGTAAGTGATTTAGAAAAAGGTTTGTATCGAAAACGTGTGTTAAGTTATGGTGGATTGCTTAAACAAAAGCATAAAATTTTAAACTTAGACGATGCCGAAGATGGTAATTTGATTAATACAAGCGATGAAGATAAAACAACAGACGAAGAAGAAAAAGCACATTCAATTACCGCAATTTGGAATTTCGAAAAGCAAAATTATTATTTAAGACATTAGTGATAACTGATGTCTTTTTTTATTGCTTTTCTGTAAAAAAGTACTGTCTTATTTTTGTGACAAATGCTGTATGTAGTGTCACAAAAATAAGACAAACGCAATATATTGTGTCACAAAAGTGTGACACTTGAGCTTTTTATAACCCCACACAAAAACATTTTCGA
>NZ_MJAA01000050.1:0-873 GCF_001743375.1 Enterobacter sp. IF2SW-B1 | reverse complement strand
AAATCAAAAAATTACAAAAGAGGATGTGATATCAACATGACAATTATTTTATGGCTACTTATCATCGCTGCCTTCATGTTAGCATTTGTTGGGTTGATTAAGCCGATTATTCCTTCTGTTTTAGTATTATGGGTTGGCTTTCTAATCTATCAATTTGGCTTTCATAATCAGCATTWATCAKGGGTGTTTTATGTATCTATGGCATTGCTAACAATATTAATTTTATGKGCGGACTTTTTAGCTAATAAATATTTTGTGAATCGCTTCGGTGGTTCTAAGTTTGGAGAGTATGCAGCTTTAATTGGTGTCGTTATTGGATGTTTTGTTTTACCGCCATTTGGAATTATTATTATACCTTTTATTTTGGTATTCATAGTTGAATTAATACAAGGCTATTCATTTGAAAGAGCAGTTAAAGTAAGTATAGGTTCAATCGTAGCATTTTTAACAAGTAGTATAGCTCAAGCAATCATTATGTTTATAATGATTGTATGGTTCTTTATAGATGCTTTATTGATTAATTAATAAAAAGCTTATTGCAAAATATGTTTTTCGGTAACTGTAATTTAGTGATTTTATCATTAACAGTACCAAATTAGCATATGATGTAATAAGCTTTTTGTTTATAAAAATGTATGAGAATGTTTTTTCGAAATATTTCTTTCAATGCGTAATCCAATAGGCATAACTATAAATGAAAATATAATAAATACCCAATTGCTTACCTGAATATATGGTCCAAAGGCAAGTAATGATTGTGGAATAAAGAATACATAGAAAAATCCTACAATTAGTAGAATGATTGCTAAATAGGTGAATATCCATATCCAATTTGAATTGTTAAAACACTGCAGTTGAATTGTTTTAAAACTA
>NZ_MJAA01000005.1:0-306837 GCF_001743375.1 Enterobacter sp. IF2SW-B1 | reverse complement strand
AGTGGACGCATCACTGGTGTTCGGGTTGTCATGCCAATGGCACTGCCCGGTAGCTAAATGCGGAAGAGATAAGTGCTGAAAGCATCTAAGCACGAAACTTGCCCCGAGATGAGTTCTCCCTGAGACTTTAAGTCTCCTGAAGGAACGTTGAAGACGACGACGTTGATAGGCCGGGTGTGTAAGCGCAGCGATGCGTTGAGCTAACCGGTACTAATGAACCGTGAGGCTTAACCTTACAACGCCGAAGCTGTTTTGGCGGTGAGAGACGATTTTCAGCCTGATACAGATTAACAGAATTTGCCTGGCGGCTTTAGCGCGGTGGTCCCACCTGACCCCATGCCGAACTCAGAAGTGAAACGCCGTAGCGCCGATGGTAGTGTGGGGTCTCCCCATGTGAGAGTAGGGAACTGCCAGGCATCAATTAAGAAGAACCCCGTACCGTAAGGTGCGGGGTTTTTTGCTTTGTGCGCCGGAAAATACCGGGTGGCGGCTTCGCCTTATCCGGCCTACAGGTTTTGCAGGCCCGGTAAGCGCAGCGCCACCGGGAAATGCTAACCGCACGATCTTACCGGGAAGAGATACAGGGGTATAAATAAGGTAAGGTTTTGATGAACGCAGAAAAGCAAAAACCCAGCCATAGGCTGGGTTCTTTAAATAGTGGTGCCCGGACTCGGAATCGAACCAAGGACACGGGGATTTTCAATCCCCTGCTCTACCGACTGAGCTATCCGGGCAACGGAGCGCATTAAACCGCAATCGCGTCTTATCGTCAACATTATTTCAGGAAAAGCTGTTCAACTGCTTAAGTTTGCGGCAATCTGTACGTTTTCACCGTGAAAATGCACAAATCTTCCAGACAATACCGGGCCGTGCGGCAATGCTGATGACAACAGGAGGGCAGTATGGCAAACGACTGGCTTGAGCTCCGTCAGCATGCGGATACCGGCATTGAAACGATTAAAGCGCACTTCGAAGGCCATGCCTTCGATCCCCACTGGCACGATAGTTATCTGGTCGGGATTACCCTTTCAGGCACCCAGCAGTTTCACTGTCGTCGCGAACGCCACCGCAGCCATCCTGGTGATGCGTTCTTACTGGAGCCGGGTGAAATTCACGACGGCGACGCGCCTGTGGAAGGAGGCTTTACCTATCTCACCTTCTATCTTGACGAGCAGTGGCTGACGCGTACCCTCCGTGGATTATATGAAGCCACGCCGGATCGCTACTCGCTTCACTTTGCTCAAACGCTAACGCGAGAACCTCAGCTGGTCCGTTCTATCGGCGAGACGTTTAACGCGTTGCATAGCGATGAGATGAAAATTGTTCAGCAGAGCACAATGGATAAGCTGCTCTCTCAGATCACCTCCCATTGCCACTGGCGTAAGAAACTCCCGTCGCAGCTACAGAGCGCTGCCGTGGCGCACCGCGCACGCGACTATCTTTATGCGCATATCGGCGAGAACGTGGGGTTGTCAGACCTTGCGCGCGAGACGGGCACGGATCGCTTTACGCTGACGCGCTGTTTTAAGCGCGAGTTCAACCTGGCACCGCACGCCTGGCTTATTCAGCTGCGTCTGGCAAAGGCGCGACAGCTGCTGGCGCACGGCGAACAGCCTGTTAATGTGGCTACAGCGCTCGGTTTTGCCGACCAAAGCCATCTGGGACGCTGGTTCCAGCGTGCATACCGCATTTCCCCTGCCCACTACCGCCGGTTGTGCACAAACCTTCCAGACGTTTCCAGAAAATAGCGGCACAGTAATGGCTCTAACAAAAAAGGAGCCATCTGTGAGTCTGATGCCTTATCTGCTGTTTGCCTTTGTCGCGTCGATAACGCCCGGCCCGACGAATATCCTCGTTCTCACTAACAGCCAGCACTTTGGCGTGAAAAACACCATTCCCGCCATTATGGGGGGATGTATTACGGCGAGTCTGATTGTGCTGATATCGGGTGCCGGCGCCGGGGAGGTGCTGCGTCAGTTTCCTCTGATACGCCAGGCAATGAGTTGGGCGGGCGTGCTGTGGCTAACCTGGATGAGCTGGCAACTGTATCGGGCGCCTGCGGCGAATCTTTCTGAGAAGACGCCTCATCGCTTCACCGCGCAAGCCGCAGCGCTGCTGCAGATGGTGAATCCGAAAACGTGGATGATGGCGCTGGCAGTAGTGAGTCTTTTTGCTCCCGCGAGCATTCATCCGTTAAGAGATATTGCACTGATGGCGCTATGGTTCTTACTGATTTCTGTGATGTGCCTGATGTGCTGGGCGTGGCTGGGGAAGGCGGTAAACCGGGTGTTTCGCACCACCGTGGCGATGGTGCGGTTTCAGCGCCTGATGGCGCTATGTTTGCTCGTCTCCGCCTGGGCGGGCATGCTGGTCTAGGTTAACGCCCCGCCCATACGACACTGGGCAAAGCGCAGAATGTCTTCCGCCAGGCGGTGCGCCGTATCCACATCGGCCTGGCTACGGTTCACCAGCATGCGGCTCAGACAACCCTCCAGTACGAGCTCCATCTGCTTAGCGACCATTGCCGGGTCATCCACTTCAAGCGTTGTCAGCAGTTCGTGGGTGAAGTCATGCGCCGCACGTTTTTGCTGATCCGCCAGCTGGTGTATTGGATGGCCAGGATCGGGATAAAACGTACAGGCAGCAATAAACAGGCAGCCTGGATAACGATTGTTGCTGACGCACTCTGTCAGGGCGGTGTAGCGCGCTAACAGTTTTTGCTCAGCGGTCAGCTCTTCATTCAACATTAGCTGCCTGCGCCAGATATCCACCTGCTGGCTAAGATAGCGTAGGGCATCATAAAGCAGCGCCTCTTTATCCGGCCAGAAGCGCTTAAGCTCATCCAGAGGGTAATCGATACGGTCGGCTACCATCTCAAGCGTGGTGCTGGCGATCCCTTGAATCTCAAGTAGTTGCAGGGCTTGTCCCAGTACGTCTTCGCGTTGCACGGTTATCTCCTCCGCTATTCCCAACGGTATGTCCCGTCTAAAGTGTTGTTTACGGTTGGCGATTGCGCAAATGCGCGCTGAATGCCGGTGCGTCCATAAACCCGGTTACACGCTGTTCTGGCAGCTCTTCCCCCTGCTCATTGAAGAACAGAATGGTTGGCAGCCCGAGTACGGTAAGGTGTTTAAGCAGGGCCTTATCCTGCGTATTGTTGGCTGTGACGTTTGCCTGAAGGAGTACCGTCTCTTTCAGGGCATTTTGCACCTGAGGATCGCTAAAGGTGTATTTTTCAAACTCTTTGCAGGCAACACACCAGTCGGCATAGAGGTCGAGCATCACCGGTTTGCCTTTTGCCTGCGCCAGCGCGCTGTTGAGCTCATCGACGTTCTTAACGTGTATAAAGTTTAAATGTGCCTGCGTCTGGCCCACAGGCGAGCCGAACGCCCAATCCTGAAGCGGGCGCACGCTCACCAACGCGGCGGCGAGCAGGAGAATTTGCACCAGACGCATCCACGCTTTTTTTGCCCCCAGGCTGACGATAAACGCCCAGGAGAAGAACGCCACGCCGAGCATGGCCCACAGGCGCAAACCCCACGCGTCACCCATGATGCGCTCCAGCAGGAACACCGGGAGCGCCAGGATGACAAAACCGAACGCGGTTTTCACCGTCTCCATCCACGGGCCGCTCTTCGGCAGCAGACGATTGCCAAACACCGTCACCAGGATCAGCGGTAGGCCCATGCCGAGCGCGTAGAGGTACAGCGTGCCGCCGCCGAGCCACAGGTTGCCGCTCTGGGCGATGTACAGCAGGATAGCGCTCAGCGGTGCTGTAGTGCAGGGGGAACAAATCAACCCGGCGATGGCGCCCATTGCAAACACGCCGCCCGCAGAGCCACCCTGCTGGCGATTGCTCATCAGCGTTAAGCGGGTTTGCAGCGAAGAGGGCAGCTGAAGCGTGAACAGGCCAAACATCGACAGCGCAAGCAGAATAAATACGGCTGACAGGCCGATTAGCACGTAAGGGTGCTGAAGCGCTGCCTGGAACTGCAGTCCGGCCGCGGCGACCACGAGGCCGAGCGCGGTATAGGTGAGCGCCATGCCCTGCACATAAATAAAGGCCAGGAGCAGCGCCCGGGCGGTAGAAAGACGCTGTTTGCCGCCCAGAACAATCCCGGAGATAAGCGGGTACATCGGCAGGACACAAGGGGTAAAGGCAATGCCGATACCAATCAGTAAGGCCCAAAGTGCTGAGAACGGCAGATCGGAAGCAGCTTTGGCTTCGCCTTCATCCCTCACCCTGTCCCTCTCGCCTGAGGGGAGAGGGGAGGCAGCCGCTTTAACTTCAGTAAGCGGAACGACCTTCGTTTCAGGGGGGTAGCAGAAGCCCGCGTCGGCACAGCCCTGATACGTAACCGTCAGCGTGGCATCTTTATCCGCCTGATTCACCGTGACGGGCACGCTTAAGCGCTGGCGATAAATTTCACTTTTACCGTAGAACTCGTCCTCATGCCATTCGCCAGCGGGCATCTGCAATGCGCCAACGTTAGCCTTTGCCGGCGTGATGCTGACCTGCTTGCGGTAGAGGTAGTAACCCTCTTTCACCTGCCAGGTCAGATTGAGATCGTGCTGGTTTTGCTGAAAGTCGAAAATGAACGCCTGGTCGGCGGGAATAAAGTTCGAACGGCCGGGCGCGTCAAACAACCCGGCAAATACTGACGTGCTGCACAGCAGCAGGATCAGCGTAAAGAAGCGTTGAGCCATGAGAGATAGTCGTTATCGCCGTGGACCACTGGCAGCACCAGCAGCTCCGGGGTTTGATAAGGATGATGAGACTTGAGGCAGTCAAGGAGCGCCTGCTGATTCGCCAGATTGGTTTTGAGCAACATCTGGACTTCATACTCCTGCTCCAGCTTGCCTTCCCAGTAATAAAGGGAGGTCGCGCCGGGGAGCAGCGTGACGCAGGCTGCCAGTTTTTCGGCCAGCGCTTTGGCGGCGAGATCCTGGGCAGAGGCTTCATCAGGGGCGGTACAAAGTACGACAACAGCATCAGGCGTGTTCACAAGTCGACCTCCTCATCACGAAAGTCTTCACTATATCACGCCATGCGATTGGTCATTAATGAAACGGGCCGCAGAGCGGCCCGATTTTAACTATTTTTACAACGGCTAACCGTTTACAGCACAATGCCGCCAATGATAAAGCCGAGGACGACGCAAAGCGTAATCGCCACCACGCCCGGGATCAGGAACGCGTGGTTAAACACGTACTTACCGATGCGGGTTGAGCCGGTATCGTCCATCTCAACCGCGGCCAGCAGGGTTGGGTAGGTTGGCAGAACGAACAACGCAGAAACTGCTGCAAAAGAGGCAATCGCCGTCAGCGGCGTCACGCCCAGCATCAGTGCCGCAGGCATCAGCGCTTTGGTGGTGGCAGCCTGAGAGTAAAGCAGCGTCGCGGCAAAGAACAGTACCACCGCCAACAGCCACGGGTAGTTGTGAAGCAGGTCGCCGGCAACGGTCTGGATATCGCTGATGTGTGCTTTCACGAAGGTGTCACCGAGCCACGCCACGCCCAGTACGCACACGCAGGCGCTCATACCGGATTTGAAGGTGCTGGCGTTCAGCACTTCGCTGGTGTCGATTTTACAGGTGATGCTAATCAGCGTGGCGATGGTCAGCATGAATACCACAATCGCTTCGTTACGCGGCAGCACCGGGTTCTGGATCAGCCCCACGGTGTCGCTGATGGCGGTCGCGTAGAACATCACGGCGACGATACCGATCAGGAACAGCAGCACGGAGCGTTTCGCGTGCGGCTTCAGCTCGAAGACCTGGCTACCGCGCAGGCTCACTTCACCTTTTGCCAGACGCTCCTGGTAAACCGGATCGTCTTTCAGCTCGGCACCCAGGAAGTTACACAGCACTGCGGTAATCATCACCGCAATCAGCGTGACTGGAATACAGATCGCCAGCAGCGTCAGGTAGCTCACGCCCATCGGCTCAAGGATACCCGCGAAGAAGACTACGGCGGCTGAGATTGGCGACGCGGTGATCGCAATCTGCGACGCCACCACGGCAATAGAAAGCGGACGAGACGGGCGGATCCCCTGTTCTTTTGCCACCTCGGTGATCACCGGCAGCGTGGAGAACGCCGTGTGGCCGGTTCCCGCGAGAATGGTCATAAACCAGGTCACCAGCGGGGCAAGGAAGGTGATGTATTTCGGATGGCGGCGCAGCATGCGCTCCGCCAGGCTCACCAGGTAGTCCATACCGCCCGCCACCTGCATGGCCGCAATAGCGGCAATAACCGCCATGATGATTTCGATAACGTCAAAAGGGATTGCGCCGGGTTTAATCTGAAAGATAAGGGTAAGTACGAGCACCCCGAGACCGCCGGCAAAACCAATGCCGATACCCCCGAGCCGCGCGCCCAAATAAATCGCCAACAGGACGATGACGAGTTCTGCTCCAAACATAAAGACCTGCCTTGCTTATTAACAAGTTGATATTGAATTGTTGTATTTAGGTAACGCCTAAAAAGAAAAAAGGCACGTCACAAGTGACGTGCCTTTCGGAAGCCTAGCCTGAACTGTTACTGTTCGCTTTCATCGGTATATCGTTTCGCTTTATATGCCGGATGCATCAGGTTCTGGGCCGAGAAGATATCGTCCAGCTCGGCTTCGGTCAACAGTCCACGCTCCAGCACGACTTCACGCACGCTCTTACCGGTTTCGGCGCAAATCTTACCAACGATGTCACCGTTGTGGTGGCCGATGAACGGGTTGAGGTAAGTAACGATCCCGATGGAGTTATAAACATAGCCTTCACAGACTTCTTTATTCGCGGTGATGCCGTTAATGCATTTTTCCAGCAGGTTGTAGCAGGCGTTAGTCAGGATGTGAATGGATTCAAACATCGCCTGGCCAATCACCGGCTCCATCACGTTCAGCTGCAGCTGACCGGCTTCGGAGGCCATGGTCACGGTGGTGTCGTTACCGATGACTTTGAAGCAAACCTGGTTCACCACTTCTGGCACTACCGGGTTAACTTTGGCTGGCATAATGGAAGAACCCGCCTGCAACTCTGGCAGGTTGATTTCGTTCAGGCCAGCGCGCGGGCCGGAGGAGAGCAGGCGCAGGTCATTACAGATTTTGGACAGTTTCACCGCCAGACGTTTCAGGGCGCTGTGTACCATTACGTACGCGCCGCAGTCGGATGTGGCTTCAATCAGGTCTTCCGCAGGCACCACCGGCAGGTTAGACACTTCCGCCAGCTTCTGAACCGCCAGCTGCTGATAGCCATCCGGGGTGTTCAGACGCGTACCGATGGCGGTGGCGCCCAGGTTCACTTCCAGCAGCAGCTCGGAGGTGCGCAGCAGGTTTTTGGTCTCTTCGTTCAGCAGCACGTTAAACGCGTGGAATTCCTGACCCAGCGTCATTGGCACCGCGTCCTGCAGCTGGGTACGGCCCATTTTCAGAATGTCCTGGAACTCAACGGCCTTACGCTGGAAGCCATCGCCCAGCTGGTTGATCGCGTCGACCAGTTTGACCACGGAGGCATACACCGCGATACGGAAGCCGGTTGGGTAGGCGTCGTTGGTGGACTGGCATTTGTTAACGTGGTCGTTCGGGTTGAGGTACTGGTATTCACCTTTCTGGTGGCCCATCAGCTCAAGGCCGATGTTTGCCAGTACTTCGTTGGTATTCATGTTGACGGAGGTACCCGCGCCGCCCTGATAGACGTCAACCGGGAACTGGTCCATGCATTTGCCGTTGTTCAGCACTTCATCGCAGGCAGCGATAATCGCATTTGCCGCGCTTTTAGGAATGGTTTGCAGCTCTTTGTTCGCCAGCGCTGCGGCTTTCTTCACCATCACCATGCCACGGACAAACTCAGGGATATCGCTGATTTTGCTGTTGCTGATGTAGAAGTTTTCAATCGCTCTCAGAGTGTGAACACCATAGTAGGCATCCGCTGGAACTTCCCTGGTACCCAACAAGTCTTCTTCGATACGAATGTTGTTTAACATGTGAACCTTCTTTTCAAGCTGCCGATGGATTGTACTAAACACACAACATATATGTGGTTTTGAATATTTTCTGACCGACGATTATTCCCTCAATCGGCCAGATGTTCGAGATCATATGCTGATGATAGCGAATTGCCGTAAGCTGGATCACTTATTATCGACCCGATTCCATGATAATTATTAATCTGTGAAATGTGTCACCGCTTTAATATTTCCGAAAAAAATATCCGTGCAAACCGATTGAATTTTGGCTAACCGTCTCCATCTCTTACAGACGCGTGACGCGAACACATTCAGACAGGGGCCAGATGGCACCTGCCACACAGGAGATGCCAGTGCGCTGGATACCGTTTATTGCTTTCTTTCTCTATGTTTACATTGAGATTTCTATTTTCATTCAGGTAGCTCACGTGCTGGGCGTCCTGCTGACGCTGATTCTGGTGATCTTCACCTCCGTCATCGGCATGTCGCTGGTGCGTAATCAGGGTTTCAAAAATTTCCTGATAATGCAGCAGAAGATGGCCGCAGGCGAAAGCCCGGCAGAAGAGATGATCAAAAGCGTGTCGCTGATTATTGCTGGCCTGCTGCTGATCCTGCCGGGGTTCTTCACCGACTTCCTCGGCCTGCTGTTGCTGTTGCCGCCGGTGCAGAAGCACCTGACCATGAAGCTGCTGCCGCACCTGCGCTTCAGGCGCATGCCGGGCGGCGGGTTCAGCACAGGGCCAGGCGATACCTTCGAAGGGGAGTATCAGCGCAAGGATGAACAGCGCGACCGTTTAGACCATAAAGACGATCGATAATTTTTTTGCCCGGTGGCTTCGCTTACCGGGCCTACGGATTTTTCCGCTTCGGTAAAAACGCCCACAGCCCCGCCAGCATGACGATGGCGTACGCACTCTTCCATCCCACCATCGCCAGCAACAGCAGGCACAGCACGCCCCCGACGACCGCCAGGGCTTTATAGCGACCTTTCAGCAGACGACAGCCCGCCAGCATGCACAGCAGGTAGATCATGATGAAAATACCGTTGGCGTAGATAATTAGAGCATCGAGGTTGATGTCGAGAAGATAAATACCCAGCGAGCTCAGGACGCAGCAGCCGAGCACGGCATTCAGCGCATTCATAGGGAGTTGACGTTTAGACAACCGCGCGAGGCGGCTCTCAGGTTTGTAGCGCGCCTGTGACCACACCAGACGGGCGAAGCTCTGGATATAAATGTTGAGGCTGGCAAAGCAGGCGAGATAGCCAATCACACAGGCCACCCATAGCGCCTTCACGCCGAAAAGTTTAACCACGATACCCGGTAGCGATGCGGCGGCGGCTTTATCTTCGCCGAACGCGTTGAAGTGCAGCACCAGCACGGTACAGGCCCAATATACGGTGCCCGCCAGCAGTAAGCCAATCATCAGAGCGCGGGGAAAATCACGCTCGGGCTGTTTAAACTCGGATGCCAGGTGAGCGAACGCTTCAAGGCCAACAAAACACCAGAACATGACGGATAACGCAGCGAAAAGCTGTGAATGGTCGATATCGTTTATCGCAGGGAAGGGGATATCTGCTACGGTAATGTTACCCGCAAACCAGATGGCGACGATCAGCACGACGATCAACACTGCAACCAGCGTTTGCAGATTCGCGCTTGAACTGGCTCCGCGCGAGCCCACCCACCAGACGATCGCCAGCGTACCCAGCTCAGCCAGCAGCAGTTGTTCGTCGTGCCAGCCAAACAGCGCCTGTCCAAAGCCGGTGGCGATATGCAGGGCTGCCGGAAGGCCAACGGGTATTACCGACAAAAACAGCCAGCCGGTCACACGCTCCATGCGCGGACCAAACGCCATGCCGACAAAATGCGCTACGCCGCCCGCGCTGGGGAAGTGCCGCCCGAGTATGGCAAACACAATCGCCACCGGGAACACCAGCAGGATCAGCACCGGCCATGCCCAAAGACTGTTATTTCCGGCGACCAGCGCCGCCAGTGCCGGTACGGCAAACACGCCGGTACCTAACAAGGAAGTTGAAAGCAGGCCAACGCCCTGCGCCAGCCCCAGCTCCTGCCTGAGTCCACTCATTTACCTTGCCCTGCCACCATCAAAAGAGAGTGGATGGTAACACTTTCGCAAATTTTTTTTCGATTCCCCCTTGAAGGGGTAAAAAGCTATCCCCATCTCTCAGGGCACTAGTCGGAAAACCGCATGCGGGCCGGCGTCATCCATAACTGATAATGACTTTCTCAAAGGAGAGCTATCAATGAGTATTCGTCCGTTACATGATCGTGTGATCGTCAAACGTAAAGAAGTTGAAACCAAGTCTGCTGGCGGCATCGTTCTGACCGGTTCTGCAGCAGCCAAATCAACGCGTGGCGAAATCATCGCTGTCGGTAAGGGCCGCATCCTGGAAAACGGAACTGTGCAGCCGCTGGACGTTAAAGTTGGTGACATCGTAATTTTCAACGATGGCTACGGCGTGAAATCCGAGAAGATCGACAATGAAGAAGTGTTGATCATGTCCGAGAGCGACATTCTGGCAATTGTTGAAGCGTAATTTACGCACGAGAATTTGAGGAAATAAGAACATGGCAGCTAAAGACGTAAAATTCGGTAACGACGCTCGTGTAAAAATGCTCCGCGGCGTAAACGTACTGGCAGATGCAGTTAAAGTGACCCTGGGCCCGAAAGGCCGTAACGTAGTGCTGGATAAATCCTTCGGCGCGCCAACCATCACCAAAGATGGTGTTTCCGTTGCACGTGAAATCGAGCTGGAAGACAAGTTCGAAAACATGGGCGCGCAGATGGTGAAAGAAGTTGCCTCTAAAGCGAACGACGCTGCAGGCGACGGTACCACCACCGCGACCGTACTGGCGCAGGCTATCATCACTGAAGGCCTGAAAGCCGTTGCTGCGGGCATGAACCCAATGGATCTGAAACGTGGTATCGACAAAGCTGTCGCATCCGCTGTTGAAGAACTGAAAGCGCTGTCCGTACCGTGCTCTGACTCTAAAGCCATTGCTCAGGTTGGTACTATCTCCGCTAACTCCGACGAAACCGTAGGTAAACTGATCGCTGAAGCGATGGATAAAGTCGGTAAAGAAGGCGTGATCACCGTTGAAGACGGTACCGGTCTGGAAGACGAACTGGACGTGGTTGAAGGTATGCAGTTCGACCGCGGTTACCTGTCCCCATACTTCATCAACAAGCCAGAAACTGGCGCTGTTGAGCTGGAAAGCCCGTTCATCCTGCTGGCTGACAAGAAAATCTCCAACATCCGCGAAATGCTGCCAGTGCTGGAAGCCGTTGCGAAAGCAGGCAAGCCGCTGGTTATCATCGCTGAAGATGTTGAAGGCGAAGCGCTGGCGACCCTGGTGGTTAACACCATGCGTGGCATCGTGAAAGTGGCTGCGGTTAAAGCACCTGGCTTCGGCGATCGCCGTAAAGCAATGCTGCAGGATATCGCAACCCTGACCGGTGGTACCGTGATCTCCGAAGAGATCGGTATGGAGCTGGAAAAAGCGACCCTGGAAGACCTGGGCCAGGCGAAACGCGTTGTGATCAACAAAGACACCACCACCATCATCGACGGTGTGGGTGAAGAAGCCGCTATTCAGGGCCGTGTTGGTCAGATCCGTAAGCAGATCGAAGAAGCCACTTCCGATTACGACCGTGAAAAACTGCAGGAGCGCGTAGCGAAACTGGCTGGCGGCGTTGCGGTAATCAAAGTTGGTGCGGCGACCGAAGTTGAAATGAAAGAGAAGAAAGCACGCGTTGACGATGCCCTGCACGCGACCCGTGCTGCGGTAGAAGAAGGCGTAGTTGCTGGTGGTGGTGTCGCGCTGGTGCGTGTAGCCGCTAAGCTGGCTGGCCTGACCGCTCAGAACGAAGACCAGAACGTGGGTATCAAAGTTGCGCTGCGCGCAATGGAAGCTCCTCTGCGTCAGATCGTGTCCAACGCCGGTGAAGAGCCGTCTGTGGTTGCGAACAACGTGAAAGCGGGTGAAGGTAACTACGGTTACAACGCGGCAACTGAAGAATACGGCAACATGATCGACTTCGGTATCCTGGATCCAACTAAAGTGACCCGTTCTGCTCTGCAGTACGCGGCATCTGTAGCTGGCCTGATGATCACGACCGAGTGCATGGTAACCGACCTGCCAAAAGGCGACGCGCCTGACTTAGGTGCTGCTGGTATGGGCGGCATGGGTGGAATGGGCGGCATGATGTAATCATGTTGTTCTGAACCTCTCAGAACGAACCCCGGGCAGAAATGTCCGGGGTTTTTTATTGCCGCTACTCAAATGTTCCCTTCACGCATGCTGCGCCTTCGCGCACCATCTGGCGGCCTTTCGCCCAGACCTCGCGGATCTTCAGGTCATCCGTCAGCACCAGGAAATCGGCATCGCATCCGGGCGCGAGCCGCCCCTTATGCTCCAGCCCGAGAAACTCCGCTACGTTACGCGTAAACGGCAGAAGCGCCTCCTCCAGCGGCAGGTGATACCGGCTGACCAGTTGCTGCAGCGTCTGAGGCAGAGATTCGAACCCGGCTACACCAATGCCCACCAGATTACCGTTCGCGTCAAAATTCGGTTGGCTGCCGTTACCGTCCGAGCTGAGCGTAAGCCGGTTAAACGGCACCTGCGCTTCACGGGCCGTCGCGATGGCGGTGGCGGCATCAATGGGCTCACTGATGCTGGTGGTGATGTCGATATAGCCCCCATCGCGGGCATAATCCAGCGCGGCGAGGAACAGCGCCTGGTCGCGGTTAACGTGGGTTGGCAGCAGCTTCGTGCGGGGCACGTCGGCGTTTTTCAGGATGTTAAGCAGCGGCTCCAGCAGCTTCGGGCTGTTGCCGAGGTGAAACACGGATATGCCCGCTTTAGCGCCCAGCAACCCGCCGACGCGCGACTGGGCGGCCATATTCGCGAGCTGGTCATCCGCTGGTGCGGAAGAGCGATGGTCGGAAATCGCGCATTTCACGCCGATGATTTTATCAATCAGCGCCACATCCTTTTCGATGCTGCCGGTAATCGTCGGAGAAGGCAGCCCGTATGCGCCTGTCAGCATCCACGCGCTGATCCCTTCATGCTCAAGCGCCCGCGTTTTTGCCAGCAGAGATTCGGGATGGCGGGTCACGCCGTCGGTACCCAGCAGGCCAACTACGGAGGTGATGCCCGCCGCCACCAGCGCGGACAACCGTACCTCCGGCGTCCGGGTGTGCGGACCGGCTTCACCGCCGCCGCCGATCAGGTGTACGTGCTGATCGATAAAGCCCGGGCAAACCACCGCCCCGGCGAGATCGGTTTCAGGACAGTTAAGCCGCATTGCTGCGCGATCCGTTTTTTCAATCGCGATGATTTTTCCCCCGGCGATCAGCAGATCGCAACGTCCCTGATCCTCCGGCGCGTAAAGGTGCACATTGCGGAAAAGATGGGGTTCCAGCACTGAAAAATCCATTTTTATCTCCTCAGAAGAGTAGCTGCATTACCCACATTGAGAGCAGGGCGTTAATGACGCAGACGGTAATGATGTGTGGATAATACTTCGGGTTAACGCCTGCGGTGCCCAGGCAGCGGCCGGTGTTTTGCACCGGATTGCCCATCAGATAGATGGCGGGCAGCAGAACGGTGGCATCGTGGCCGTTGAGCGTGCCGGCAGCCACCAGGCTGGCGCAAACCCCCACGCCACCCCCCATACTCATCACCGAGGCCAGCAGGACCGTTGCCGCCGCGCCCGGAAGCCCCCACAGGGCCATAATCGGCTCGCAAATATTACCAACGATATCCAGCAGGCCGGTCACCTTGAGCGCCTGAATGATGACAAACGCCATAACCACGTTCGGCAGCAGGCTGGTGGTGGCGATGGTAAATCCTCGGCGGGCGCCATCGATAAACATGTCCATGATATTTTTACGCGGCTGGGCGATCATTTTTTTCCTCCTGAATACGACGATCTTCCATGTGAGCGATCCACAGACGCAGGAGGTTCGCGCCAACAAATTTAAACATCAGTATGACGGCCAGCGGCGTGATTACCGGGACGGTAATAAACGTGAAGAGTGCGGCGCCGGAAGAAAAATAGTTGGTAATGATGGCGCTACCGCTGGTCTGGAAGGTGGCGAAAATGGCGCGCTCGCGATCGGTAATAGCCCCTTCGTCGGTCAACTCTTTGGTCATCCCTGCTGCGGCATCGGTATTTTGCAGGTTGGCGATGAGGGCCAGAGAGCAGACGCCCGGTACGCCAAGCAGTGGGCGCAAAATGGGCGTCATCAGCTGTTGCGCGGCACGCAGCCCGCCCAGCCCCTCGGTGACGGCAATGATCCCGAGCGATAAAATGACCGAAGGCGCCAGTTCAAGGGCAAACAAGAAACCGTCTTTCGCCCCCGTGCCGCCCTCACCGCGAAACGTGAGCGCGCCGTTCACCGGACCGAAGCTGCCGTTTAGGACGGTAAAATCCAGCACGCGCCACCATTCGGTACTTTTGGCGAAAAAGCCTGAGAAAAATACGATGGTGAGCACAAACGCCAGATAGCCCACCCATGTTACCTTTTCCTCTCCTGAGGATGATGCACTCATGAAACCCCCTGTTTTAATCGCGTACAAAAGTTGTACGTCGCAACACTAAAAACGATCGAGGGCTAAAACACGATATCCCAAAGGGCATTATCAGAATTCATTTAAGATGTCGGAGGAGTGATGTACGGAATCCGGCTCGCAGAAATGCGCGGGGATTTTTCTTTTAGTCATCTTTTAGGTATAAGATTTACACACGGACAATTACTGTCCAGCTTATTGAAAACGAGGAATAACATGCGCGTAAAAGTCTGTGCAGGGATCGTAGGAGCAGCGTTGCTGCTGGCGGGTTGTAGCTCCAGCAATGAACTGTCGGCAGCGGGCCAGGGCGTTCGCTTTGTGGAAGATAAGCCAGGCAGCGAATGCCAGCTGTTAGGCACAGCCACCGGTGAACAAAGTAACTGGATGTCGGGTCAGCACGGTGAAGAAGGCGGCTCTATGCGCGGCGCGGCGAATGCCTTGCGTAACCAGGCTGCTGCAATGGGGGGGAACGTGATTTACGGCGTGAGCAGCCCGACGCAAGGAATGCTTTCCAGCTTCGTGCCAACGGCCAGCCAGATGAGCGGCCAGGTCTATAAGTGCCCGAACTGAGTTTACTTGCTGATGGCGCTGCGCCCCACCTCGTAGGGCAGGTAAGCGTAGCGCCACTTGCCTTTTAGCGCTGCCGCAGTTGCAAATCCAGCGGCGTCTTACTCGGCTCTCCGCCAATCTCGCGTGCCAGCTTCGGCACCATATAACCTGAAACCAGCGTTAACAGCTCGCGCATAATTTGTCGGGCTTCCTCATCCGTCACCATGAAATGCGCCGCGCCCTGCACGCGATCCAGTACGTGCAGGTAATAGGGCATCACGCCTGCGTCAAACAAGGCATTGCTGAGATCGGCCAGCACCCGGGCGCTGTCGTTTACACCGCGCAACAATACGCTCTGGTTGAGCAGCGTCACGCCCGCCTTACGCAGACGCGCCATCGCCGCGCGAAATTCATCGTCGATCTCGTTCGCGTGGTTGATATGGTTTACCAGCAGCACCTGTAGACGTGACTGCTCCAGGCGCGTGACCAGGGCGTCGGTAATACGCGCCGGGATGACGATCGGTAAACGGCTGTGAATGCGCAGACGCTTAATGTGCGGGATGGCTTCAAGCTGCGTCAAAAGCCAGTCCAGTTCATGATCTTTTGCCATCAGCGGGTCACCGCCGGAAAAAATAATCTCATCCAGCTCTGGATGGGCGGCGATATAGTCCAGCGCAACCTGCCAGTTGCGCT
Source organism: Enterobacter sp. IF2SW-B1 (assembly GCF_001743375.1). NCBI lineage: Bacteria > Pseudomonadati > Pseudomonadota > Gammaproteobacteria > Enterobacterales > Enterobacteriaceae > Enterobacter > Enterobacter sp. IF2SW-B1. The sequence goes on along the minus strand of NZ_MJAA01000005.1, from coordinate 291,040 downwards.
TATTTCCCTGGTTTTCGGCATACGGGAAGTGCCGACGGAAGCAGTAACGACAATTTACCGCACAGCCGCCTTTTACCAGCAGCAGGGCGCGATTGAGATATTTGTGCAGTAAACCCGGCACCACGCTGTTTTGCTCTTCCAGCGGATCGGTGCTGTAGCCCGGCGCTGTAATAAACTCATCCTGCGACGTAAGGGTTTGTTTTAATAAAGGATCGTCAGGGTTGCCTTTTTCCATGCGCGCAACAAACGCGCGGGGAACACGCAGGGCGAAAAGTCGCTTTGCCTCACGGCCAGCAAGCAACTCCGGGTGCTGATCGAGGTCTAAAAGACGCAGCAATTCATCAGGACTGGTGATTACATCGGCAAGTTGCGATAACCAATCTTCTCTGGATGGGGTGTTTAGGGTTACAATATGCGCCATTTTGTGGCTTAGCTACCAGTTAACAAATTTAGAGGGCCTTATGGCAACGTACTATAGCAACGATTTTCGTGCTGGTCTTAAAATCATGATGGACGGCGAACCGTACGCGGTTGAAGCCAGCGAATTCGTTAAACCAGGTAAAGGTCAGGCATTCGCACGCGTTAAGCTGCGCCGCCTGCTGACCGGCACCCGTGTTGAGAAAACCTTCAAATCTACTGACTCCGCTGAAGGCGCTGATGTTGTCGATATGAACCTGACTTACCTGTACAACGACGGTGAGTTCTGGCACTTCATGAACAACGAAACCTTCGAGCAGCTGTCTGCTGACGCGAAAGCGATTGGCGATAACGCGAAGTGGCTGCTGGATCAGGCTGAGTGCATCGTGACCCTGTGGAACGGCCAGCCTATCGCCGTTACCCCACCAAACTTTGTTGAGCTGGAAATCGTTGAAACCGATCCAGGTCTGAAAGGTGACACGGCGGGTACTGGCGGCAAGCCAGCAACGCTCTCCACCGGCGCTGTGGTGAAAGTACCGCTGTTCGTACAGATCGGTGAAATGATCAAAGTGGATACTCGCTCCGGCGAATACGTATCCCGCGTGAAGTAATTTACGTCATGATTCGAGGCGCAGCGCCCGCTGCGCCTGATTTTTGCAGGCAGGGATGATGAAACGTACCGTTAAAATTCTGCTTCTGTTAGCGCTCTCCAGCGTACTGCTTTCCGGCTGTAACACCGCTCGTGGCATGGGGGAAGATATCCAGGACCTCGGTCATATCATTTCTCACGCAGCCAGCTAAGTCCGTCTAATTTTCCTAAAATTGCTTCCTTTTCCGTCAATCGGCGGGATCTTGTCTATTCTTAAGTTGCTATACACAAAACAACTTTGGCTATAAAAGGAAGATATTATGGTTAAGAAAACAATTGCAGCGATCTTTTCTGTCCTCGTGCTTTCCTCCGTGTTGACTGCATGTAATACCACCCGCGGCGTAGGGGAAGATATCTCCGACGGTGGTAACGCGATTTCTGGTGCAGCAACTAAAGCTCAGAACTAATGAAGCATGGACGGTACGGCACGTGAGTTTCACCGTACCGTCAATTCTCTGCTTCCTGCAGGGATAAAAACGGTGAAAAGCGTGTATCCATATGCAGCTTCATGCGGATATTGCGTTTATAGGTATAAACCGTTTTTCCGTTAATGCTCAGGTGAGCGGCTATCTTTTGGTTGCTCGCGCCGTCCATCCATAACGTCAACACTTTCTCCTCCTGTCGTGTCAGCAAGGGGGCGGCCACCGTCGGGCGGAACGTGCTTGCGCGCGAAATTAACGCGTCATTTATAACCGTCGCGATTTCCTCAAGAGGGGCATTTTTCATTAGCGAAGACCAGACCGGGAAGTTCCCGAGCCAGGTCGCCAGGTCCTTGTCCTCTCCCGATTGCAGCATAATAAAAGGTAATTTTTCGCTGGCATTCAGCAAAGAAGAGAGTTGCTGGAAATGGTGAATATCCTGCCTGAAACCATGCAGGTCAGCGATGACCAGCTCAGGTTTCCATTGCAGAATGTGCTCCCTGGCGAGGAATAGATTGTTCAGCCCGGTCACAACGTAGTGCCCCGGGAACAAACCGGAATGATTGAGCCATGCTTCAAACCCGGTGCGGGTGAAGTGACAACGGTCAATCAAAAGAATCTTGAACATATTTTATTCGCAGTCGGCTAGTGGTTTGGCTTCCTGCCATCAGAAAGCACATCATCATAGAGAAGTCCGATGAGCTATAAATGCCTGAACTCCGCGCCATACTGCGGCTATTTCTGGGCTTAACGCGTTCATCAGAAAATGATTGAAAAAAAATCGCACGCTAACCAAAATATGGGGTGTTATCTGCCTTGCGGGACGACCCGTAAGCGCTTCCTTCATCGGGGACGGCCCCAACTGTTTTTAAGTTAAGGAGCCCGAGATGTCCTGGATTATTCTCTTTATTGCTGGTCTGCTCGAAGTGGTATGGGCGATTGGTCTCAAGTACACCCACGGATTTACCCGCCTGACGCCCAGCGTTATTACCGTTACGGCGATGATCGTGAGCATTGTTCTGCTATCGTGGGCAATGCGTTCTCTGCCCGTGGGAACGGCCTATGCCGTCTGGACGGGGATCGGTGCCGTAGGCGCGGCGATTACCGGCATTCTGCTGCTGGGTGAGTCAGCGAGCCTGGCGCGCATTGCCAGCCTCGCTCTGATTGTTGCCGGTATCATTGGGCTGAAGCTCAGTACCCATTAACGGGGCTGTTTTACCCAAATAAGTTTCGACACATCAAACCCCTGTCGGGTCGCGACGTCCAGCATCTGCTGTTTCATTTCTGACGAAATAGTTGGCGTGCGGGAAAGTATCCACAGATAGTCGCGATCCGGCCCGCAGACCAGCGCGTGACGGTACTCTCTGTCGAGCGCTATCACGTTATAGCCACCATAAAACGGGCCGAAGAAAGAGACTTTGAGCGCGGCCCGTCGCGGGTCGCCAGTGAAATAGGCTTTCCCGACCGACTGCTGCCACATCTCACGATCGGGATTATAGCCCCGGTTGATCACCTGAATACCGCCATCATCCATTGGGCTGTAATTAGCAGTAACCTTCTCTAAGCCCTGCTCAAACCGATGGTCGAGGCGCGCGATTTCATACCATGTTCCAAGGAAGCGTTGTGCATCAAAAGGCGTGACGACGGTAACGCCATGAGGTGGGGTAGGGGAACTGCAGGCCACCACTAAAAACGCGGCTGTCACCGCGGCGATAACAGGCAAAATGCGCATAGGAGTTTCCTTACTGTTTTTTTGTTAAGTGTAGATGACGGCAAGGAAAATGTGGTTTTTGTGCGGTGTGTTTCGCCGGGTAAGCGCAGCGCTACCCGGCAATGTTTTACTGCAGCGCGTCGAGGATACGGTATGCCGCCTCAACTCGCGCCGGGTTCGGGTAGCTTTTATTCGCCAGCATCACAATGCCGAGCTGCTTTTCAGGAATAAAGGCCACGTAGCTGCCAAACCCGCCGGTGGAGCCCGTTTTGTGCACCCATGAGGCCTTAACCGGGGGAACGGGTGGACTCACTTCTCTCGCAGGCAACGGTGCCAGTGCCACCTTGTTATCACTGCCTCCGACGACGGTTTTGGCATCGACCGGCCAGTTAAGCATCTCCCAACCTAACCCCTGATACATGGCACCCACGCGCCAGTAGCGAGACTGCGCCAGCGTAATGCCTTGCTTCAGGGACGAATCCTGCAGTGCGTCAGGGGCCATATTGGCCATCACCCAGCTCGCCATATCCTGCACGTTGGTTTTCACGCCATATGCCTCTGCGTCCAGCATGCCCGGTGAAACGTGGACCGCTTTACCGTCACGATATCCCCAGGCGTAATGCGTCTCCTCCGCTTTCGGGACGTTAATCCAGGTATGATCCAGCTTGAGCGGCTTAAAGACCCGCGTCGTCATGGCCTGCTCATAGCTCATGCCGGAAGGTTTGACCGCCAGCGCGCCAAAAAGACCGATGCTGGAGTTGGCGTAAAGACGCGTTGTGCCCGGCTTCCACTGAGGCTGCCAGTTTTGATAGAAGCGCAGCAGGGAAGCGTTATCTGTGACCTCATCGGGCACCTGTAAAGGCAGGCCACCGGCGGTGTAGGTTGCCAGATCCAGCATGCGAATCCCTTGCCACTGCTTGCCGGTCAGATCAGGCCAATATTTGGTTACCGGATCGCCCAGCGAAATTTCGCCGCGGGCAATAGCATCGCCCCCCAGCACGCCGGTGAAGGTTTTACTTATAGAGCCCAGCTCGAACAGGGTTTGCGGGGTGACGGGTTTGTTCGCCGCGATATCGGCCTTTCCAAAGGTAAAGTAGCGTGGCTGGCCCTGATAAATCACGGCCACCGCCATGCCTGGAATACCCTGCGCTTTCATCAGGGGCGTAACGTTGCGTTCTACCACGTCAGCCAGCTGTTTTTCCGACATCGGCGCGGCGAGTACAGAGCAGGATGTGCTGAGCAGCAGGGCGCAGCAAAGGAATTTTTTCATCATCAATTATCTTCCATAATAGCAGGTTAAGGGAGGGTCCGGGCCCGGCAGACCGCTGTAGTCTGTTGGATTTGACTATGGCTGACAAACGGTTAAATTTAGCATGAGCTGTTAATTTTTCTAACGGATGGAACAATGACCCGCAGCTATCTTCCGCTTAATTCGCTTCGCGCCTTCGAAGCGGCCGCCCGGCACCTCAGTTTTACGCATGCCGCGATAGAGCTGAACGTCACCCATTCTGCCATCAGCCAGCACGTTAAGGCGCTGGAGCAGCATCTGAATTGCCAGCTGTTTGTCCGCGTCTCGCGCGGCCTGATGCTGACAACCGAGGGGGAAAATCTGCTGCCGGTGCTGAATGATTCATTCGATCGTATCGCCGGAATGCTGGATCGCTTTGCCAGCCAGCGCGCTCAGGAGAAGCTAAAAATTGGCGTAGTAGGAACTTTCGCCACGGGTATCCTGTTCTCCCAGCTCGCGGACTTTCGCCGCTGTTATCCGCATATCGATCTTCACCTTTCCACCCATAACAACCGCGTCGATCCGGCTGCTGAAGGGCTTGATTATACGATTCGCTACGGCGGTGGGGCGTGGCACGGCACCGAGGCGCAATTCCTGTGCCCTGCGCCGCTGGCGCCGCTTTGCTCGCCCGAAATCGCCGCCGTGCTCCAGTCTCCGGCCGACATCCTGAAGTTTACCCTGCTGCGCTCTTACCGACGCGACGAATGGTCGGCGTGGATGCAGGCGGCAGGCGAGCATCCTCCGTCGCCAACGCACCGGGTGATGGTGTTTGATTCGTCTGTCACCATGCTGGAAGCCGCACAGGCAGGTATGGGCATAGCCATTGCGCCTGTCGATATGTTTACCCATTTGCTGAACAGCGAGCGCATCGTGCAGCCGTTTACAACGCAAATTGATCTGGGCAGTTACTGGTTAACGAGACTGCAGTCGCGGGCTGAAACGTCCGCAATGCGTGAATTTGCCCAGTGGCTGGTGGGAAAGATGCAGAAATAAAAGGCCCGCCGGATGGCGGGCCAGAAGCGTCAGATAGTGACAACGGCAATCAGCGTCACCACGGTCAGGATGGTTGCCAGCCCGTAGAACACCCATTTACCGCTCGGCACATGGATTTTCAGGTCATGCATCGCATGGTGAATGCGGTGCAGGCCGCACCACAGCGGCAGGACGATCATCAGGAAGATGAACACGCGGCCAATAAAGCTGCTCGCAAACGCCAGCACGCGCTCGTAGCTCAGCGCATCGCCCGGAAACAGCCCCAGCGGCAGCATAATGCCGACCAGCAGGATGATCACCGGGGCGATGATGGCACTCCACATGCCGCCTGCGCCAAACAGGCCCCAGAAGACCGGCTCGTCTGAACGTTTTGGATTTGGATTGATCACAGTAGTCTCCTTACCAGAACAGTGCGACAAACAGAATGACAACCGTGACCAGGATCGTCACTGCCCATAGCCCTTTAATGACTGGCTCCGGCCCCATTTTTTCGTCTTTAATGATGATGTTTGCCGCTTTTGGCGCCAGTTCAAACCAGGTTTTGGTATGAAGTAGCGCCGCCGCGAGCGCGATCAGGTTCAGAACCACGATGATTGGGTTTTGCAGGAAACCGACAAAGTTCGCCCAGGTTTCCGGCCCGTGTTTAAGGGCAAAAACGCCATACATTAACTCAAGGCTGAACCAGACCGCCGGTACCGCCGTGCCTTCACGCAGCATATAGAAGCGATAAAACGGCAGGTTTTTCCACCAGGTGGACGGCACAGGCCGCACGTAGGCTTTGCGTTTAGTCGTCATCATGCACTCCTTAGCGTGGTTTCAGGGTAGCGATAAGAAAGTCTTTCGAGCTTTCCACTTTACCCTGCTGAATTGCGGCGGCCGGGTCGACGTGCTTCGGACAGACTTCGGAGCAGTAGCCCACAAACGTACAGGTCCAGACGCCGTTCTGGCCGTTTAGCTGCGCCATACGTTCTTTTTTGCCGTGGTCGCGGCTGTCTTCGTTATAGCGGTGCGCCAGGGTAATGGCGGCCGGGCCGATGAACTCCGGGTTCAGGCCAAACTGAGGACAGGCGGCGTAACACAGGCCGCAGTTGATGCAGCCGGAGAACTGATGGTATTTCGCCATCTGCGCCGGCGTCTGGGTGTTCGGCCCCTGGTCCGGCGTGCGCGGGTTGCCGATGATGTACGGCTTAATCGCTTCCAGGCTTTCGATAAAGTGGGTCATATCGACCACCAGATCGCGCTCGATTGGGAAGTTGCCCAGCGCTTCAACCTTAATGCCCTTGGTGTAGTCACGCAGGAAGGTTTTACAGGCCAGCTTCGGTACCTTGTTGACCATCATGCCGCAGGAGCCGCAGATCGCCATGCGGCAGGACCAGCGGTAGCTCAGGTCCGGCGCCAGGTTGTCTTTGATATAGCCGAGCGCATCCAGCAGGGAGGTTTGCTCGTCATAAGGCACTTCGTAGAAAGCGCTGTGGGGGGCGGTATCCACTTCCGGGTTGTAGCGCACCACTTCAACTTTCAATTTTTGCATCTCAGCCATTCGCCTTCTCCTTCTTCTCGGCGGCTTCTGCTTCTGCGCCATACACGCGTTTAGCCGGTGGCAGCGTGGTGATTTTCACGTCGCTGTAGTCCAGACGCGTGGTGCCATCCGCATCGCGCCAGGCGAGAGTGTGTTTCAGGAAATTGACGTCGTCACGTTCGGTGCAGCCTTCGTCCAGACGCTGGTGGGCGCCGCGAGACTCTTTACGCGCCAGCGCAGAGTGCGCCATACATTCCGCGACGTTCAGGCCGTGGCCAAGCTCGATGGTATAGAGCAGGTCGGTGTTGAAGACGCTGGAGGTATCGGTGATGCGCACGCGTTTGAAGCGCTCCTGAAGCTCCGCCAGCTTGTCGACGGTTTTCTGCATCAGTTCCGGCGTACGGTAGATACCGCAGCCTTCTTCCATCGACAGGCCCATCTCGTCGCGGATCTTTGACCAGTTCTCGTTGCCTTCCTGGTTCACCAGATCCTTCAGGCGTTTTTCAACGTCAGTGACCTGCGCATCCAGCGCTGCACCGTTTGCTTCGCCTGCGGTCGCCGCACGCTCCATGGCGCGCTCGCCCGCCATGCGGCCAAAGACGACCAGCTCTGCCAGCGAGTTAGAGCCCAGACGGTTGGCACCGTGCAGGCCGACGGAGGAACACTCACCCACGGCGAACAGCCCTTTAATGCGGGTTTCACACTGCTGGTCGGTTTCAATCCCGCCCATGGTGTAGTGCGCGGTTGGGCGTACCGGTATCGGCTCTTTCACCGGGTCGACGCCCACGTAGGCTTTTGCCAGTTCGCAGATAAACGGCAGACGCTCCAGCAGTTTCTTCTCGCCCAGGTGACGCAGGTCGAGATAGACCACGTCGCCGCGTGGCGTTGAGATGGTGTTGCCCTTGCGCCACTCGTGCCAGAAGGCCTGAGAAACTTTGTCGCGCGGGCCGAGCTCCATGTATTTGTTCTTCGGCTCGCCGAGCGGGGTTTCCGGGCCCATGCCGTAATCCTGCAGATAACGGTAGCCGTTTTTGTTGACCAGAATACCGCCTTCACCGCGGCAGCCTTCCGTCATCAAAATGCCGGAGCCCGGCAGGCCGGTTGGGTGATACTGCACAAACTCCATATCGCGCAGCGGCACGCCGTGGCTCAGCGCCATGCCCATCCCGTCGCCGGTGACGATGCCGCCGTTGGTGTTGTAGCGATAGACGCGACCCGCACCGCCCGTTGCCATCACCACCGCATTGGCGCGGATCTGGACGAGCGTGCCTTCCATCATATTCATCGCCACCAGGCCACGTGCATGACCGTCGTCGACCAGAATGTCGAGGACAAAATGTTCATCGAAGCGCTGAATTTGTGGGAACTGAAGGGAGGTCTGGAAGAGGGTGTGCAGCATGTGGAAGCCGGTCTTATCGGCGGCGAACCAGGTGCGTTCGATCTTCATGCCACCGAAGCGGCGGACGTTAACGCTGCCGTCCGGGCGGCGGCTCCACGGACATCCCCACTGCTCGAGCTGGGTCATCTCCGTTGGGCAATGGTGCACGAAGTAGTCAACGACATCCTGTTCGCAAAGCCAGTCGCCCCCTGCAACCGTGTCGTGGAAATGGTATTCGAAGCTGTCATGATCCTGCGCGACGGCGGCGGATCCTCCTTCTGCTGCCACCGTGTGGCTGCGCATCGGATAGACTTTTGAAATCAATGCGATTTTAGCGTTCGGGTTGGCTTGTGCCGCAGCAATTGCAGCGCGTAATCCAGCCCCGCCAGCGCCTATTACGGCAAGATCGGCTTGAAAAGTTTGCACGACATTCCTCCAGATTTTTGTTTTCCCGCAATGCGATGCACTAAAGGAAGTTCACCTGCCCGAACGGGCGATTGCGGAAGCGATTCCACTGCTCCTTTATGGGTATAACAGTATAACCGCGTAGATGTGAGGGAAATTTGACGTGTTCGATTTTTTTGCTGTTCTGTGCGGTGATTTATCATCGTGATTGATGAAATGCATCACAGAATAATCCACATAAATGAAATACGCGTTTTTACTGCGCAAAATTTGTCTCTGCCACTGCTAACGAGTAGACTTCGTGCCCTTGTCTGAAATCGGAGAAAAACTCATGAGCGAAACGGCCACCTGGCAGCCGAGCGCATCCATCCCAAATCTGTTAAAACGCGCCGCAATTATGACGGAGATCCGCCGTTTCTTTGCCGACCGCGGCGTCCTGGAGGTGGAAACCCCGTGCATGAGTCAGGCAACGGTAACGGATATTCATCTGGTCCCGTTTGAAACCCGTTTTGTTGGCCCAGGCCACTCCCAGGGCATGAATCTGTATCTGATGACCAGCCCGGAATATCACATGAAGCGCCTGCTGGCGGCGGGGTGTGGTCCGGTGTATCAGCTGTGCCGCAGCTTCCGTAATGAAGAGATGGGGCGTCACCACAACCCGGAATTCACCATGCTGGAGTGGTACCGCCCGCACTATGATATGTACCGCCTGATGAATGAGGTAGACGATCTGCTGCAGCAGGTACTGGACTGCTCAGAAGCCGAAACGCTCTCCTATCAACAGGCCTTCCAGCGCCATCTGGAAATCGATCCGCTGTCGGCGGACAAAGCCCAGTTGCGTGAAGTGGCGGCAAAACTGGATCTGAGCAACGTGGCGGATACCGAAGAGGATCGCGACACGCTGCTGCAGCTGCTGTTCACCTTCGGCGTGGAACCGCAGATTGGCAAAGATCGCCCGACGTTTGTCTATCACTTCCCGGCAAGCCAGGCGTCTCTGGCGCAGATCAGCACCGAAGATCACCGCGTGGCAGAGCGTTTTGAGGTTTACTACAAAGGCATCGAGCTGGCGAACGGCTTCCACGAGCTGACCGACGCGCGCGAACAGCAGCAGCGTTTCGAGCAGGATAACCGTAAGCGCGCCGCACGCGGTCTGCCGCAGCAGCCGATTGATGTTAACTTGCTGGAAGCATTAAAAGCCGGTCTGCCGGATTGCTCCGGTGTGGCGCTAGGCGTGGATCGTCTGGTGATGCTGGCGCTGGGCGCCGAGCAGCTGGGCGATGTGATTGCCTTTACGGTCGATCGCGCCTAAAGCATGGCCGGGTGGCGCTGTCGCTTACCCGGCATATAGTATCTGTGGCAATTTTCCTTTCCATTTCTTCTCCGCAACATTAAAAACTGCCATTTTCTCTGTACACGGGTCTTTTTCTTAAATTGCCTCGTATAGCCACAATATTAGTCTGGTCATCTGCTACCATCCGCGCAGTTTAATTCCTCTTCGGATGGTTATATGTCCCAGTCACTCAAAAAGATGACCCTCACCGGGCTCATTCTGATGATTTTTACGTCAGTTTTTGGCTTTGCCAACAGCCCGTCGGCTTTCTATCTGATGGGCTACAGCGCGACGCCGTTTTATATCGTTTCTGCTCTGTTCTTCTTTATCCCGTTTGCGCTGATGATGGCGGAGATGGGCTCGGCTTACCGGAAAGAAGAGGGCGGTATCTATTCATGGATGAACAACAGCATCGGCCCGCGCTACGCGTTTATCGGCACGTTTATGTGGTTCTCCTCCTACGTCGTCTGGATGGTCAGCACGGCGGCCAAAGTCTGGGTGCCGTTCTCCACGTTTCTTTTCGGTGCGGATAAAACGCAGGTCTGGTCTTTAGCCGGGCTGAGCTCCACGCAGGTGGTCGGGATTCTGGCGGTGTGCTGGATGATGGTGGTGACGCTGGTGGCGTCAAAAGGCATCAACAAAATTGCCCGTATCACTGCCGTTGGCGGTATTTCCGTGATGTGCCTGAACCTGGTGCTGCTGCTGGTGAGTATCGCCATTCTGTGCCTGAACGGCGGACACTTCGCGCAGGAGGTGAACTTCGTTTCATCGCCTAATCCGGGCTATCAGTCCGGGCTGGCCATGCTCTCCTTCGTGGTATTTGCCATTTTTGCCTACGGTGGTATTGAAGCGGTAGGTGGGCTGGTCGATAAGACCGAGAACCCGGAAAAAAACTTTGCCAAAGGGATTATTTTTGCCGCCATCGTCATCTCCATCGGCTATTCGCTGGCGATTTTCCTCTGGGGCGTTAGCACTAACTGGCAGCAGGTGTTGAGTAACAATACCACTAACCTCGGGAACATAACCTACGTGCTGATGAAAAGCCTGGGAATGACGCTGGGTAACGCCATGCACCTGACGCCGGAAGCATCGGCCACCCTGGGGATCTGGTTTGCGCGCATTACCGGCCTGTCGATGTTCCTTGCCTATACCGGCGCGTTCTTCACGCTAATCTACTCGCCGCTGAAAGCAATCATCCAGGGTACGCCAAAGGCGCTGTGGCCGGCACGCATGACGCAGCTCAATACCGCAGGCATGCCTGCCAACGCCATGTGGATGCAGTGTCTGCTGGTGTGCGTGTTCATTCTGCTGGTGTCATTTGGCGGTGATACAGCGTCTGCGTTCTATAACAAGCTGACCCTGATGGCGAACGTGTCGATGACGCTGCCGTACCTGTTCCTGACGCTGGCGTTCCCGTTCTTTAAGGCGAAGCGGGATCTTGAGCGTCCGTTTGTGATCTTCAAAACCCGCGCGGCAACGCTGCTGGCGACCACGGTGGTGGTGCTGGTCGTGGCGTTTGCCAACATCTTTACCGTTATTCAGCCCGTGGTTGAGGCGAACGACTGGAACAGCGCGCTGTGGATGGTCGGTGGGCCAGTCTTCTTCTCGCTGCTGGCGATGGGTATTTATGAGAATTACCGCCGGCGCTCAATGGCGTACGTCACGGAAGTGGCGTAGCGGTAAAATGCCCCTCCCGAAAGGGAGGGGAGAACGATTACAGACTTCCCGCCGGGCGCGATCTTGCCGCCGACGTGAGCGTTTTACCCATCTTGCGTCCGTCCATGCTTTCCAGACGCATCTGGAACGGTGGGAACGGCATATCAATACCATGCTCGCGGAAGCCCGCCAGAATGAGCTGGTGGATCTCATGGCGCAGCGGCATGCGGTGTCCCATTTCGGCGGCGTATATACGCAACTCGAAAATCTGGATCCCCTGCTGTAAATCAACCAGGAATACTTCCGGCGCAGGGTTATCGAGCACCAGCGTACAGCGTTCAGCGGCGGTGTAGAGGATCTGCGTGACCTCTTCACTGTTGGCATCCGACGGCGCCGGTACCGTCAGCACCACGCGCGTAACGGAGTCCGACAGGGACCAGTTGATAAACTGCTCGGTAATAAATGCCTTGTTCGGCACGATGATCTCTTTACGGTCCCAGTCGCTGATCGTGGTGGCGCGGGTGTTGATCTTCGTTACGCTCCCGGTCAGATCGCGGATCGTCACCGTATCGCCAATGCGAATCGGCTTTTCAAACAGGATGATCAGGCCGGATACAAAGTTAGCGAAAATCTCCTGCATGCCAAAGCCAAGGCCAAACGTCAGCGCGGCCACCAGCCACTGCAGTTTAGACCACTCAATACCAATCATTGAGAACCCGACCATTCCGCCAAACAGCAGTATCAGGTATTTCGTAATGGTCGTAATGGCGTATCCCGTGCCGGGGGTTAAATCCAGATGCTGCAGCAGCGCCAGCTCCAGCAGAGCCGGGAAGTTACGCACCAGTTGGGTGGTGATGATCAGCACCAGGATGGCAATCAGCACCGCGCCTAAGGTGATCGGCTCCAGGCTTTCAACGCCCTGCACCGTGGACGTCACGTCCCACAGAGAGATGTTCTCCAGGAAGCCAAACGCGGAGTGAATTTCCGACCACAGGAAGATCACCGACAGAAGGGCAATCAGCATCAGGAGGGAGCGCACCAGGCGCAGAGACTGGGTACTGATGGCATCCAGATCCAGTTCGACCTCGTCCGCATCCATCGTGCCTTCCGTGCTGTTGACATGGGTTGGCTCTTCCTCGCCACGGGCACGCTGAGCGAGGATCTCTGCCCTGCGATGCTTGGCGCGGTCAAAGGCCAGACGGCGGCGCTGGATCAGCATCCCGCGCCGGATCACGTGATACACCACCAGCAGCAGGAACCAGATCGCCACCGACGTTTCCAGTCGCGCCAGCAGCGCCTGCGAGGTTGCCAGGTAACCTACCGCCGCTGCCAGCATCGCAATCAGAGGAGCGCTCAGCAGCAGGTTCCAGAGCAGCCGGTTGAACATGTTGTCGCCGCTGCCGGATTTATCCAGATAGAGCGGTATCCCCGCGCGTTTCAGGCTGAGCGTGACGATGGCCAGCGCGCCGCAGATCAGCATAAAGCAGAGGCGGCCCAGCGAGCCTGAGAATTCCCGGTCGTTGAGATTATCAAACATGATCAGCGCCATAATCAGCGGCACAATCAGCCCGATGCTCATCAGGTAATAGCGCATGGCGCGCGCCACGCGGTTACGAGGCCAGCCAAAGTGGGCGATGAACAGGCCGTTAGGCCGCGCGAACGTCGCGCAAATCATCACCACCCACAGCAACGGTACCGTGGCGGTGACGCCATCGCCAATGGCGACCGCGAGCGGATAGGGCCAGGCTTCCCGCAGGCCATAGCCAAGCGTCATCCACAGCACCGGTAGTGGAGAGGCGACGAGAATCGACCAGAACACGGTGCGCAGCGTCAGCCAGAAGTGATCCTGAGTGACTTTCCCCACCCGCGCGCTGGAACGCTCCAGGAAGCGGGTGAAATGTCTGCGCGAATAAATGCTGAAGCCCACCAGAACCAACGCGCCAAGCAGCGGGAAAATCGTCTCTTTACTGGTCAGCATCATCACGCTGGCCTGTCCGAGCTGGCTAAAGGTGTCGAGCGAAATCAGGCGGCGCAGATCCTGAACAATCTCAATTGGCCACGAGAAGGTCATTGGACGTACGTCGGATGTCCAGAAGAGATAACGGTGCGTAGCCTCGTTCACCTCTTTCAGCGCGTCTTCCAGCTGGCTGTTAGAGACCTTGAGCTTAGTCAGTTCCAGAATCAGCGTATCCCCGCCCTGCAGCAGGGAGTTCAGCAGTTCGCGCTGGGTGCGCAGCTGGGCTTCCAGAATACGGTTTTGCTCGCTGGTCAGAGGTTGTCCGTCAGCCTGACGGATCTGGCGTATTTGCGGCTGCTTATTGAGAAGATCTTCAAAGTGCAGTCGCTGCACGCGCAGCTGGGCCATCTCGGTATCCAGCTGCTGCGGTTTCGGCATTTCCGGCAGGCGCGCGACCTGGGCGCGTAACGCTTCGCCCAGCAGGTTTGATGACCCGAGCCACTGGGACTGCTCGCGCAGGGTGTTGAGCGCCTGGCGCACCTGCAGGGTTTGATTCGTCGCCTGACGCTGCTGGGAGGCAACCAGATCCATACGCTGCGCCTGCTGATTCAGGGCGGCAGAAAGCTCGCGGTTGACCTTAAACTGATCGACGATACCTTCCGGCAGATTGGCGCTGTTTTCCGCCAGCAGCTCGGTGCTTTCAAGCGCTCGCTCGGCTTCGCGCTGGCGCTGGCTGTTAAGCAAATTACGCAGGGCCTGAAGGTACGCATCCAGCTGCTCGCTCTGCTTCTGAGCGAGTTCAGAGCGCATCCGCGCCAGCTCCTGGCGGTTGTTGGCGGAAAGCTGCGCCAGCTCCAGCTCATCCACAAGGGCCTTCAGACGGGCAGATTCCGCCTGCAGACCCAGATTTTGCGCCTGAGCCTGCGGCGTGTTGCCGCTTTGCGTACCCACGCGGCGCTCAACGTCGTTAAGCTGGCGGCGGGCGTCGGTTTGCTGCTGCGGAAGCTGGCTGAGGGAGTCGGCAATTTCACGCGCTCGCTCCTGCTCCTGCTGAGCCTGGCGGCTCTTTTCCAGGAGCTGGCTGCTGACCTGCAGGATTTCTTGGTTCAGGGCGTCGGTGGTCATGCCTTCCGGCACTTCGCGCGGCTCATCGCGCAGATTAGCGAGTTGCGCGCGCAGCGTTTGCGAGAGTTTAGGGAAGTTGTCGATAACCTGCTGATACTGCTGAGCGCGCTCAAGCGAGCCTTTCCGCTCTTCAAGCGCGTTCAGTGCGGACTGGAGTGACTCAACGGTCTCTGGCTGAGCGGGTTTAGCCGCTTTCGCCTGCTCCAGCTCCTGGGTTATCTGTTTGGCGTCGGGGGCTGTCGCTGCGTACGCCCCCATGCTGAGGCACCAGGCCATCAGTAGAACGATAATCGGGCGCACGTCAGCGATCCTTCTTTTGTTAGCCTTCGTCTTTTTTGTCGTCAACCAGCGGGCTGGCGTCGTGCTCGGCGTCGATCTCTTCTTGCGGCAGCGGAGCAGGTTCTGCATCCGGCGTCACGAAGGTTTCGGTAGAGACCGCCAGCGGCTGACCCAGTTTGGTGACCGACAGGCTTTCGAGCTGCTCAGCCAGCTTCACTTTGCCCGGCGCAAACAGGTTGATGACGGTAGAGCCCAGCTTGAAGCGACCCATTTCCTGGCCTTTCAGCAGGGCGACAGAACCTTCTTCTTCACCGGCAGGCCACGTCCAGCGCTTGATCACGCCTTCACGCGGCGGGGTAATGGTGCCAGCCCAGACGGTTTCGATGCTGCCGACAATGGTCGCGCCCACCAGAATCTGCGCCATAGGGCCGAACTCAGTATCGAACAGGCAGATGACGCGTTCGTTACGGGCAAACAGGTTCGGTACGTTTTGCGCGGTCAGGTGGTTCACGGAGAACAGATCGCCCGGCACGTAGATCATCTCACGCAGGATACCGTTACACGGCATGTGTACGCGGTGGTAGTCGCGCGGTGACAGATAGGTGGTGGCAAAGGTGCCGTTGCGGAACAGGTCCGCCATCAGGTAATTGCCCGCCAGCAGCGCTTCCAGGCTGTAGTTATGGCCTTTCGCCTGCAGGATTTTGTCGTCTTCGATGTTACCCAACTGGCTGATCACGCCGTCTGCTGGCATCACCAGGACGTTAGGGTCGGTGTTCAGCGGGCGCACTTCGTCGCGCAGCGGGCGCACGAAAAACTCGTTGAACGTGCGGTAGCTGGCGGTGTCCGGCTTCTGCGCTTCTTTCATGTCGACCTTGTAATACTTAACGAAAAGGTCGATGACCAGTTTGGTCAGCCAGCCCGCGCGTTTGCTTGCGCCCCAGCCCGCCAGGCGAGTGAGCCACAGTTTTGGCAGAATGTATTGAAGCGAAAGTTTAAATGCGTTTAACAAGGTAGCCTCCAGGCCATTGTTTTGTCGTTCCTGATCCGGCAGTAAGCCGCCGGAACCTGAAAAAAGGGGACGATTTTAGCGATGCTTAGCTTAGTTGTCAGTTATCAGAATCAGAAAAGTTTTTACGCGTTTTTACCTGATCCATGCTCTCAAGAATGCGGTGGTAATTCTCGAAGCGGGTCTCCGCGATTTCACCTTTCTCAACCGCTTCGCGGATAGCGCAGCCTGGATCGTTATCGTGTTTGCAGTCGCGGTATTTGCAAGCGCCTAAATAATCATGGAATTCGACAAATCCATTAAAGATTTGTTCCGGCTCAAGATGCCATAAACCGAATTCACGCACGCCCGGTGAGTCGATCACATCGCCGCCGTGAGGGAAATGATAGAGACGTGAGGCGGTGGTGGTATGCTGGCCGAGGCCCGAGACGTCAGACACATCGTTAGTGAGGATCTCCTGCTGGAGGCCGAGAAGGTTGTTTAGCAGGCTCGATTTCCCTACGCCGGACTGACCCGCAAAGATGCTGATGCGATCGGTAAGCGCCTCTTCCAGCGGTTTCAGTCCGTCTTTGGTGTAGCTGGACACCATCAGAACGCGGTAGCCAATCTTGCGGTAGATATCCATCTGCTCATTAACGAAAGCCATGCCTTCGTCATCCAGCAGATCGATTTTGTTCAGCACGATAATCGGTTCAACCTGCAGCGTTTCACAGGCGACAAGGTATCGGTCGATAATATTGAGCGAAAGTTCGGGCAAAATCGCCGATACGATGACAATCTGGTTAATGTTGGCGGCAATCGGCTTCACCCCGTCGTAAAAATCGGGACGGGTTAACACGGACGTACGCTCATGGACCGCTTCAACGATACCTTTTACCGTAACGCCCTCTGCCGCCTCTTTACCCGGTCGCCAGACGACGCGGTCGCCGGTCACCAGAGAACGAATGGTCCGGCGAATGTTACAGCGGTGGATTTCGCCATCGGCGGATTCCACGTCGGCGTGCATACCGAAACGGCTGATAACTACGCCTTCCGTTGGTTCGCCAAACAGGTTGTCGTCGTAATCGACCTTCTCCGAAGTGGTTTTAAGACGGCGCTGATGATTGGCATTCACGCGGCGCTGCTGCCCTTTGGAGAGTTTATTTTTACTCAATCGCACTGGCTCCTGGTCGCCCGTAAGGGGCAAAACCTCTATGATACACTCTAATTAATACTAGTTAACCTGCTACTGCCGGTTATGCGAGAAGGGTGGAAAATAACATGAGCGCGGATGAAAACAACCTGATTTGGATCGATCTCGAAATGACCGGGCTGGATCCCGAGCGCGATCGCATTATTGAGATTGCAACTCTGGTGACCGATGCCAACCTGAATATCCTTGCCGAAGGGCCAACGATTGCGGTGCATCAGTCCGACGACCAGCTTGCGCTGATGGATGAGTGGAACGTGCGTACCCACACCGGCAGCGGTCTTGTCGAGCGCGTGAAGGCGAGCACGCTGGGCGATCGCGAGGCGGAACTGGCGACGCTCGAATTTCTGAAGCAGTGGGTACCAGCGGGTAAATCGCCGATCTGCGGGAACAGCATCGGTCAGGATCGCCGTTTCCTCTTCAAGTACATGCCGGAGCTGGAGTCTTACTTCCATTACCGCTATCTGGACGTGAGCACCCTGAAAGAGCTGGCGCGCCGCTGGAAGCCTGAAATTCTGGACGGCTTTAAAAAACAGGGTACGCACCAGGCGATGGACGATATCCGCGAGTCTGTTGCGGAACTCGCGTACTACCGCGAAAACTTTATTAAGCTGTGATTTTGAGATCCGGCACCTTGCGTGGCCGGGTTTTTGTCGTTAAATTGTTCAGCTTGCCGATTAAATAAGCACTTGAACTGAATTTCGAAAAAATCACTTTAAGGGGGGTTGCAGCTAAAAGGATTTCTCGTATAATGCGCCTCCCGTAACGACAGAGAATTACACGTTACGACAGCAACAAAAGCAGTACAGATTTGCGGGAATAGCTCAGTTGGTAGAGCACGACCTTGCCAAGGTCGGGGTCGCGAGTTCGAGTCTCGTTTCCCGCTCCAAAATTTGAAGGTGCTTCCTCAGCACAGACTGCCCAAGCGGGAATAGCTCAGTTGGTAGAGCACGACCTTGCCAAGGTCGGGGTCGCGAGTTCGAGTCTCGTTTCCCGCTCCAAAATTTGAAAGTGCTTCTAAAGCACGGACCACCCAAGCGGGAATAGCTCAGTTGGTAGAGCACGACCTTGCCAAGGTCGGGGTCGCGAGTTCGAGTCTCGTTTCCCGCTCCAAATTCTTCTTCATCTCTAAAATATCCACAGCGAAAAGACGCGCAGGGGACGTTTTCTATTGCATCTGAAATACTCTTGTAAACAGAGTTATCCACAGAATTCGCGCTTTACCCAAACCGTACAGAAAGTTAGCAGGGTGAATAATATCTTTCCAACTCACTGTATTAATTGGATAAAATTTCATTTCAAAATGTTATTGAGATCACTTGACCTCTTCTCAAGTCCAGATGGCGCTTGAGTTTTTATTTTTATTCACAGGCTGTGAATATATCACGCATCCCGCGTAAGCCCTTTTTCAATCACCCTAACCAGCCGCTGTTTCTTAGGAAGCTGCACCTCGACCACACAGGCATTTCGCTTCTCGATTTGCTGCGCAATCGCCCATTCTATGTGTTCATCAAGAAGTGGGTGCTCACCTCTACGGCTTTCGAGCGCCTGAATATTCGCTTCATCCCACGGGGCATTGCCCAGCGCGACGGCCACGTTTCGCAGCCAGCGCAGGTGGCCGATACGGCGAATAGCGGAACCTTCCGTCACCTTCAGAAACCAGGCTTCGGTCCAGGCGAACAGCTCAATAAGCTGTGGCGCATGCAGCGCTTTACGCGGGCTGAAGTCCTCTTCGTCCGTCAGCTGTGAATAGCGGTTCCACGGGCAAATCAGCTGACAGTCGTCGCAGCCGTAGATCCGGTTGCCGATAAGCGGTCGGAATTCTTCCGGGATCGCCCCTTCAAGCTCTATCGTGAGATAGGAGATGCAGCGGCGGGCATCAACGGTGTAAGGCTCAACGATGGCGCCCGTCGGGCAGATGGTCATGCAGGCCACGCAGCGGCCACAGCCTTCCTCCACCGGGCCATCTACCGGCAGGGGTAAATCAATCAGCAGCTCACCGAGGAAGAAGAACGATCCGGCGTCGCGGCTCAGGATAAGTGAGTGCTTACCTGTCCAGCCAAGTCCGGCTTTTTCGGCGATCGGGCGCTCAAGAACAGGCGCGGAATCGACAAAGGGTCTAAAATTCAGCGAATCACAGTGCTGCTGAATGGTTTCCCCGAGTTTTTTTAAGCGGTTACGCAGAAGCTTATGGTAATCACGCCCCAGAGCGTACCGGCTGACGTAACCCAGGGAGGGATTTTTTAGCGTGCGCGCAAAGGCCGCGTTGGCAGGCAGGTAGTTCATGCGCACGCTGATGACGCGTAGTGTACCCGGTAAAAGTTCATGTGGACGGGCGCGCATCATGCCGTGACGCGCCATCCACTCCATTTCGCCGTGGTATTGTTTGTCCAGCCAGGCCTGCAGTTTTGGCTCGCTGGCAGAGAGGTCGGTATCGGTAATGCCTACCTTCTGGAAGCCAAGCTCAGCACCCCACTGTTTTATTTTTTGCGCTAATTCATTGAGATCGAGGGGCTGTGACATGACGGACCATACGGTGAAGAAAAACCCCGCAAGTATACCACATTCCATCTGGCATGCGGATGACCTCCGGCGCGCCGAAAAAGAGGCCGCAGACAGTCTCGGCATTACCCTTTATGAACTGATGCAGCGCGCGGGAGAGGCGGCGTTTAACGTTGCCCGCAGCGCGTACCCGCAGTCCACTCACTGGCTGATTTTGTGCGGGCACGGCAATAACGGCGGCGACGGTTACGTCGTTGCGCGTCTTGCCGTTGCAGCCGGTCTCCGCGTTACCCTGCTGGCGCTGGAGAGTGATAAGCCCCTGCCGGAAGAGGCCTGCGCGGCGCGGGAGGCATGGCTGAACGCAGGTGGCGTGATTCATGCTCCTGATATCGTCTGGCCGGAAGATGTTGATCTGATTGTTGATGGTCTGCTGGGGACCGGGCTACGCAGCGCGCCTCGCGAAAACATTGCCGCGCTTATTGAACACGCTAACGGGTACTCTGCGCCGGTAGTCGCGCTGGATATTCCGTCGGGCCTGATCGCGCAGACCGGCGCGACGCCTGGCGCCGTTATTCAGGCTGCGCACACCGTGACCTTTATCGCCCTGAAGCCGGGCTTGTTAACCGGAAAAGCGCGGGATGTGGTCGGCGTATTGCACCATAACGCGCTGGGGCTGGAGAGCTGGCTCGTTGGACAGGAAACGCTCCTGTCGCGCTTTGATTCCTCGCAGCTAAAAGAGTGGCTTCCGCCGCGCCGCCCAACGTCTCACAAGGGCGACAACGGCAGGCTGGTGATTATTGGTGGCGATCGCGGTACGGCAGGAGCGGTTCGCATGACCGGTGAGGCGGCACTTCGCAGCGGTGCCGGGTTAGTGCGAGTACTCACTCGCATTGAAAATATTGCGTCAATCATCACAGCCCGACCGGAACTGATGGTCCATGAGCTTACGCCCCAGACGCTGGAAGAAAGCCTCGAATGGGCGGATGTGGTGGTTATTGGTCCCGGGCTTGGGCAACAGACATGGGGTAAACAGGCCCTGCAAAAGGTCGAGAATTTTCGTAAACCGATGCTGTGGGATGCCGACGCGCTTAACCTTCTGGCAATAAATCCGGATAAGCGTCACAATCGCATTCTGACGCCACACCCCGGCGAAGCCGCGCGCCTGCTTAACTGCAGCGTGGCAGAAATTGAAAGCGATCGCTTACTTTCTGCTCAGCGTCTGGTAAAACGTTACGGAGGTGTTGCCGTTTTGAAAGGGGCAGGCACCGTTGTCGCCAGTGACGAGACGCAGGGCATTATTGATGCCGGAAATGCGGGCATGGCGAGCGGCGGTATGGGCGATGTGCTTTCAGGCATCATCGGCGCATTGCTTGGACAGAAACTTCCCCTTTATGATGCAGCCTGTGCGGGCTGTGTGGCCCACGGCGCGGCAGCTGACAGGCTTGCTGCGCGGGAGGGGACACGCGGTATGCTGGCCACCGATCTCTTTTGCACGCTGCGGCGTGTTGTTAACCCGGATGTGATTGACGTAGAAAATGACTAATCGAGCGATTCCTTTACCTGATGAACAAGCCACTTTAGATCTCGGCAAGCGCGTGGCGCAGGCCTGTCAGGGGGCAACCGTCATTTATCTGTATGGCGATTTAGGTGCGGGTAAAACCACCTTCAGCCGGGGTTTTTTGCAGGCGTTAGGGCATAACGGGAACGTGAAAAGCCCTACCTACACGCTGGTCGAGCCGTACACCCTCGACAATCTTATGGTGTACCACTTTGATTTATACCGCCTTGCGGATCCTGAGGAGCTGGAATTTATGGGGATCCGTGATTATTTTGCCAACGACGCCATCTGCCTGGTGGAGTGGCCGCAACAAGGTGCGGGTGTGCTGCCTGACCCGGATGTCGAAATTCACTTAGATTACCAGGCTCAAGGGCGTGAGGCTCGCATCAGTGCGGTTTCCTCATCAGGGTGTTCCTTACTGGCGCGTCTCGCCGGTTAAGAGTAGGGATGACGGGATGATTAGTCGCGTTAAAGGTTGGGTGTTGGCTGCGACGGTGCTGCTGTGCGCGCAGGCCGGGGCGGCAAGCCTTTCGGATATTCAGGTGTCAAACGGCGAAAGCCAGGCCCGGATTACGTTCAGCTTTATGGGCGACCCTGAATACGCGTTTTCACAGCCAGACAGCCACAGCGTGGCGCTGGATATCAAACAGACAGGCGTGATCCAGGGGCTACCGCTGCGGTTCAGCGGTAACAACCTGGTGAAAAGTATCCGCTCGGGTACCCCTCAGGACAGCCAGTCGCTGCGCCTGGTGGTCGATCTGACCGAAAAGGGCAAAACGAAGGCGGTGAAGCAGCAAAACGGGGCGAACTATACGGTGGTCTTCACCATCAATGCCGATGTTCCGCCGCCTCCGCCGCCACCGGTTGTCGCGAAACGCGTGGAAGAGCCGGTGTATACGCCTCGCCCATCGGAACCTGCGCGTAATCCGTTTAAATCGCAGAACGATCGCATCACCGCGGCAACCAGCAGTAACACGGTAACGCGTCCGGCGGTCAGCGCACGGCGTACGGTCAGCGGTGACAAAGTGATTATCGCCATTGATGCCGGGCACGGTGGACAGGATCCTGGAGCGATTGGCCCGGGCGGCACGCGAGAGAAAAATGTCACTATTGCGGTGGCCCGCAAGCTGCGGACGCTGTTAAACGATGATCCGATGTTTAAAGGCGTACTAACCCGCGACGGCGACTATTTTATCTCTGTGATGGGCCGCTCAGACGTGGCGCGTAAGCAAAACGCCAATTTCCTGGTCTCCATTCACGCGGATGCCGCACCGAACCGTAACGCGACGGGCGCCTCGGTATGGGTCCTGTCGAACCGCCGGGCAAACAGCGAAATGGCCAACTGGCTGGAAGAGCATGAGAAACAGTCTGAACTGTTAGGCGGCGCGGGTGATGTGCTGGCAAACAGCCAGTCTGACCCATACCTCAGCCAGGCGGTGCTGGATTTACAATTCGGTCATTCTCAGCGCGTCGGGTATGATGTCGCCACTAACGTATTGAACCAGTTGCAGGGCATCGGGGCATTGCATAAGCGCCGCCCTGAACATGCGAGCCTG
Organism: Enterobacter sp. IF2SW-B1; assembly: GCF_001743375.1. Classification (NCBI taxonomy): domain Bacteria; kingdom Pseudomonadati; phylum Pseudomonadota; class Gammaproteobacteria; order Enterobacterales; family Enterobacteriaceae; genus Enterobacter; species Enterobacter sp. IF2SW-B1. The sequence goes on along the minus strand of NZ_MJAA01000005.1, from coordinate 268,103 downwards.
GGCGTTCTGCGCTCGCCGGATATTCCGTCAATTCTGGTAGAGACGGGCTTTATCAGCAATAACAGTGAAGAGCGCCTGCTGGGCAGCGACAGCTATCAGCAGCAAATTGCCGAAGCGATTTATAACGGTTTACGTAAATATTTTGAGGCGCATCCTCTGCAGTCCGCGCCGCAGGGCGGAGCAGCCCAGACGGCCAGCGCCGCGCAGCCGGGTGGGTTGACCGCCACAAATTAAGGAGATTTCATGCCGATTCAGGTTCTGCCGCCGCAGCTCGCGAACCAAATCGCCGCCGGTGAGGTGGTGGAACGCCCTGCGTCGGTGGTGAAGGAGCTGGTTGAAAATAGCCTCGATGCGGGTGCCACCCGCATTGATATTGATATCGAACGCGGCGGCGCAAAGCTTATCCGCATTCGCGACAACGGCTGCGGCATCAAAAAAGAGGAGCTGGCGCTGGCGCTGGCGCGTCATGCCACCAGTAAAATTGCCTCTCTGGATGACCTGGAAGCGATTATCAGCCTCGGTTTTCGCGGCGAAGCGCTGGCCAGTATCAGCTCGGTTTCTCGTTTAACGCTGACCTCCCGCACCGCTGAACAGCAGGAAGCCTGGCAGGCCTACGCTGAAGGGCGGGATATGGACGTCACGGTCAAACCCGCGGCGCACCCTGTCGGTACTACGCTGGAAGTTCTGGACCTGTTCTACAATACTCCCGCCCGCCGCAAGTTTATGCGTACCGAAAAAACCGAGTTCGGCCATATCGACGAGATCATCCGCCGAATTGCGCTCGCCCGTTTCGACGTCACCATCAACCTCAGCCATAACGGCAAGGTGATGCGCCAGTACCGCGCGGTGGCTGAAGGTGGTCAGAAAGAGCGACGGTTAGGCGCTATCTGCGGGACCCCGTTCCTGGAGCAGGCGTTGGCTATCGAGTGGCAGCACGGCGATCTGGCTTTACGCGGCTGGGTGGCCGATCCGAACGCCAGTAGCGCGGCGTATTCTGAAATTCAGTATTGCTACGTGAATGGCCGCATGATGCGCGATCGCCTCATTAACCACGCCATTCGCCAGGCCTGCGAAGACAAGCTCGGGGCCGATCAGCAACCGGCCTTTGTGCTTTATCTGGAGATCGACCCGCACCAGGTGGATGTCAACGTCCATCCTGCCAAGCATGAAGTACGGTTCCATCAGTCGCGTCTGGTGCATGATTTTATCTACCAGGGCGTGCTGAGCGTGCTGCAACAGCAGCTTGAACCCACGCTGCCGCTGGAAAAAGAAGACTCCGCACCGCGCCCCATTCCGGAAAACCGTGTCGCGGCAGGCCGCAACCATTTTGCGGAGCCTGCCGTCGCGCGTGAACCAGACGCCCCGCGTTTCTCCTCTGCAGGAGCCGCGCCGCGTCCGACGGGCGTGAACTACCCGAACGCTCAGCCCGGCTATCAGAAGCAGCAGGGGGCGCTGTACCGTAAACTGCTGGAAACGCCCGCAGTCGAGCGCAAAGAGCACGTTTCGGTGGCGACACCTTCCCTTGAAGGCCATAGCCAGAGTTTTGGCCGGGTGTTGACGATTATCGCCCCGGATATGGCCCTGCTTGAGCGCGACGGCAAACTGCTGCTTCTGGCGCTGCCGGTTGCCGAACGCTGGCTCAAGCAGGCGCAACTGACGCCGGGGGAACATGCGGCCTGTGCGCAGCCGTTATTGATCCCGGTTCGCCTGAAAATATCCGCTGAAGAAACAAGGGTATTGCAGCGTGCAGAGGCCCAGCTGGCGCAAATGGGCATTGAAATTGTGCTCGAACCACAACATGTGACAATTCGCGCAGTGCCTTTACCCTTACGCCAACAAAATTTACAAAACTTGATTCCTGAACTGATAGGCTACCTGGCGCAGCAAACATCGTTGGAGGCTGCCAACACCGCGCAGTGGATCGCCCGCCATCTGGCCAGCGAACATTCACCGTGGAGTATGGCGCAGGCGATTACCGTGCTGGCGGAGGTGGAACGCCTCTGCCCACAGCTGGTGAAAGCGCCGCCGGGTGGGTTATTACAACCTGTTGATTTAAAAACGGCGATGACCGCCCTGAAACATGACTGACGTAAGCAAGGCGAGCCTGCCAAAGGCAATTTTTTTAATGGGCCCAACGGCCTCTGGCAAAACAGCGTTAGCCATTGAGTTACGTAAAGTTTTGCCTGTAGAGTTGATTAGCGTTGATTCCGCCCTCATCTATCGAGGGATGGACATCGGCACGGCGAAGCCCGGCGCAGACGAACTGCGTGCGGCACCGCACCGTTTGCTGGATATACTCGACCCGGCAGAGGCTTACTCCGCAGCGGATTTCCGCCGGGATGCCTTAGCTGAGATGGCCGAGATAACGGCGGCGGGGCGTATACCGCTGTTGGTTGGCGGAACCATGCTCTACTTCAAGGCGCTGCTCGAAGGTTTATCACCCTTACCTTCTGCAGATCCTGAAATCAGAGCAAAGATTGAGCAGCAGGCGGCAGAGCAGGGGTGGGACGCATTGCATAAGCAACTGGCAGAGATTGACCCGGTTGCGGCGGCGCGAATCCATCCAAACGATCCGCAAAGGCTTTCCCGGGCACTGGAAGTTTTTTTCATTTCGGGTAAAACTTTAACGGAACTGACGCAAACGTCAGGAGACGCTCTGCCGTATCAGGTGCATCAGTTCGCCATCGCCCCGGCGAGCCGTGAACTGCTCCATCAACGAATTGAGCAGCGTTTTCATCAGATGTTGGCTTCAGATTTTGAAGCAGAAGTGCGGGCGCTATTTGCCCGTGGAGATTTGCATACGGATATGCCTTCCGTTCGTTGTGTGGGATACCGCCAGATGTGGTCGTATCTTGAAGGTGAGATTTCATACGATGAAATGGTTTATCGAGGTGTTTGCGCCACGAGACAGTTAGCGAAGCGCCAGATCACCTGGTTGCGCGGTTGGGAGGGGGTTCACTGGTTAGACAGTGAAAAACCGCAACAGGCGTTAAACGATGTGATTGAGGTTGTTGGTGATATCGCCCACTGAATGTGTACAATTGAGACGTATCGTGCGCAATTTTTCAGAATCGCAAGGTTCTAAGTACAAAACAAGCATATAAGGAAAAGATAGAATGGCTAAGGGGCAATCTTTACAAGATCCGTTCCTGAACGCATTGCGTCGGGAACGTGTTCCAGTTTCTATTTATTTGGTGAATGGTATTAAGCTGCAAGGTCAGATTGAGTCTTTCGATCAGTTCGTGATCCTGTTGAAAAACACGGTCAGCCAGATGGTCTACAAGCACGCTATCTCTACTGTTGTTCCGTCCCGTCCGGTCTCTCATCACAGCAATAACGCTGGCGGCGGCACAGGCAGTAACTACCATCATGGCAGCAACGCGCAGGGTTCTTCTGCTCCTGCGCAGGACAGCGACGAGACCGAATAAGGTTTTAGCTGTTATCCACACGGGGAGCCAGGGATCCTGCGTTCCCCGCTGATCTTTTTAGAGAGGTTTACGCTTGTTTGACCGTTATGATGCCGGTGAGCAGGCGGTGCTGGTACACATCTATTTTTCGCAAGACAAAGATATGGAAGACCTCCAGGAGTTTGAATCTCTGGTCTCTTCCGCCGGTGTCGAAGCAATGCAGGTGATTACCGGTAGCCGTAAAGCGCCGCACCCAAAGTATTTTGTTGGTGAAGGTAAAGCAGTAGAAATTGCGGATGCCGTAAAAGCAACCGGCGCGTCAGTCGTGTTGTTTGATCATGCGCTGTCTCCAGCCCAGGAGCGCAACCTGGAAGCTCTCTGCGAGTGCCGTGTTATCGATCGCACGGGATTGATTTTAGATATTTTTGCTCAGCGTGCCCGTACCCACGAGGGGAAACTGCAGGTTGAGCTGGCGCAGTTGCGCCATCTGGCGACGCGTCTGGTGCGTGGCTGGACCCACCTTGAAAGACAAAAAGGCGGGATTGGTTTGCGCGGTCCGGGTGAAACCCAGCTCGAAACCGACCGCCGTTTGCTGCGTGGCCGTATTACCCAGATCCTCTCACGTCTGGAACGTGTCGAGAAACAGCGTGAACAGGGGCGTCGGGCGCGAACCAAAGCCGACATCCCCACGGTGTCGCTGGTGGGCTATACCAACGCCGGTAAATCCACCCTGTTTAACCAGATAACCGAGGCCCAGGTGTATGCCGCAGACCAGCTGTTTGCGACCCTGGACCCTACGCTGCGCCGCATTGACGTTGCAGACGTGGGTGAAACAGTGCTGGCGGATACCGTAGGGTTTATCCGCCATCTGCCGCACGATCTGGTGGCGGCGTTTAAGGCGACGTTGCAGGAGACGCGTCAGGCGACCCTGCTGCTGCACGTGATTGATGCGGCTGACGTACGCGTGCAGGAGAACATCGACGCGGTGAACGTGGTGCTGGAAGAAATTGACGCCCACGAAATTCCCACCCTGTTGGTGATGAATAAGATCGATATGCTGGAGGATTTCGAACCGCGTATCGACCGTGATGAAGAGAACAAACCGATTCGGGTCTGGCTTTCTGCTCAGGCCGGAATCGGTGTGCCACTGCTTTTCCAGGCTTTGACAGAACGTCTTTCCGGTGAGGTAGCTCAGCACACGCTGCGACTGCCGCCACAGGAAGGCAGGCTGCGCAGCCGGTTTTATCAGCTTCAGGCGATAGAAAAAGAGTGGATGGAGGATGACGGCAGCGTGGGGATGCAGGTGCGTATGCCGATCGTTGACTGGCGTCGCCTCTGTAAACAAGAACCTGCGCTGGCGGACTATATCGTCTGATCAGAAAGGGGAAGCCTGAAAAATTCGCCCTTGCATAACAAATATGGAGCATATACATGGCGTGGAATCAGCCCGGTAATAACGGACAAGACCGCGACCCGTGGGGAAGCAGCAATAATCAAGGCGGCAACTCTGGGGGAAATGGCAACAAAGGTGGTCGCGAGCAGGGGCCGCCGGATCTGGATGATATCTTCCGCAAGCTGAGCAAAAAGCTTGGTGGCCTTGGCGGAGGAAAAGGTTCTGGCTCGGGTGGCAGTTCCAGCCAGGGACCGCGCCCGCAATTAGGTGGCCGCCTGGTGGGCATCGTTGCTGCCGGGCTGGTGATCGTCTGGGCAGCCAGCGGGTTCTACACCATTAAAGAAGCAGAACGCGGCGTGGTCACCCGTTTCGGTAAGTTCAGCCACCTGGTTGAGCCGGGCCTGAACTGGAAACCGACCTTCATTGACGACGTGACCGCAGTTAACGTGGAGTCCGTCCGTGAACTGGCCGCCTCCGGCGTGATGCTGACGTCTGACGAGAACGTGGTGCGCGTCGAGATGAACGTGCAGTACCGCGTGACCGACCCTGAGCGTTATCTGTTTAGCGTGACCAGTGCCGATGACAGCCTGCGTCAGGCGACCGACAGCGCCCTGCGTGGTGTGATCGGCAAATACACCATGGACCGCATCCTGACCGAAGGTCGTACCGTTATTCGTAGCGATACCCAGCGCGAGCTGGAAGAGACGATTCGTCCGTACAACATGGGTATCACCCTGCTGGACGTCAACTTCCAGGCTGCACGTCCGCCGGAAGAGGTGAAGGCCGCGTTTGACGATGCGATTGCTGCCCGTGAAAACGAACAGCAGTACATCCGCGAAGCAGAAGCGTACACCAACGAAGTTCAGCCGCGTGCTAACGGTCAGGCGCAGCGTATTCTGGAAGAGGCGCGAGCGTATAAGACCCAGACCATCCTGGAAGCTCAGGGTGAAGTGGCTCGCTTCGCGCGCATCCTGCCGGAATACAAAGCCGCCCCGGAAATTACCCGCGAGCGTCTGTATATCGAGACTATGGAAAAAGTGCTGAGCCACACCCGCAAAGTGCTGGTTAACGACAGCAAAGGCGGAAACCTGATGGTTCTGCCGCTGGATCAGATGCTGAAAGGCGGTTCTGCACCGGCAGCGAAAGACACCAGCGGAGCGAACAACCTGCTGCGTCTGCCGCCAGCCTCATCAGGCAGCTCCAGCGCGAACACAACGCCTTCTTCGAACGATGGTGACATTATGGACCAACGCCGTGCTAACGCGCAGCGTAACGACTACCAGCGTCAGGGGGAATAAGGATGCGTAAGTCAGTTATTGCGATCATCGTCATCGTACTGGTCGTGCTGTATACCTCGATCTTTGTGGTGAAAGAGGGTGAGCGTGGGATCAAGTTCCAGTTCAGCAGCGTCGTGCGTGATGGCGACAAACGTCCGGTGATTTACGAGCCGGGCCTGCACTTCAAGGTGCCGTTCATTCAGTCTGTGAAAACGCTCGATGCGCGTATCCAGACCATGGATAACCAGGCCGACCGTTTCGTGACTAAAGAGAAGAAAGACCTGATCGTTGATTCCTACATCAAATGGCGCATCAGCGATTTTAGCCGCTACTTCCTGGCAACGGGCGGCGGTGACGTTTCTCAGGCAGAAGTGCTGCTGAAACGTAAGTTCTCTGACCGTCTGCGTTCTGAAATTGGTCGTCTTGATGTGAAAGACATCGTGACCGACTCCCGCGGTCGTCTGACCCTGGAAGTGCGCGATGCGCTGAACTCCGGTACAGCGGGCACCGAAGACGAAGTGGCGACGCCAGCAGCGGATGACGCGATTGCTAAAGCGGCCGAACGCGTTCAGGCTGAAACCAACGGTAAAGTGCCGGTGATCAACCCGAACAGTATGGCGGCGCTGGGTATCGAAGTCGTTGACGTGCGTATCAAGCAGATCAACCTGCCGGCGGAAGTGTCCGAGGCGATCTACAACCGTATGCGCGCCGAGCGCGAAGCGGTAGCCCGTCGTCACCGTTCACAGGGTCAGGAAGAGGCTGAAAAACTGCGTGCAGCAGCGGACTATGAAGTGACCAAGACGCTGGCGGAATCAGAGCGTCAGGGCCGTATCCTGCGCGGTGAAGGCGATGCGGAAGCGGCGAAGCTGTTTGCCGATGCATTCAGCCAGGATCCAGACTTCTACGCCTTTATCCGTAGCCTGCGCGCTTACGAGAATAGCTTTAAGAGCAACCAGGATGTGATGGTGCTCAGCCCGGACAGCGATTTCTTCCGTTATATGAAGACGCCGACCAACGCAACGCGATAAACTCAGGCTCGTTTGAGTATTCAAACCACCGCTCCCAACGGAGCGGTGGTTTTCTTTTATAAGGATGAAAAATGAATTCAACGATCTGGCTCGCGCTGGCCCTGGTTCTGGTGCTGGAAGGTCTCGGCCCGATGCTCTATCCGCGCGCATGGCGTCGTATGATCGCGACCATGAGCCAGCTACCGGATAATATTTTGCGTCGTTTCGGCGGTGGTCTTGTGGTTGCTGGTATCGTTATCTACTACATGTTGAGGAAAACGATTGGCTGATCAAAAACTAGCCGCAATTGGCGTATTTTAAGGTCAAAAAGTGCTGTATATCTGAAAAAGCGATGGTAGAATCCATTTTTAAGCAAACGGTGATTTTGAAAAAAATGGGTAACAACGTCGTCGTACTGGGCACCCAATGGGGTGACGAAGGTAAAGGGAAGATTGTCGATCTTCTGACTGAACGGGCTAAATATGTTGTACGCTACCAGGGCGGTCACAACGCAGGCCATACTCTCGTAATCAACGGTGAAAAAACCGTCCTCCATCTTATTCCATCAGGCATTCTTCGCGAAAACGTCACCAGCATCATCGGTAACGGCGTTGTGCTGTCTCCTGCTGCGCTGATGAAAGAGATGAAAGGTCTGGAAGACCGTGGTATCCCTGTTCGTGAGCGTCTGCTGCTCTCCGAAGCCTGCCCGCTGATCCTGGACTATCACGTGGCGCTGGACGTGGCGCGTGAAAAAGCGCGTGGCGCGAAAGCGATCGGCACCACCGGTCGTGGTATCGGCCCGGCTTACGAAGATAAAGTTGCACGTCGCGGTCTGCGCGTCGGTGACCTCTTCGACAAAGCGACCTTCGCTGAAAAACTGAAAGAAGTGATGGAATATCACAACTTCCAACTGGTGAACTTCTACAAAGCTGACGCTGTTGACTACCAGAAAGTGCTGGATGACGTCATGGCGATTGCAGACATTCTGACCGGTATGGTTGTTGATGTATCCGATCTGCTGGACCAGGCGCGCAAGCGTGGCGATTTCGTCATGTTCGAAGGTGCGCAGGGTACGCTGCTGGACATCGACCACGGTACCTATCCGTACGTTACTTCTTCTAACACCACCGCGGGTGGCGTGGCGACCGGCTCTGGCCTGGGTCCACGTTATGTGGATTACGTTCTGGGCATCATCAAAGCGTACTCTACTCGCGTAGGTGCGGGTCCATTCCCGACCGAACTGTTTGATGAAACCGGCGAGTTCCTGTGCAAGCAGGGTAACGAGTTTGGCGCGACCACCGGTCGTCGTCGTCGTACCGGCTGGCTGGATGCGGTTGCCGTGCGTCGCGCAGTGCAGATCAACTCCCTGTCTGGCTTCTGCCTGACCAAGCTGGACGTGCTGGACGGCCTGAAAGAAGTGAAAATCTGCGTAGGTTACCGTATGCCAGATGGCCGCGAAGTGACCACCACTCCGCTGGCTGCTGACGACTGGGAAGGCATTGAGCCAATCTACGAAACCATGCCGGGCTGGTCTGAGACCACCTTCGGTGTGAAAGAGCGTAGCGGCCTGCCGCAGGCGGCGCTGGATTACATCAAGCGCATTGAAGAACTGACCGAAGTGCCGATCGATATTATTTCTACCGGCCCGGATCGTACTGAAACGATGATCCTGCGCGACCCGTTCGACGCATAATCTTCGTGACTGCTGGCCTGCGGGGAGACCCGTAGGCCGGATAAGCGTAGCGCCAACCGGCGACCGCTCCTGGATCTCCGCTTTTTCGCCCCGTCTGTCAAATAAATTAGCCGCTAACTATCTGGCTGGTTTATCATCATTAATGAATATCTCTGCGGTTTGACCGCGTTTTCCCTTTTTCCTGAGGTTGATGTGCAGTTAACAAGTTTCACCGATTACGGCTTACGCGCGCTGATTTACATGGCGTCGTTACCCGAAGGGAAGATGACCAGTATCTCTGAAGTGACAGAGGTATACGGTGTATCCCGTAATCATATGGTCAAAATAATCAATCAACTTAGCCGTGCCGGATACGTTGCTGCCGTCCGCGGGAAGAATGGAGGGATCCGTCTTGGTAAACCGGCACAGAGTATTCGTATCGGGGATGTGGTACGCGAGCTGGAGCCCTTGTCTCTGGTGAACTGCAGCAGCGCGTTCTGCCACATTACGCCCGCTTGCCGCCTTAAACAGGCGCTTTCAAAGGCCGTGCAAAGTTTTCTCAAGGAACTGGATAACTACACGCTGGCCGATTTGGTTGAAGAGAATCAACCGCTTTATAAATTATTGCTGGTGGAATGAAGAAAATTTCCACCGGGGCTGACAACGGAGGAACCGACATGTCACAAGATCCTTTCCAGGAACGCGAAGCCGAAAAATACGCGAATCCTATCCCCAGCCGCGAGTTCATCATTGAACACTTAACAAAACGCGAAAAACCCGCCAATCGTGAAGAACTTGCCGTTGAATTAAATATTGAAGGTGAAGAGCAAATTGAAGCCCTTCGCCGCCGCCTGCGCGCGATGGAGCGTGACGGGCAACTGGTCTTTACCCGCCGCCAGTGCTACGCGCTGCCGGAACGCCTCGATCTGCTGAAAGGGACCGTCATTGGTCACCGCGATGGCTTTGGCTTCCTGCGCGTGGAAGGCCGTAAGGACGACCTTTACCTCTCATCCGAACAGATGAAAATGTGCATCCACGGCGACCAGATCCTGGCGCAGCCGCTGGGTGCAGACCGTAAAGGCCGCCGCGAAGCACGCGTGGTTCGCGTGCTGGTGCCAAAAACCAGCCAGATTGTGGGCCGCTACTTTACCGATGCGGGCGTAGGCTTCGTGGTGCCGGACGACAGCCGTCTGAGCTTCGATATTCTGATCCCACCTGAAGAGGTGATGGGCGCGCGTATGGGCTTTGTGGTGGTGGTTGAACTCACCCAGCGTCCGACCCGTCGCACCAAAGCGGTCGGTAAAATCGTCGAAGTGCTGGGCGATAACATGGGCACCGGCATGGCCGTCGATATGGCGCTGCGTACCCATGAAATTCCGTACGTCTGGCCGAAAGCGGTCGAAGAGCAGATCGAAAACCTGCGCGAAGAAGTACCGGAAGAGTCCAAAGCGGGCCGTATGGATCTCCGCTCCCTGCCGCTGGTCACCATTGATGGTGAAGACGCCCGCGACTTCGATGATGCCGTGTACTGCGAGAAAAAACGCGGCGGCGGCTGGCGTCTGTGGGTGGCCATTGCTGACGTAAGCTACTACGTGCGTCCGCACACGCCGCTGGATAACGAAGCGCGCAGCCGTGGTACGTCGGTCTACTTCCCGTCGCAGGTGGTACCGATGCTGCCGGAAGTGCTCTCCAACGGCCTGTGCTCCCTGAACCCGCAGGTTGACCGTCTCTGTATGGTATGTGAGATGACCATCTCCACCAAAGGGCGCTTAACGGGCTACAAATTCTACGAAGCGGTAATGAGCTCGCACGCGCGTCTGACCTATACCAAGGTCTGGCATATGCTGCAGGGCGACCAGGACCTTCGCGAGCAGTACGCGCCGCTGGTTAAACACATTGAAGAGCTGCATAACCTCTACAAAACGCTGGAGCAGGCGCGCGAAGAGCGCGGCGGGATCTCCTTTGAGAGCGAAGAAGCGAAGTTTATCTTCAACGCCGAGCGCCGCATTGAGCGTATCGAACAGACCCAGCGTAACGATGCGCACAAGCTGATCGAAGAGTGTATGATTCTGGCGAATATCTCGGCGGCACGCTTCGTTGAGAAAGCCAAAGAACCTGCGCTGTTCCGTATTCACGATAAGCCGACCACGGAAGCCATTACGTCGTTCCGCTCCGTGCTGGCTGAGCTCGGCCTGGAGCTGCCTGGCGGTAATAAGCCTGAGCCACGCGATTACGCCGAACTGCTGGAATCCATCAGCGATCGTCCTGACGCGGAAATGCTGCAGACGATGCTGCTGCGCTCCATGAAGCAGGCGATTTACGATCCGGAAAACCGCGGTCACTTCGGCCTGGCGCTGCAGTCTTACGCGCACTTTACCTCGCCGATCCGCCGTTATCCGGATCTGTCACTGCACCGTGCGATCAAGTATCTGCTGGCGCACGAGCAGGGCCATAAAGGCAACACGACCGAAACCGGCGGCTATCACTACTCCATGGACGAAGTGCTGCAACTGGGTCAGCACTGTTCCATGACCGAGCGCCGTGCGGATGAAGCGACGCGCGACGTGGCGGACTGGCTGAAGTGTGACTTTATGCTGGATCAGGTGGGCAACGTCTTTAAGGGCGTGATTGCCAGCGTGACCGGCTTTGGTTTCTTCGTTCGTCTGGATGAGCTGTTTATCGACGGTCTGGTGCACGTCTCCAGCCTGGATAACGACTACTACCGCTTCGACCAGGTCGGCCAGCGTCTGATTGGCGAATCAGGCGGCCAGACCTACCGTCTGGGCGATCGCGTGGAAGTGAAGGTCGAAGCCGTGAATATGGACGACCGTAAAATCGACTTCAGCCTGATCTCCAGCGAGCGCGCGCCGCGTAACGTCGGTAAAACCGAGCGTGAAAGGGCGAAAAAAGGCGGAAACGGCAAAGCGAGCGGTAAACGTCGCCAGGCGGGCAAAAAGGTAAACTTCGAGCCGGACAGCGCGTTCCGCGGCGAGAAGAAACAGAAGCCAAAGGCGGCGAAGAAAGAGGCTCGCTCAGCGAAAAAGCCTTCCGCGAAAACGCAGAAAATCGCTGCCGCGACAAAAGCGAAGCGCGCAGCCAAGAAAAAGCAGGCGGAGTAATTCTCCCCTCACCCTGACCCTCTCCCCAACCGGGAGAGGGGAAATACTTATTACGAGAACCATCAATGAGTGAAATGATTTACGGCATCCACGCGGTGCAGGCCCTTCTCGAGCGCGCACCGGAGCGTTTTCAGGAAGTGTTTATTCTGAAAGGGCGTGAAGACAAACGTCTGATGCCGCTGATCCACGCGCTGGAAGCGCAGGGCGTGGTGATCCAGCTGGCGAACCGCCAGTTCCTGGATGAGAAAAGCGAAGGCGCGGTGCACCAGGGGATCATTGCCCGCGTGAAGCCGGGCCGTCAGTATCAGGAAAACGATCTGCCGGATCTGATTGCCGCGCTGGAAAACCCGTTTTTCCTGATTCTGGATGGCGTAACCGATCCGCACAACCTCGGCGCGTGCCTGCGCAGCGCGGATGCGGCGGGCGTGCACGCGGTGATCGTACCGAAAGATCGCTCTGCCCAACTGAACGCGACGGCGAAGAAAGTGGCCTGCGGCGCGGCGGAAAACGTTCCGCTGATCCGCGTGACCAACCTGGCGCGCACCATGCGTCTGCTGCAGGAAGAAAATATCTGGATCGTCGGTACCGCGGGCGAAGCGGATCATACTCTGTATCAGAGCAAAATGACCGGCCGTCTGGCGCTGGTGATGGGGGCGGAAGGTGAAGGCATGCGTCGCCTGACCCGCGAGCACTGCGACGAGTTGATTAGCATCCCGATGGCGGGCAGCGTGTCGTCTCTGAACGTTTCCGTTGCAACGGGTATCTGCCTGTTTGAAGCGGTGCGCCAGCGTAGCTGATTATTAATCTGTAAAAAAGCCACCCAATTCGGGTGGCTTTTTTTATGCCCTGGCTGGTAATATAACGACCGAAGCGATTTCGGCTTTTATAAATATCTTTAAAACTAACACATGGATGAAATTATGAGATGGTCTCTCTCATCGCTTGCCGATGAATTGTCGCGCCGGCGCGATATTTATATTGATTTAAAAAATAACAATGATGTACTTATTATAAAAATGAATGAATATGGCGATTTGCCATTAAGTATTTTTATTACATCCCAGCAAATTATCATTGAAACCTATATATGTCCTGTTAATGACATTAAGCGCCAGGCTGACTTCAACCTCTTCTTATTACGTAATCAAAAAATGCTTCCCTTATCTTCTGTTGGAATTTCGCAAATTCAACATGATGAATATTATGTCGCTTTTGGTGCCTTATCAGTAAGTTCTTCTCTTGAGGATATTATTCTGGAAATTACAACCCTTGCGGAGAATGCGCTGGATTTGGCTGAGCTTACACAAGAATTTATAAATTAACAGGTAAGGGAAAGGTATGGGCATCTTGAAGAATCTTTTTACACTGGGTAAATCACTACTCAATCAGGCCGATGAAGCGATAGAAGAAGCGCAGGGCGTTCGGATGCTGGAGCAGCACATCCGGGATGCAAAAGCTGAGCTTGATAAAGCAGGCAAATCCCGGGTTGATCTGCTTGCCCGGGTGAAGCTCAGTAATGACAAGCTTTCCGAGTTGCGGGAGCGGAAGCAATATCTTGAGTCACGAGCGATAGAAGGAATGAGCAAGAATATTGATGCTGCGCTGCTAAACGAGGTTGCAGAAGAAATCGCCCGACTTGAGAATACCATTACTCGTGAAGCACAGGTTTTGGACTCTCTTGAAACCTCAAGAAATAATATTGAAAAAGCCGTAGCTATTACTTCACAACGTATTAATCAGTTTGAACAGCAGCTGGAGGTTGTTAAAGCCACGGAAGCCATGCAGCGGGCGCAACAGGCCGTGACGACGTCAACGGTCGGAGCAACATCGAACGTAACGACGGCCGCAGAGTCTTTAAAAAGACTTCAGACGCGTCAGGCTGAACGTCAGGCCAAACTGGATGCGGTAGCGCAACTGGAAAAAGTGGCGGATGGACGTGAGCTTGAAGAGAAGCTCGCGCAGGCAGGCGTGGGTACCACAGGAACAAGCTCCGCACAGGCGGTTCTTGAACGGTTAAAACTTACGCAGGCTCTGTAATGTTTCTCTCCTGGGTCGTGAATGTTTGCAGGCAACATTTATTCCGGCTTACCTGGACAGCGCTGCTGTGCTTGTTTGCCGGGCATTATTTGCTTTGCTTTATTGTCTTTCGTTGGTTGGGAGAGACGACCCTCGTTGGCCGGATAAGTGATTTTGTTTATTACAGCTCAGTGGTTGGGGCGACGATTGGCTTTGGGGATTTGAGTCCTCAGAGCGAAGCAGGGAAGTTGTTCACAGCTCTCTGGCAAATCCCTATCGGCGTTGGGCTTTTCGGCGCATTGATGGGCAAAATCATCGCGTTAGTACAGGGATTATTAGCTAAAGGAATAGCAGGAATGGGCAATTTTAGTTCACTACATAACCATGTTTTGGTGATTGGCTGGCGCGGTCATCAGACAGAGAAAATGATCTCATTGCTGCTTTATGATGAGCAGCGGGTATTTAGTCGCGTAGTGTTGTGTGAGCAGCAGGATATAGCGCATCCTTTATCCGATAATTTATATGTCGATTTTCTCAAAGTAAGTAATTACAGCGATCCGAAAGAGCAAAAACGGATGGGGTTAGTAAATTGTTCATGTGTGGTCATTTTTGCCAGCACCGATGAACAAACCTTTACAGCCACACTCTCACTGGTAAACGATGCGCCAGCGCATTGCCATATCGTTGCTTATCTTGAGGATGAACGCTACGCAGGCTTACTGGAGACCCATTGCCCGACAATAGAGATTGTTCGCAATCTTTCAGCCGAACAGCTTTCCCGTTCGATCCAGGATCCTGGCTCTTCTCAATCCGTAGCGTCAATCATGAACCCGATGCTGGGTGATACGGGTTACACGCTGATGGTACCCACATCGGTTTCCTGTATACCTTATGGTGCGTTAATGCATTACATGAAACTGCAACATGATGCGACGGTGCTGGGGATTAGCCACTGTAAAAATGGTCGTGGTATGGAGCTTAACCCTGAGATCTCCACAGAGGTTAGAGGAGGGATGTGGTTGCATTTAATCGGCAATAGTCGCATTTCGTCGAATGAGGTGTGCTGGCAGAACATAGGGAAAAGTCATGCGGAACTTATTTTTTAATTTATTTAATAAAACACCTCAGCCAGTGATGCGTGGCCCATTGGGATTACATCAACGTGCGGCGTTTACACTTGATACGCTGACATTTCGACTGTCCGCCCGTTTTTTGACTCAACTACCAGAAGAGGAATATACCATTGCAGCTAGCAGCGTGATTGAAGCTGGCGCGGGTTGTCGTATTTATCGTTATTACACGTCTGGTGATGAGTTTTTGCAGATAAATACTACTGGTGGTATGGAAAGGGAAAGTATTGATGATATTAAGCTTTTTATTTATCAGGATAGCTTTGGTATTGCTTCGGAGAAACAATGGCAAAAAGAGATTGGTGCAGCTTTAATTGGCAGACCCAGTCTGCAATGGAATGAACGAGACTGGACAAGAATATTTAACGAGAATGAGGAGGGGAACGTTGAACCGGTTTACCTGCTGGAACACGTTGAAAATAACCAGAACGAAAAATGGGATGTGCATAATTTCATGATGGCATATCAGAGGGAGGCGACTGCCGATCTGTATGAGTACCTTTTGCTAACTGGCGAAGAGACATTTTGTGATAATAGCGAGCCAGAGTGGATCTTTTCGTATGCCGTAGGTGTGGATATTCCACTCACTTCGCTAAACATTGTTGGATAACTTTCTGGGGATGTAAACCATGCTGGGTTCATTATTTGCTTTTCTCTCTTACTTCTTAACCGGTCTGGCGATGACCGTCATATTCTTATTCATCTACTCAAGAATAACGTCACATGATGAATGGAAACTGATTAAAGAAAATAACCTGGCGGCGGCGGCGGCATTCAGTGGCACGCTATTGGGGTATGTGATTCCTCTGTCCAGCGCTGCCGTAAACTCGGTTAGCATGCCGGATTACCTGATATGGGGATGCGTTGCGCTAGTCGTACAATTACTGGTGTATGGCTGCGTACGCATTTATATGCCGAACATTAGTGAAAAAATCGTTAACCGCCACTACGCCGCAGGATTATTTATGGGGATGGCAGCACTGGCTGGCGGGATCTTAAATGCTGCCTGCATGACATGGTAATAAATGAACATGGCTAAAAAGAAAAAAACACGGAAGTCTAGTCCGATTCGATCTGCATCAGGAAGCCAAGATGCAGCGTTCCGCTCTTCACCCTCAAAGCGCAAAAGCGGGAAGTATTTGACGCTGGCAATTATGGGCGGTGCAGCATTTATCGCCCTGAAGGGGTGCGATAGTTCGGCTGATGATAATGACGGTGATGGCGTGTTTTACGCATCGCCGCAAGCGTGCGTTGACGATGGCAATAGCGCTCAGGTTTGCAGCGATGCATGGAACAATGCGAAAGCTAAATTTGAAGCAGATATGCCGAAAAATATGTCAAGGGAAGACTGCATACGTCAATTCGAGAACTGCTATTACGACAATATCGAAAATAGCTGGATACCGGTTCTGTCAGGATTTTTACTTAATAAAAAAGTCAGAGAAGACGCTGATGAAGGGTACAGGTATACAAGTGGAGGTTCATTTTACTCTTCCCGTCCCGTGTGGCGAAATTCTTCATCCTATGTCTGGCACTCCGGTAAGCAGGCCGGCAGTCAAATGGGCTATACAACAAAGCGCGTATCAACAATCTCTCGGGGTGGATATGGGCGCTCATCCAGTGCCCGTGGAAGCTGGGGAGGGTAATTATGTTACGTCATGACGTTCCTATTCGTTCGGGGCTGGACAAAATTGCCCGCGACCATGGTTTTCATTTTCATATTATCGACGATGAAATTTACTGGGATGAGAGCCGTGCCTACCGTTTTACGTTACAGCAGATTGAAGAAAGAATTGAAAAACCCACGGCTGAACTGCATCAAATGTGTCTGGATGTGGTGGATCGTGCGGTAAAAAGTGAAGAATTGATGACGCAACTTGCCATTCCGCCGCTTTACTGGGATGCCATTGCGGAAAGCTGGCAGAGCCAGGATCCTTCACTGTATGGCCGTATGGACTTCGTATGGACTAATGAAGGTAGTGTCAAACTGCTGGAATACAATGCCGACACACCGACGTCCCTATATGAATCAGCCTACTTTCAGTGGCAATGGATGGAGGACGCACGTCGCGCTGGGATCATTCCTCGAGACGCCGATCAGTTTAATTCCATTCAGGATAAGCTTGTCGCTCGATTTGCAGAACTAGCCACCGACATTCCACTCTACTTCTGCTGCTGCAAAGAGAGTGAGGAGGATCGCGGCACGCTTCTCTATCTGGAAGATTGCGCCGTCCAGGCCGGACTTAACACCCGCTTTATCTATATGGACGATATTGGCCTGGGCACTGGCGGTTTTTTAACGGACATTGACGATAATGTTATCCGGCGTGCGTTTAAGCTCTACCCTCTGGAATGGATGATGCGTGATGAAAATGGTCCGCTGCTGTGTGCCAGAAGAGAGCAATGGCTGGAACCACTCTGGAAAAGCGTCATCAGCAATAAGGGTATTTTACCCCTTTTGTGGCGCTTTTTTGAAGGGCATCCCAACCTTCTTCCTGCGTGGTTTGAAGATGAATTAACGTCGATTCCAAATGGCGTTCCGTTAGTCCGTAAGCCCCTTTTTTCACGAGAAGGAGGAAATGTGACTATTTTTGACGCGCAGCGCAATATTGTTGAGAGTGAAGCTGGTGATTATGCAAACGAACCTATGATTTATCAGGGCTTCCAGGCATTACCGCGTTTTGGCAACAGCTATACATTGATAGGAAGTTGGGTGGTCGATGATGAACCTGCCGGAATCGGTATTCGTGAAGACGGATCGTTGATAACGAAAGACACCTCGCGTTTTATTCCCCACTACATAGCGGGTTAATTTTAGCTGGGGTGAAAACCCCAGCTCTGAGGTTCACTCATCTAACGACCGTAAATGGTCATCCTTCCTGAGCGTCATCAGCGCGAAAATACTCACCACCGCCGTTGCCATCACGTAATAGGCCGGAATGTCCAGGTTGCCCGTCTGCTTAATCAGCCCGGTAATGATTAACCCCGCACAGCCCGAAAAAATCGCGTTTGATAACGAATAGGCCAGCCCCAGTCCCGTATAGCGCACGCGCGTCGGGAACATCTCAGACAGCATCGCCGGGCCCGGCCCCGCCAGCATCCCCACCAGACCGCCCGCAATCAGCACCACAATCGCTTTGACCGCCATCGTACTGGATTCCGCCTGCAAAATTTTCAGCAGCGGCAGGGCGAGGATCAGCAGGAGCACGGTGGCGATAATCATCACCGTTCGCCGCCCGATCCTGTCGCTCAGCATTCCCGACGGAATGATGGTGAGCGCAAACCCAATGTTAGAAATCACCGCTATCAGCAGCGCCTGATTAAACCCGGTGTGCAGCGCAGACTGCAGATAGGTCGGCATGATCACGAGGTAGGTATACCCCGCCGCGGACCAGACCATCACGCGGCCAATGCCCATCAGGATGGTTTTGAGCGTGGCGGAAGTACTGGCCTGAGCAATGACCGCTTTTTCCTTCTGCTGCACAAAGCTCGGCGTCTCTTCCATGCTCACCCGTAGCCACAGCGCGACCACGCCCATCGGCAGGGCAAGGAAGAATGGAATGCGCCAGCCCCAGTCGTGCAGGGCTTCAGGCGTGAGGAGGGCAGAGAGCAGCGCGACAATACCTGCGCCCGCTAACAGCCCGAGCGCCACGGTAAAGGACTGCCACGCGCCGTACAGACCGCGCTTGCCGCGCGGGGCGAACTCCGTCATCAGCGAGACCGCACCGCCGTACTCGCCGCCCGCGAACAGGCCCTGCAGGATGCGCAGCAGCGTAACGATCAGCGGCGCAGCAATGCCGATGCTGGCGTAGACGGGCACGATGCCGATGGCCGTGGTGGCGAGCGTCATTAGCACCAGCACAATAATCAGCGTCGGTTTTCGGCCTATCCTGTCACCAATGCGGCCAAATACCACCGCACCCAGCGGACGGAAGAAGAAGGCAATGGCAAACGAGGCCCAGGTGAGGATCAGACTGGTCAGCCCCGCCTCTCCCTCAAGCTGGAAAAAGTTCTTCGCAATCACGGTCGCCAGAAAACCGTAGACCGCAAACTCATACCACTCGATAAAGTTACCAATGGAGCCTGCAATTAATGCACGCTTGTGCGCGTCCTGTTGCATAACGATCCTCACAAAGACGGGTTAAGAATAAATTATTCAACATAAGCGAAGTAATGAAATAGTTTATTCTTATGTTCTGTGAGCTATTTCACGAATGATATCAGCGGGATCGCCATCGTGTGACCTCACTCCCATGCAGCGTTCATACGGTCTGTCCATACTTACCTTCATTGCCACTGAAGGAGGGAGACAGCATGCACTGGCAGACCCATACCGTTTTTAATCAACCAGCCCCACTCTCTAACAGCAACCTTTTCCTCTCTGACTGCGCCCTGCGCGACGCGGTTGCGCGCGAGGGTGCCGAGTGGGATATGGATCTTCTTGCCAGCATCGGACAGCAGTTAGGCACGGCGGAGTCGCTGGAGCTGGGCAGGCTGGCGAACGTGAATCCGCCGGAGCTATTACGCTACGACCCCACGGGTGAGCGGCTGGATGACGTTCGCTTTCATCCGGCATGGCACCTGCTGATGCAGGGGCTCTGCGCTAACCGGGTACATAATCTGGCATGGGAAGAAGAGGCACGAAAAGGGTCTTTCGTCGCCAGGGCCGCGCGCTTCGTGCTCCATGCTCAGGTAGAAGCGGGGACGTTATGCCCGGTGACCATGACCTTCGCCGCCACGCCGCTGTTGCAGCAGTCGCTGCCCAAACCGTTTCATGAATGGTTAACGCCGCTGATGAGCGACCGTTACGATCCCCATCTCGCGCCGGGTGGGCAAAAGCGCGGCCTGCTGATCGGCATGGGAATGACGGAAAAGCAGGGCGGCTCGGACGTGCTCAGCAACACCACCAGAGCGGAAAAATGCAGCGACGGCAGCTACCGACTGGTGGGCCACAAGTGGTTTTTCTCCGTGCCGCAGAGCGATGCGCATCTGGTGCTGGCGCAGGCGAAAGGCGGTTTGTCATGCTTCTTTGTCCCGCGTTTCTTACCCGACGGACAGCGCAACGCCGTACGGCTGGAACGTCTGAAAGACAAGCTCGGCAACCGCTCGAACGCCAGCAGCGAGGCGGAGTTCCTCGATGCCTCCGGCTGGCTGCTGGGTGAAGAGGGAGAAGGCGTGCGGCAAATCCTTAAGATGGGCGGGCTGACGCGCTTCGACTGCGCGCTGGGCAGCCACGGGCTAATGCGCCGGGCGCTTTCCGTGGCGCTGTACCACGCCCATCAGCGTCAGACCTTCGGCAAAAATCTTATCGATCAGCCGCTAATGCGTGAAGTGCTAAGCCGTATGGCGCTGGTGCTGGAGGGGCATACGGCGCTGCTGTTCCGTCTGGCCCGGGCGTGGGATAACCGCACCGACCCGCAGGAGGCCGCCTGGGCGCGGCTTTTTACCCCGACCGCAAAATTCAGCGTGTGCAAAGCGGGCATTCCGTTCGTGGCGGAGGCGATGGAGGCACTCGGCGGCGTCGGGTACTGCGAGGAGAATGAACTTCCACGCCTGTATCGTGAGATGCCGGTGAACAGCATCTGGGAAGGATCGGGCAATATCATGTGCCTGGACGTGCTGCGGGTGCTGGCGAAGCAGCCAGGTATCCACGACCTGCTTGCCGACGAGTTTGCCCAGGTCAAAGGGCAGGACAGACACTTTGACCGCAGCTGGCGGCAGCTTCAGCAAAAGCTGCGTAAACCGCAGGAGGCGCAGGGGAGGGAGATCGCTCAGCAGCTCTTTTTGCTGGGGGCCGGCAGCCAGATGCTGCGGCACGCATCGCCGCCCGTGGCGCAGGCGTGGTGCCGCATGATGCTGGATACCCGTGGCGGTACGCTCATGAATGAGCAGGTGCAAAGCGATCTGCTGCTGCGCGCCACGGGCAGGGTTGGCTAGCGTTTAAGCTGGAACAGGCTGACCAGCTGGGTAAGGTGTGACCCTTTCTCGCGCAGCGTGCGTGCGGTTTGCTCGCTGCGTGAGATGCGATCGGCATTGATATGCGACGCTTCGCCAATGTGGGTCATGGCAAGATTGACCTGGCCGATCCCCGCGGACTGCTCGCGTGACGCGTGGTTAATCTCCGTGACCAGCAGGCTGATGTTGTCGATATGAACGATGATGGAATCCATCGCCAGACGCGTCTGTTCAGACAGCGCGTGGCCTTCGCCCACTTTTCGCAGGGTATCGCCAATCAGATGTTCAATCTCCTTCACCGCGTTGGCGCTTCGACCTGCCAGGGCGCGAACTTCCTGCGCGACCACGGCAAAACCTTTTCCATGCTCGCCTGCGCGTGCCGCTTCTACCGCCGCATTCAGCGCCAGAATATTAGTCTGGAACGCGATGGACTCGATCACGCGGGTGATGTCTTCGATACGTTTTGACGCTTCGCGAATATCGTCCATGGTGGCAACCGCATGGGTCACCGTTTCACCACCCTGATGAACCGCGCGCGAGGTTTCACCTACCAGCTGCTGCGTTTGCTCCATGTTGGCGGCATTTTGCTGCACGGTCGCGGCCAGTTGCTCCATGCTGGCGGAGGTCTCCTCAACGCTGCTGGCCTGCTTGTTGATCTGCTCGGAGATGTCTCCGGTATCGGAGGCCAGCGCATTGGTGCCCAGATGGATCTCGCCCGCGGCCTCGCGGACCTGCAGGACAATTTTTTGTAGCCCATCACCGATACCGTTAATGGCTTCAACCAGCTGGCCAACCTCATCCTGTCGGGTCACGGGCAGGCTGGAGCGTAGATCGCCCGCGGCATACTGGCGGGCAAGGTCAATCACGTTACGCAGCGGACGGGTCAGCATCCGGCGAATAAGCACCACAAACAGGCCCGCGAAGAGGACAGACAACGCTACGCCGGCCAGCAGGAAACGGTCGCGCATGGCGTTAACGCTTGAGAGCAGGACTGATTTATCCACTTCACCGACGATGGTCCAGTTCCAGCCGGGCAGCGGCGTATAGGCCATTTTCAGCGTGCGACCGTCGTCGCTTACGCGTTCCAGCGAGCCGGAGGAATCGCTCAACAGCTGCTGTTGGGTGGCGCTATCCCACTTCGGCAGTTTTCCCTCTTCGCTGGCGTGGAACAGATACTGACCGCGCGTTTTGCCGTTGCTGCGGTCCAGCACGAAGAAGTGTCCGCTCTCGCCCAGGCGGCGGTTGAGGATTTTCTCGCGCATGACATTCCAGGAGTGAGTGATATCCACCCCAACGAAGATGATCCCGATAACCTGACCGTCACTGTTCTTCACGGGCTGGTACTGGGTTATGTAGCGCTTGCCAAACAGGAGCGCCAGGCCGCGGTACACCTCGCCTTTCGTGACGGAGGCAAACGCCGGGCTGCTCGTGTCCAGAACCGTCCCCATAGCGCGATCGCCATTCTCTTTGCGCAGGGAGGTGGCAACGCGAATGAAGTCGTTACCGCTGCGAACAAACAGCGTTGAGATCGCTCCCGTACGGCTCAGAAAATCATCAGAAAACGTTGTATTTTCATGGAGTTCAGCGTCGCCCCCTTTCAGCAGGGGAACGGCGAGCCCGTTTATGGTCCGGGTCTGCTGAGTATCGACGCTAAACGGCTGAGGCAGAAATGTCGTAAACAGTCTGGTGTAGCTTTCGACTTCTTCGCTCAGGCTGGTATTAAACATCTGCACCATGTCGACCATACCGGTGGACTGATTATGCAGATCTTCGACCGCGAGGGCTTCAAGCTGCTGGCTGGCTTTTTGGCTGAGCAGGAAAGTGAAAAGCAGAAACAGCGTGGCGACACTGACGCCCGTCAGCAGCGACAGCTTTGTTCCAAGGCCCGCACGGCGGAAAACATTGATCATAAATTGCTCATCATTGAAAAGGTATGGTTCTTCAACGGCAGAGCGGAGATTACGTTTACTGAATTAATGTAACAAAATGTTATTTTATTGTTTTATTGTGGTTTTAAATTAGATAAAAAATTTGCAAAAACGAAAAGCCACTAAAAATAAGTGGCTTTTATCAGGAAGGATTTATACATAGAGAATGGCCTGTACCCGCCACTGGTCGATGTGGTTATCTTCCTGCATCTGGATGATGCGATACCATGACGCGCCCTCTTCATCGGCCTTTAATGCCACGATACGTTCAACGTCTTGCGGGCTCCCCGGAATGTTATTGACGGAGATCTGGCCTATTTCATTCAGACCTGTTACGCAATCCGCACTGGCGAATTCTGCTGACTGCGCGGTGGTGCTCACCAGGCCTGCAGAGAGCAACAGAGAGGTCAAAGCAAGAGTTCGTTTCATCGTCAGCTCCATTTCACATATTTCCGGTATCCGCCGGGCAATCCTTCGCGAATAAACTCCCATTCCTTGTCGCTGGCATGGAGTTTATTGTGGACAGGAAAATGTCTATGGACGCAAAGCAGTGTAAATGTCGTTCAAAGGTAAACCATTATTTCCGGTACAAAATGGCTTGTGAATACCACTGTCCCGTTATGATGGTTTCGTCGATCATAATAATGACGTAATAATCTGCTTTGGCAGCGACGGCTTGTGCCTTTATTGCGTCTTCTGCGTCATCCGGCGAACCGCGAACGAGCGCGGAGACGGTGCCCATTCGCTGTAATCCTTCCGTCTGATTACGACGAATCTCCTGCGGATGATCGGCAACCGGGGGAGCGGGTTGCGGTGTACCCTGCAGTGCGCTACAGCCGCTGAGCAGAAACACCAGCAATAAAGCAGCAAACCTGTGCATAACCATATCTCGTTTCCTGTTAGCCATAGTGTAGTTGTCTGCGAATTTAGTTTTGGGGGAATGTTCCCGAAGTGTTATCTGGGACGTAATTTTCGAATGAAAATAGCGTCAAACCGTAATCCAGTTCTCAACATTATGAATCATTCATTCGTACAGGGTCGACAATGATTGAAATTGAAATACGCCATCTCGGCGACCATGAAATTTTACACGCTGTGCCGGCAGGGAAACGTGATAAATCGCTGCCTGTTGTGGTTTTTTATCATGGGTTTACCTCATCGAAACTGGTTTACAGTTATTTTGCAGTGGCGCTGGCTCAGGCGGGTTTTCGCGTGGTAATGCCGGATGCGCCTGACCACGGCGCGCGCTTTACGGGCAATGAGCGGGCGCGACTGGGGCAGTTCTGGCACATTCTGCACGGCAGCCTGACCGAGTTTGCCGGGTTGCGCGATGCGCTCTATGAGGCAGGGCTGGTGGCCGATAATCGGCTGGCGGTGGCCGGGGCGTCGATGGGCGGCATGACGGCGCTGGGGATTATGACGCATCATCCTGACGTGCAGTCTGTTGCCTGTCTGATGGGCTCGGGCTATTTTACCTCGCTGGCGAAGACGCTTTTCCCCCCTCAGGATTTAACGGAAATTACGCCGATGCTGGCAGAGTGGGAAGTGACCCGGGCATTGCCGCGTCTGGCCGATCGCCCGCTGCTGCTATGGCACGGTGATGCGGACGATGTTGTCCCGCCCGATGGAACCTTCCGCCTGCAGCAGGCGTTAAAGAATGAAGGACTGGACGCTAATCTGACCTGTTTGTGGGAAACAGGCGTCCGCCACCGCATCACGCCAGCGGCGCTGGACGCCACGGTGGCGTTTTTCCGCAAGCATCTTTAAACGCGCAGGACTTTCACCCCTTGATCTTCCAGCTTCTGGAGGATCTCGGGATTCGCCCCTTTGCCGGTGATCACCATGTCGATCTGTTCTGCGCGGCTGAACAGCATGCCTGCGCGTTCACCGACTTTGCTGCTGTCGACCAGCACAACGAGCTTGCCCACCACGTTGAGCATGTTTTGTTCCGCCATCGCGGTCAGCATATCGGTTTTATACAGGCCGTCAGCGGTCAGGCCTTTGCCGCTGGTAAACATCCAGTGCCCGGCGTAGAGACTGTTTTCGCTGTCCTGCGGGCTGAGCGTGATGGACTGGCTTTTGTTGTACTGGCCGCCCATGATCACCACGCTTTCATGTTCCTGATCGATCAGGTAGTTAGCCAGCGGCAAATAGTTGGTAATGATTTGCACCGGCTTGCCGCACATTTCACGGCCCAGCAAAAACGCCGTGGAGCCGCAGTTGATGACGACGCTCTCACCGGGGTTCACCAGCTGTGATGCCGCTCTGGCAATCCGTACTTTTTCATCGTGATTCTGCGCCTGATGAATATTCATCGGCGACCAGCGTGGACGCTGCTGGCTGATGGCTTCTGCGCCGTTGCGGACTTTTTTCAGCTTGCCGCTCTCATCCAGCTTGTTGATGTCTCGCCGCGCGGTGGCGGGGGAGATCCCTAAACGTTCGATCACTTTCTCGACGGTGATAAACCCTGTTTGCGCCAGGAGTTCCAGTAAAATTTGATGCCGTTGCGCTTCCGTCATGAGCTATTCCGATAAGAATTGATTTGAAAAGATGATATTTGAAATAGCGTGAAATTACTAAAATAAATATGAAATCGCCAGACACAGGGTCTGGCGATGTGGCCTCACAATCAGAGGAAGGATTTGAACGGGAGATCTGGCTCAATGGTGAAGCAATCATCGAAGCCGCGCGGGTAGTGATACTCGAGATTGTCTTTGTCCAGCGGCCATGTGAACTTGCCGCCTACCTGCCAGATAAAGGGCTTGAAGCCGTACTTCAGGCGGTCTTTTTTCATCTCCCACAGCACGCGGATCTCTTGCGGATCGGCCTGGAAGTTTGACCAGATATCGTGGTGGAACGGGATCACTACTTTGGTGTTGAGCGCTTCCGCCATGCGCAGCATATCGGCGCTGGTCATTTTGTCCGTAATACCGCGCGGGTTTTCCCCGTACGAGCCCAGCGCCACGTCAATCTGATGTTCGTTGCCGTGCTTCGCGTAATAGTTAGAGTAGTGGGAATCACCGCTGTGATACAGGGAGCCGCCCGGCGTCTTGAACAGGTAATTCACCGCACGCTCGTCCATGCCGTCTGGCAGTACGCCAGCAGCCTTCTGGTCGGCCGGCAGGGTAATCAGCGCGGTACGGTCAAAGGCATCCAGCGCGTGGATTTCAATGTCTTTAATTTTCACCACGTCGCCAGGCTTCATCACGATGCAGCGCTCTTTCGGCACGCCCCAGCTAATCCAGAGATCTACGCAGGTTTGCGGCCCGATAAACGGTACGTCGTCCGCGCAGTTTTGCATCACCGCTGCCGCCACGTTCACGTCGATATGGTCGTTGTGATCGTGAGTAGAAAGCACGGCATCGATCTGGCGAATGGCAAAAGGATCAAGCACAAACGGCGTGGTGCGCAGGTTCGGCTGGAGCTTTTCCACGCCGGCCATACGCTGCATCTGGTGGCCTTTTTTCATCAGCGGGTTACCGTGGCTCTGTTTGCCGGTGCCGCACCAGAAATCGACGCAGATATTGGCGCCGCCTTCAGATTTCAGCCAGATACCGGTGCAGCCCAGCCACCACATTGCAAACGTGCCAGGAGCAACCTGTTCCTGCTCGATCTCTTCGTTCAGCCAGCTACCCCACTCCGGAAAGGTGCTCAGAATCCATGATTCACGGGTAATGGTTTTCACTTTACTCATCGTTTTGACTCCTGGTTTAATCAAAAGTAATCACATGGTGATTCGTTATGATTAATGCTGGCACTATTTGACGTGCTTTGCAATGGTCAAAATGCGGAATTTTATCTGCGCGACTTCACGGACTCTCCACTCTTTACTTGTTAGATTATCCTGCATTAAACATTAATTCGATGAATTATAAGGATTAATTTATTTTTGTGGTGCGGTAGTGAAAATCATTACTAACAGCATGGAAATAAATTGCGTGATGCGTCACAAATAATCAAATGCAATCTTGTGGTGATTATTTGTGATTAATAGAGTGATGGCACCAACCGCACAGGGATTGCCCCTTGTGTTCTCATTTCTGGAGAGAGTTATGGAGATCCTCTACAACGTCTTTACCGTTTTCTTTAATCAGGTAATGACCAACGCCCCGCTGTTGCTGGGTATCGTGACGTGCCTGGGGTACATCCTGCTGCGCAAAAGCGTCAGCGTGATTATTAAAGGCACCATCAAAACCATTATCGGTTTCATGCTGTTGCAGGCGGGGTCAGGCATTCTGACCAGCACGTTTAAGCCGGTCGTCGCCAAAATGTCGGAAGTGTATGGCATCAACGGCGCTATCTCTGATACCTACGCCTCAATGATGGCGACCATCGATCGCATGGGTGATGCCTATAGCTGGGTGGGGTATGCGGTGCTGCTCGCGCTGGCGCTGAACATCATTTACGTGCTCCTGCGCCGCATTACCGGCATTCGCACCATTATGCTCACCGGGCACATCATGTTCCAGCAGGCGGGGCTGATCGCGGTTTCTCTCTATATCTTCGGTTACCCAATGTGGACCACGATTATCTGCACCGCGGTGCTGGTCTCGCTCTACTGGGGTATCACCTCCAACATGATGTACAAGCCAACGCAGATCGTGACCGACGGCTGTGGCTTCTCCATCGGTCACCAGCAGCAGTTTGCCGCCTGGATTGCCTATAAAGTTGCGCCCTACCTGGGCAAAAAAGAGGAGAGTGTCGAAGACCTCAAACTGCCTGGCTGGTTGAATATCTTCCACGACAACATCGTCTCAACGGCGATTGTGATGACCCTCTTTTTCGGCG
Source organism: Enterobacter sp. IF2SW-B1 (assembly GCF_001743375.1). Taxonomy (NCBI): domain Bacteria; kingdom Pseudomonadati; phylum Pseudomonadota; class Gammaproteobacteria; order Enterobacterales; family Enterobacteriaceae; genus Enterobacter; species Enterobacter sp. IF2SW-B1. Next base: position 240,411 of record NZ_MJAA01000005.1, on the reverse strand, counting down.
CCATTCTGCTCTCTTTCGGCATTGACGTCGTGCAGGCGATGGCGGGTAAAACCCACTGGACGGTCTATATCCTGCAGACCGGTTTCTCCTTCGCGGTAGCGATTTTCATCATCACTCAGGGCGTGCGTATGTTCGTCGCCGAGCTGTCGGAAGCCTTTAACGGCATCTCTCAGCGTCTGATCCCTGGTGCGGTACTGGCGATTGACTGTGCGGCTATCTATAGCTTTGCGCCAAACGCCGTCGTCTGGGGCTTTATGTGGGGCACCATCGGCCAGTTGATTGCGGTGGGCATCCTGGTGGGCTGCGGCTCCTCAATCCTGATCATTCCTGGCTTTATCCCGATGTTCTTCTCCAACGCCACCATTGGTGTGTTTGCTAACCACTTCGGCGGCTGGCGCGCGGCGCTCAAGATCTGTCTGGTGATGGGCATGGTGGAAATCTTCGGTTGCGTGTGGGCGGTTAAGCTCACCGGTATGAGCGCCTGGATGGGCATGGCGGACTGGTCAATTCTGGCACCGCCGATGATGCAGGGCTTTGCCTCCGTCGGTCTGGCCTTTATGGCCGTCATCATCCTGATTGCTCTGGCTTATATGTTCTTCGCTGGCCGTTCGCTGCGAGCTGAAGAAGATGCGGAAAAACAAACAGCAGAAGTGTCTGCTCATTAAGGAGTTTCGATTATGACCGTACGTATCCTGGCTGTGTGTGGCAATGGGCAAGGTAGCTCCATGATCATGAAGATGAAAGTGGACCAGTTTTTGACCCAGTCAAACATCGACCACACGGTGAACAGCTGCGCAGTGGGTGAATACAAAAGTGAACTGAACGGCGCGGACATCATCATCGCTTCAACTCATATTGCCGGTGAGATTAGCGTGTCGGGCAACAAATATGTGGTAGGCGTGCGCAACATGCTGTCGCCTGCGGATTTCGGGCCAAAACTGCTGGAAGTGATCAAAGAACACTTCCCACAAGACGTGAAGTAAGGACACCACATGAAACTACGTGATTCGCTGGCAGAGAATAACGCCATCCTTTTACAGGCCGACGCCAGCACCTGGCAGGAAGCGGTGAAGCTGAGTGTGGATCTGCTGGTTAAAGCGGACGTTGTCGAGCCGCGCTATTACCAGGCCATTCTGGATGGCGTGGCGCAGCACGGCCCCTATTTCGTGATTGCGCCGGGCCTGGCCATGCCGCACGGCCGCCCGGAAGAGGGCGTCAAGAAAACCGGTTTTGCGCTGGTGACCCTGAAAACGCCGCTGGTGTTCAACCACGAAGATAACGACCCGGTCGACATTCTCATCACCATGGCGGCCGTTGATGCCAACACCCACCAGGAGGTGGGCATCATGCAGATCGTCAACCTGTTTGATGACGAAGCCAATTTTGACCGTTTACGCGCCTGCCGCACCGCGCAGGAAGTGCTGGATTTAATTGATAACGCCACTGCGGCGGCCGTTTAAGAGGAATTGAACATGTCATTACCAATGTTGCAAGTTGCGCTGGATAACCAGACGCTGTCTCACGCTTACGAAACCACCCGCCTGATTGCGGAAGAGGTGGATATCATCGAAGTGGGGACCATTCTGTGCGTGGGCGAAGGCGTGCGCGCCGTTCGTGACCTGAAAGCGCTCTATCCGCACAAAATCGTGCTGGCGGATGCCAAGATTGCTGACGCAGGCAAAATCCTTTCCCGCATGTGCTTTGAAGCCAACGCCGACTGGGTCACCGTGATCTGCTGTGCGGATATCAACACCGCCAAAGGCGCGCTGGACGTGGCAAAAGAGTTTAACGGCGATGTGCAGATTGAACTGACCGGCTTCTGGACCTGGGAGCAGGCGCAGGAGTGGCGCGATGCGGGCATCCAGCAGGTGGTGTATCACCGCAGCCGCGATGCGCAAGCCGCAGGCGTGGCGTGGGGCGAAGCGGATATCAGCGCGATTAAGCGTCTGGCGGATATGGGCTTCAAAGTCACCGTCACCGGTGGCCTGGCGCTGGAAGATCTGCCGCTGTTCCAGGGCATCCCTATTCACGTCTTTATCGCTGGCCGCAGCATTCGCGACGCGGCATCTCCGGTGGAAGCGGCGCGTCAGTTCAAACGCTCAATCGCTCAGCTTTGGGGTTAAGGAGCGGGTATGTTGTCAAAACAGGTCCCGCTTGGCATTTATGAAAAGGCACTCCCTGCAGGGGAGTGCTGGCTGGAGCGGTTACGGCTGGCAAAACAGCTGGGTTTCGATTTTGTCGAAATGTCCGTGGATGAGACGGATGTGCGCCTTTCTCGCCTGGATTGGAGTCGCGAGCAGCGCCTGGCGCTGGTGGGCGCCATTGCCGAAACCGGCGTGCGCGTGCCGTCCATGTGTCTGAGCGCCCACCGCCGTTTTCCGCTCGGCAGTGAAGACGATGCCGTGCGCGCTGAAGGGCTGGAGATCATGCGCAAAGCCATTCGTTTTGCGCAGGATGTCGGCATCCGCGTGATCCAGCTGGCGGGTTACGACGTCTACTATCAGGAAGCCAACGACGAAACGCGCCGTCGTTTCCGTGACGGCCTGAAAGAGAGCGTTGAGATGGCAAGCCGCGCGCAGGTCACGCTGGCGATGGAGATCATGGACTACCCGTTGATGAACTCTATCAGCAAGGCGCTGGGCTATGCGCACTATCTGAATAACCCCTGGTTCCAGCTTTATCCGGATATCGGCAATCTGTCGGCCTGGGATAACGACGTGCAGATGGAGCTGCAGGCGGGCATCGGGCATATCGTTGCGGTGCACGTCAAAGATACCCGCCCTGGCGTGTTTAAAAACGTACCGTTCGGCACCGGGGTGGTGGATTTCGAACGGTGCTTCGAGACGCTCAAACAGACAGGTTATTGCGGGCCTTATCTGATTGAGATGTGGAGCGAAACGTCAGACGATCCGGCTGCGGAAGTGGCAAAAGCGCGGGACTGGGTGCGCGAGCGTATGGCGCGCGCGGGGTTACTGGAGGCTGAACATGCTTAAGCTGAAACAGCAGGTCTTTGAGGCCAATATGGATCTGCCGCGCTATGGCCTGGTAACGTTCACCTGGGGCAACGTGAGCGCCATCGACCGAGAACAAGGTCTGGTGGTGATCAAGCCGAGCGGCGTGGCGTATGAAACCATGAAAGCGGACGATATGGTTGTGGTCGACCTCGAAGGAAACGTCGTTGAGGGCAAATGGCGTCCTTCTTCTGATACGGCGACCCATCTGGCGCTGTACCAGCGTTATCCATCGCTGGGTGGCGTTGTGCATACCCACTCCACGCACGCCACCGCCTGGGCACAGGCGGGGTTGCCCATCCCGGCGCTGGGCACGACGCATGCAGACTACTTCTTCGGCGACATTCCCTGCACGCGGGCATTATCGCAGGCTGAAGTGGAAGGCGAATACGAGCTCAACACCGGAAAGGTCATCATCGAAACGCTGGGTGAAAGCGAACCGCTGCATACGCCGGGTATTGTGGTCTATCAGCACGGCCCGTTCGCCTGGGGAAAAGATGCCCACGACGCCGTTCATAATGCGGTTGTCATGGAGGAAGTGGCGCGCATGGCGTGGATTGCCCGCGACATTAATCCACAGCTTCAGGGCATTGACGATTACCTGATGAACAAGCATTTCATGCGCAAGCACGGCCCGAATGCCTACTACGGGCAGAAGTGAATAAGTGCTCTGGAATACCGAAAACAGTTGTAACCGGTGGTATTCCGGAGCCATTCATAAAAAAAAGCCCCCGGACAGGGGGCAACGTCAACTATGGCTATGTTCTCGTTGTTGGCTTTCCTGGTGCTAGCGTTAAGGGTTACCGGTAGATATCTGCACTGGCGTGCATATTGCCGTTGCTGCCGGGCTCACGGGTTAACATCACGTGGTAATAGGTTGCGCCCTGGGCATCGGTCTCTTCATTTAGTGCCCGATCTGCTTCGCTTTCAGTGGCGAAATTATGATTGATATAGATTACGCCTAAGCTATGCACATCATCCATGTTTCTGGCCTGCCGGCCGTCTATTTTGATGGCTGCCATCGCGTTTGCACTGAGCAAAAGCGCCGCCATTATGGCTACTGCGATTTTTTTCATGATATGCGCTCCACGACTGCGTGCTGTGTGAGGGGAATACTCCTTCTTTAATTCAGCTGATCTCTGATTAAAGTGTAATCATTCCTCCGGCGGGGATGCGTGACCATTTCTGATGCAGTTGTTCAAAAAAACAACGCTTCCTGATGCGATTAATTTTAAATCACCCACTTAGACCAGCTTTACGCTTTGTGCGAATTATTTGTGCAATCAGCTTGAGTTTCCTGGGGGGGGCAAGTATTATGACGCGTCAATTTTTCAGCCGACCTTTAACACGTTCCTTGCCTCCCCGGGCCTCGGCTGACCCAGACAGGAGGCTGAATAATCCGTAAGGAGCAATTCGATGCGTCATTACGAAATCGTTTTTATGGTCCATCCTGACCAGAGCGAACAGGTTCCGGGTATGATCGAGCGTTACTCTGCTGCCATCACTGGTGCAGAAGGTACGATCCACCGTCTGGAAGACTGGGGCCGCCGTCAGCTGGCTTACCCGATCAACAAACTGCACAAAGCACACTACGTTCTGATGAACGTTGAAGCGCCGCAGGAAGTTATCGATGAGCTGGAAACTACCTTCCGCTTCAACGATGCCGTTATCCGCAGCATGGTTATGCGTACCAAAAACGCAGTTACCGAAGCATCTCCGATGGTTAAAGCGAAAGACGAGCGCCGTGAGCGTCGCGATGATTTCGCAAACGAAACCGCAGATGATTCTGATGCTGGGGATTCTGAAGAGTAATTTCTGATGACCAACCGTCTGGCGTTGTCCGGCATCGTATGCAGGGCTCCCCTTCGAAAGGTCAGTCCATCAGGAATTCCGCATTGCCAGTTCGTGCTTGAGCATCGTTCTGTGCAAGAGGAAGCCGGGTTTCACCGGCAGGCGTGGTGCCAAATGCCCGTTATTATTAGCGGACACGAAAACCAGGCCATTACTCACAGTTTAACGGTCGGTAGCGCAGTAATCGTTCAGGGGTTCATCTCTTGCCACAAGGCAAAGAACGGCCTGAGCAAAATGGTTCTGCATGCCGAGCAGATTGATTTGATAGATACTGGAGACTAGCCATATGGCACGTTATTTCCGTCGTCGCAAGTTCTGCCGTTTCACCGCGGAAGGCGTTCAAGAGATCGACTATAAAGATATCGCAACGCTGAAAAACTACATCACCGAAAGCGGTAAGATTGTCCCAAGCCGTATCACCGGTACTCGTGCAAAATATCAGCGTCAGCTGGCTCGCGCTATCAAACGCGCTCGCTACCTGTCCCTGCTGCCGTACACTGATCGTCATCAGTAATCGGGCACGGTCCATTAATACGACTTTAAGAGGATAAGGTAATGCAAGTTATTCTGCTTGATAAAGTAGCAAACCTGGGCAGCCTGGGTGATCAGGTTAACGTTAAAGCGGGCTACGCTCGTAACTTCCTGGTTCCACAGGGTAAAGCTGTTCCAGCTACTAAGAAAAACGTAGAGTTTTTCGAAGCACGTCGCGCTGAACTGGAAGCCAAACTGGCTGACGTTCTGGCGGCTGCTAACGCTCGCGCTGAAGCAATCAACGCACTGGGCACTGTTACCATCGCTTCCAAAGCTGGCGACGAAGGTAAACTGTTCGGTTCCATCGGTACCCGCGATATCGCTGATGCAGTTACTGCAGCAGGCGTTAAAGTGGCTAAGAGCGAAGTTCGCATGCCGAACGGCGTTCTGCGTACCACTGGTGAGCACGAAGTTGACTTCCAGGTTCACAGCGAAGTGTTCGCTAAACTGGTTGTTAACGTTGTAGCTGAGTAATTTTTTACTCTGCTCGCGTCGAAGCGCCGGCCTTGTGCCGGCGTTTTGCTTTTTTAAGGCTACCGGAAATTCTCTTTTTATCTCGTATGGTAGCTATTCCTGACGCATTCTCTGATAATAAATTGAAACGCAATTTTATTTATGAGATTTGTCATGGATACCGCTCTGCCCACGCCCGTCTTTGCCCGTCGACATGTAGCCTACGCCTGCGCCACGCTCTGCTGCCTGCTTTGGGGAAGCTCGTACCCGGCCATTAAAAATGGCTACGAACTCTTTCAGATCGCGACCGATGATATTCCGTCCAAAGTCGTTTTTGCCGGATACCGTTTTCTGTTTGCCGGTGCCTTGCTGCTGCTGTTTGCGCTGGCCCAGCGCAAACCGATTGGCAGGCTCACGCCCGCGCAGTTTGGCCAGCTCACGATCCTCGGGCTGACCCAGACCACCACTCAGTACACATTCTTCTATATAGGACTGGCCTACACGACGGGGGTAAACGGCTCAATCATGAACGCCACCGGGACTTTCTTCAGCGTACTGCTGGCGCACTTTATCTACCACAATGACAAACTCAGCTATAACAAAACGCTGGGCTGTATTCTTGGGTTTGCCGGGGTGATGCTGGTGAACTTTCACAGTGGGTTGAGCGATTTCCAGTTTATCTGGAAAGGCGACGGTTTTGTGGTGCTGGCGGCTTTTATTCTCTCTGCCGCCACGCTTTACGGGAAACGTATTTCCCAGACCGTCGACCCAACGGTGATGACCGGCTGGCAGCTGGCGATAGGCGGGGCTGCGCTGGTTGCGGGAGGTTATGCCACGGGCGGAACGCTGGAAGTGCACAGCATGAAGGCCGTTGCGGTGCTGGGGTATCTGACGCTGCTCTCATCGGTGGCGTTCGCCCTGTGGAGCGCGCTGCTGAAAGTGAACCGGGTAAGCATGATTGCTCCGTTCAACTTTGTCATTCCTGTTGCAGGGACGGTGCTTTCCGCCATTTTCCTCGGCGAAAACATTCTGGATATCAAATACGCGATTGCGCTGGTGCTGGTCTGCTCGGGGATCTGGTGGGTGAATAAACGGAGTGCCTGAGAACAAAAGTGCCGGGTGGCGGCTTCGCCTTACCCGGCATACGCCATTAACGTGCTCTGATGAAACTGCCGTCCGGCTGGCGGGTAAACAGCACCTGCTGCCCATTTCCGGTATCAATGGTCAGCCCGGTGACCACCCCGCTGGCGTTCTGGCGAATCTGCACCATCTGGCCGTTCTGTAAGTTGCTCAGCGGTTTACCTGCGCCTTCCACTTTTGCCATGGCATACACGTCGGTCGGCGGCAGGTTGTGGTCGCGGAAAAGCTGTGCCAGGGTTTTGCCCGGCTCCACGCGATAGGAACGCCACTGCTGCTCAATGCCGGTCGGCTGCTGGGTTTGCGGCTCAGACGGCGCTGCGGCCTGCTCCTGTTCATCCTGAACGGGTTCGGGTTCAACAGGTGCGACCTGACCCGGATCGTTAGACGGGGTTACCAGCTGCGTCTGCATCGGCTGCGCGTCAGGCTGCGGCCGCGTTTGCGACTGAAGATCCAGCTGCGCATTGCGGGTGACCGGCGCGGTATCAACATCATCACCGCCGGAAGGAAGCAGGAAGCCCACGATCACCATCAGCGCTCCAATGATGATCCCCCTGCGGTGCAGAGGAGGCAGCGGGTCCATAATGCGAAAATTGTCCGGCGCCTGCCAGATTTTCGCCAGGGTAGGTTTCAGTTCAAATCGCCCGGGCATGGCTCTCCTCCTGCTCCGCGTCTTTTATATCCTGTGCTTCGAAGTATAGTTCGCTAACTGCCTGAACGACGTAGCAAACCGGACATCCGTGACATCAGTTCGGGATTAATCCTGGTTGTCTCTATTGTTTCTGTTTCGTCGCGGTTTGTCACCTTAACTTCAGACAAAGTTTTACCCATAAGGGCATGGCTGATATGCTGCCCGCTACTTTAAATGTGATGGAAGGAAAACCCATGACCACCCCGACTTTTGACACTATCGAAGCGCAGGCAAGTTACGGTATCGGCTTGCAGGTAGGACAGCAGCTGAGCGAATCCGGCCTGGAAGGTCTGTTACCTGAAGCGCTGGTGGCGGGTATCGCTGATGCGCTGGAAGGCAAACAGCCTGCCGTTCCGGTTGACGTTGTGCATCGTGCGCTGCGTGAAATCCACGAACGTGCTGACGCCGTGCGTCGCGCGCGCTTCGAAGAGATGGCAGCCGAAGGCGTGAAATATCTGGAAGAGAACCGCGAGCGCGAAGGCGTGAACAGCACCGAATCCGGCCTGCAGTTCCGCGTGATCAACCAGGGCGACGGCGCTATCCCGGCGCGTACCGACCACGTTCGCGTGCACTACACCGGTAAGCTGATCGACGGTACCGTGTTCGACAGCTCCGTGGCGCGCGGCGAACCGGCTGAGTTCCCGGTCAACGGCGTTATCGCGGGCTGGATCGAAGCCCTGACCCTGATGCCAGTGGGTTCAAAATGGGAACTGACCATCCCGCACAACCTGGCTTACGGCGAGCGTGGCGCTGGCGCGTCCATCCCGCCATTCAGCACTCTGGTCTTTGAAGTCGAGCTGCTGGAAATCCTGTAATCGACTTTTCTTATTTCCTCTCTCCGCCCGGGGAGAGGAAAATAGTGATAAAACCCATAGTTACGACGGAATCAACATTTTATCTTGCAAACGAAACTGTTGCGTGTATTTTTGTGAGCTGTTTCGCGCTGTATGAGTGATATGACACTCACTTTCAACATATTATTAACATAATATCTAAATCATAGTATTCATCCCGCCGATTCTTACCTAATATCGATAAACCCTTACGAAGGGACCGTCATTTATTTGACGTTTTTAAAGGCCAGAAGAGCCTTAACAACACAGACAGGCATAAACAGGAAAAATTACATGGTAGATCAGGTCAAAGTCGCCGCTGCAGAAGAGGCGTCGTCTGAACAGTCGCTACGGCGCAATCTCACAAACCGTCATATACAGCTTATCGCCATTGGCGGTGCCATAGGCACCGGGCTGTTTATGGGGTCCGGCAAAACCATCAGTCTTGCCGGGCCGTCGATCATCTTCGTTTATATGATCATCGGTTTTATGCTCTTCTTCGTGATGCGCGCAATGGGTGAATTGCTGCTCTCGAACCTCGAATACAAATCCTTCAGCGACTTCGCGTCGGACCTGCTCGGCCCGTGGGCGGGCTACTTTACCGGCTGGACCTACTGGTTCTGCTGGGTGGTCACCGGCATGGCGGACGTCGTGGCGATTACCGCTTACGCGCAGTTCTGGTTCCCGGGGCTGTCGGACTGGGTCGCCTCGCTGGCGGTGATTATTCTGCTGCTGAGCCTCAACCTCGCCACCGTGAAAATGTTCGGTGAGATGGAGTTCTGGTTCGCGATGATCAAGATTGTCGCTATCGTGGGGCTGATTGTGGTGGGCCTGGTGATGGTCCTGACGCACTTCCAGTCGCCAACGGGCGTTCAGGCGTCCTTCACCCATCTGTGGAATGACGGCGGCTGGTTCCCGAAAGGCATCAGCGGCTTCTTTGCGGGCTTCCAGATTGCGGTGTTTGCGTTTGTGGGGATTGAGCTTGTCGGAACGACCGCTGCGGAAACCAAAGATCCGGAGAAGTCCCTGCCGCGCGCCATCAACTCCATACCGGTGCGTATCATCATGTTCTACGTCTTCGCGCTGATCATCATCATGTCCGTGACGCCGTGGAGCTCCGTGGTGCCCAGCAAGAGCCCGTTCGTTGAGCTGTTCGTACTGGTAGGGCTGCCTGCTGCGGCGAGCCTGATTAACTTCGTGGTGCTGACCTCTGCGGCCTCTTCCGCGAACAGCGGCGTGTTCTCAACCAGCCGTATGCTGTTTGGTCTGGCGCAGGAGGGCGTAGCGCCGAGCGCCTTTGCGAAACTCTCTAAACGTGCGGTACCGGCGAAAGGGCTGACCTTCTCCTGCATGTGCCTGCTGGGTGGCGTGGTGATGCTCTACGTAAACCCAAGCGTAATTGGCGCGTTTACTATGATCACCACGGTGTCGGCGATCCTGTTCATGTTCGTCTGGACCATTATCCTGTGCTCGTACCTCGTGTACCGCAAACAGCGTCCGCACCTGCATGAGAAGTCGATCTACAAGATGCCGCTGGGCAAGCTGATGTGCTGGGTGTGCATGGCGTTCTTCGTGTTCGTGCTGGTGCTGCTGACGCTCGAAGATGACACCCGTCAGGCGCTGGTCGTCACGCCGCTGTGGTTTATCGCGCTGGGGCTGGGCTGGCTGTTTATCGGTAAGAAACGGATGGCAGGCATGCGTTAAGCATATTGCCGGGTGGCGCTGACGCTTACCCGGCCTATGTTCGAGGACGTTGTAGGCCCGGTAAGCGCTAGCGCCACCGGGCTTTTTTATTCCCCCGCCAATGCCCGCGGGAACAGCACGTTATTCTCAAGACTGATGTGCTCCATCAGGTCGTCAATCATCTCGTTAATGCCGTTGTACATCGCTTTCCAGGTGGTGCACGCTTCCGGCGGCGGCGTGACGTTGTTAGTGGTGTGTTTGATCACATCCAGCAGTTCGCCCGCGTCATCGTGCTCGCTTTCCATTACGCTGATAGGTCCCATCGCCAGGCTTCCCATTCCCTGTTTAATCATCGGGAAGAGGATCTGCTCTTCTTTCATCATGTGGCTGGAAAGCTCTTCATGCAGCATGGTCAGGTATTTTGCCAGACCGCGCGGCACGGAAGGCTTGTCGGCATGTACGCGCTCAACTTTCGTTGCCTGCAGGATCAGCTCAGGCAGCTGTTCACGGTGGCGGTCGTGGTAACGCACGATGATATGGTCGATGATTTCCGTGAGCGGGGCGGTGCGCCAGTCTTTTTCAACAGGCTGTTCAGCCAGCAGCGCCAGCTCCGCTTCGATAGCCTCCACGTCCAGTTCCTTGCGCGAGGCCGCTCGCGCCAGCGTTTGCTTACCGCCGCAGCAGTAATCCATATCGTATTTACGGAACAGCGCGGAAGCGCGAGGGATGGAGAGCGCCAGCTCGCCGAGGGGTTGGTCGCGAAAGGCCATAGCAGTTACCTCGTCATTAAAAATATAATATGCATATTAAATGCATCTTTAAGGCGGCGCTATAACCCTTTAGAGGGAAGGGGTAAAGTGCGATGCGGATCACAAAAAAATGTCCCGTTTAACTCTCTGAATGGATTTAGGAAAGTGGTTTAGAAAGTTTTTAAAGGTGGAGAAACAGTAAACAACCCGCCGCGCGTGCCGATAGATACACGTCAGACAAACCTGCATATAACAAAGGCAACGCATGTTTAAACGTATAAAAGTCATTACTCTTCTTATTTCGGTGCTGCTTGTGCTCGGCATCATGCAAGTGATTTCCGCGGGTATATTTATCAACGCGCTGAATAACGATAAAGACAACTTCACCGTGTCGCAGCTTTCCAGTCAGAACGTGGCGGAATTTACCGACGCCTGGATCAGCCTGAACCAGGCGCGCGTCACGCTAAACCGCGGGATGCTGCGTCTGCAAAGCAGCATGGCCTCTCAGATTAACGGTGGACAGCTGAACGAGCTGGTTAACACCGCGAAAAATCTGCTGGCCAATGCGCAGGTCCATTACGACAAATACTACGCTCTGCCGAATACCCCGGGTCTGGATGAGAACCTGGCCGATCGGCTGGAAGAGCAGTACCGCATCTACTCCGCCACGTTGACGCAAATGAACGTTCTGCTGGGCCAGGGCAACCTGGAAGATATGTTCAAGCAGAATGCAGAACAGAAGCAGACGGCAATGCAAAAGGTCTATCGCGAGTGGCGCGAGGCGCAGGCTGCGCTCACCAGTAAAGGCATTCAGGATAACGAAAGCGACTACAAGCGCATCCTGTGGATCCTCTCTGCCGTCATGATCCTCGTCATTGCGGTGATTATCTCCAGCTGGATCGCCATGCGCCGGGTGCTGCTGCTGCCGCTGGAAGAGGTGATCAACCATATCCGCGCCATCGCGGCAGGGGATTTAACCCAGCCGATTCAGGCTGAAGGCAAAAACGAAATGGCTATCCTGGCGCGCAACGTGCAGGAGATGCAAACCTCGCTGGCGAACACCGTGGGCGTGGTGCGTGAAGGCGCAGACACCATCTATACCGGTGCGGGTGAAATCTCGGCGGGCAGCAATGACCTCTCTTCTCGTACCGAGCAGCAGGCCGCGTCTCTGGAAGAGACGGCAGCCAGCATGGAACAGCTGACCGCCACCGTGAAGCAGAACGCGGATAACGCGCGTCAGGCGTCTCGTCTGGCGCTGGATGCCTCCTCAACCGCGAAGAAGGGCGGTAACGTGGTGGAAGGCGTGGTGCGCACCATGGACGAGATCGCCACCAGCTCCAGTAAAATCGCGCAAATTACTAACGTTATCGACGGCATTGCCTTCCAGACCAACATTCTGGCGCTGAACGCGGCGGTGGAAGCGGCGCGTGCGGGCGAGCAGGGCCGTGGCTTTGCGGTAGTTGCAGGAGAAGTACGCACGCTTGCCCAGCGCAGCGCCCAGGCGGCGAAAGAGATTAAGGCGCTGATCGATGATTCCGGCGAGCGCGTGAACGCCGGCTCGCAGCTGGTGAACGAAGCGGGCGCGACGATGGCGGAAATCGTTAACGCGGTTACCCGCGTGACCGACATCATGGGCGAAATTGCCTCTGCCTCTGACGAGCAGAGCCGCGGTATCGACCAGGTTGGTCAGGCGGTAGCCGAGATGGACCGCGTGACCCAGCAGAACGCCTCGCTGGTGGAGGAGTCTGCGGCGGCAGCGGCAGCGCTGGAAGATCAGGCTGCACGCCTGAACGAAGCGGTAGCGGTGTTCAAAATAACGCGTAATCAGGCGGTCAAAGCGGCACCGGTGAAAACCTATGTGCCAAAAACGCAGCCAGCAGCGACGGCGTCTGAAGCGAACTGGGAAACGTTTTAAAGGCTTGCCCGGTGGCGGCTACGCCTTACCAGACCTACTGTTTTGTAGGCCCTGCAAGCGTAGCGCCGCTGGGCATTACTCACATCTACGAAGCCGGAACGACCCTCGGTTTTTCCGGCTTCGCTCTTACCGCCATCACCACCCCCACCACCAGCAGCGCGATCCCGCAGGCCGTTAACAGCGGCGGCACGCTCTGGCGCATCAGGAAGGTGTACAGCAGCCCGGCCAGGGTTTCGAACACAATCAGCGGCCCTAAGATCACCGTCGGCAGCTTCTGGCTGGCAATGTTCCAGCACAGCGCGCCCACCCAGGAGCACAGCACCGCAATCGCAACCATTAAACCAATAAAGACCCAGGGTCTTGGCCCGAAGGGCTGGGCAAATTCCGGCTGCTGATGACCCAGCCAGAGGCATGCGCCGGCATACCCCACTAACGAGACGGGGAGCGTGACCAGCGCCTGCGCCGTTGCCCACATCATCGGGTGTTTATCCGGGTTCTCCCGCAGCCAGCGCGCATTGTGCAGGGCGTACCAGGCCCAGCACGCGACCGAGATGAACGCTAAAACGATCCCCGAACCGTAACGCCATAAGCTGAAGTCTGCCAGGCCGTGGCGCAGCTCGGCGATATTGACGCACACCAGCCCCACGGCGGTGCAGGCCAGGGCGGGTATCATTTTCGACCACGCCAGCTTGCCGTCCCGATGGCTATAAAGCAGATTCGCGAAGATGGGGATGACCACCGGCAGCGTGCCGATAATCATGGTCGACACCGGCGCTCCGGTTCGCTGAATGGCGCTTGCCAGGCAGACGTAATAGATGAGATTGCCCATCATGGTCAGCGCCAGCGCGGTGCCCCAGTCGTGACGGCTGAGCTGTCGCAAGCGCGTACGCCCCAGCCATGCCAGAGGAAGGGCAATCAGCCCGAGCGCCAGATAACGTCCGGTAGACTGCAATATCGCCGGGTATTCCGGCACGATCAGAGGGCCGACAAAGATCAGCCCCCACATCAGACCTGCAAGCAGGGCATACAACACGCCGCTAATCATTTTTCCATCCACATTGATTTACTCTGCACTCAGTCTAGAAGGGGGAAACGCGCGCGTATTGTATGAGATTGCGCATTAGCGCCGGGTGACCTGTTTCTGGTAGCGCACGGGCGTAATGCCGTAGCGGCGGGTGAAGGCGCGGGTTAAATGCGACTGGTCGGTCAGCCCCGTTGCGGCGGCGACTTCGGCGGCGGGCATACCGTGGGTGAGAAACGCCTTGGCGCGCCACAGGCGGATGGCCATTAACATCTGGTGCGGCGTAACGTGAAAATGGGCTTTGAACTGGCGCTGGAAATGGTACGGGCTGAGCGAGACAACGTTCGCCAGTTCGTCCAGCGTCAGGGCGTGCATATAGTTGTCGTGCAAATACTCGCGCACGCGCTCGAAACGGTGTGCGCCTTCCTGAACCACCGGCGCGTGATGGGCTAGCGGCTGAAAGGTCTCGATCAGATCCAGCAATAAGCCTTTTTGCGCCAGCGGATCGTCCGTATGCCACAGGCCGTAAATTAGCCTGCCGATCTGCTGAGAGCGCTGCGGGTCGTAACGGGTTACGTCGCTGAACCACCAGTGGCGCAGGCCGGTTACCTCTTCCAGAAGATCGGGTTCGATGTAGACCATCCGGTAGCGCCAGCCGTCTTCGGTCGCGGACTCCCCGGTATGGATCTCGTCCGGGTTCATGGTAACAACGGATTTTTCAGGTGCGAGATGCTGGGTGCCGCGATAGCGAAAGCGTTCGGCGCCGGTTTCGATGGTGCCGATGCCGAAGGCTTCATGGGTGTGGGGCTCAAAGGCGTAGTCAGAGATATGCGCGTGATAGAGTTCAAGGCCCGGCAGCTGCGCCAGATGGCGAAAGCGTGCGCTGTCTCTCTCATCAATAAACTGTTCCGGTACGCCTTGCACGGTGAGCCTCCTCTGGGTCATCGCTTCATTATCAGAGATGACCCGAGGGGATGCCACAAAAAATAACCAATCCGTAACAATTACAGAATGGCTTTGACGCTCTCCGCCAGCGGTGTGGTCGGGCGGCCAATCAGCTTGCTCAGGGTACGGCTGTCGTCAAACAGGCCGCCTTTGGACGCGCCCACGTCGGAGTCCGCCAGCATATCCGCCAGCCCGGCGGGTAAACCCACGCTCTTCAATGCGGCTGCAAAGTCCGCTTCGCTCAGGTTTTGATACGCCACAGGTTTACCGCTCTGCTTGCTCAGTTCCGCCGCCAGCTCGCTCAATGTCCAGCCGTGGTCGCCTGCCAGTTCGTATACCTTGCCCGCATGACCCTCTTCAGCGATCACTTTGGCGGCCGCCGCGGCGTAGTCTGCACGCGTCGCGGAGGCAATTTTGCCTTCGCCTGCGGCACCAATGAATACGCCGTGTTCCAGCGCAGGCGGCGCGCTCGCCAGGTAGTTTTCGGTGTACCAGCCGTTGCGCAGCAGGGCATAAGGAATGCCGGACGCCGCCAGCGCTTTTTCAGTGGCGACATGTTCAACGTGCAGACCCAGCGGTGATTTATCCGCGTGCAGCAGGCTGGTGTAGGCGATAAATTTCACGCCTGCCGCTTTGGCGGCGTTGATAACGTTATGGTGCTGGGTCGCGCGCTGGCCCACTTCGCTGGAGGAGATGAGCAGCAGCTTTTCCACGCCGCTCAGCGCGGCAGTAAAGGCGGCCTTATCGGTGTAATCCGCCTGACGAACCACAATACCCTGATTGCTTAACGCTTCAGCTTTCGCCGGGTTACGAACAATGGCAACAATCTGGTTTGCTGGAACGGTTTTCAGCAGTTCTTCAATAACGTGCTGGCCAAGCTGGCCGGTAGCGCCGGTAATCGCGATCATGATAAATCTCCTTCGTGTTTGTCTGGTGTTGTGGCACACTATCACCATAGCTAACTTTTAGTAAGTACGTACAAAAAGGTAAGTATGAAAAAAACGATCCCAACGCTCAGCGAGCAAATGCGCGATGGCAATCTCTTCGCGGAACAGTGCCCCTCACGGGAGGTGCTTAAACACGTTACCAGCCGCTGGGGCGTGCTGATCCTGCTGGCTCTGCGCGGAGGAACGCACCGTTTTAGCGAGCTGCGCCATAAAATGGGCGGGGTGAGCGAAAAGATGCTGTCCCAGTCGCTTCAGGCGCTGGAGCAGGACGGGTTTGTCGATCGCGTGTCGTATCCGGTCGTGCCGCCGCACGTCGAGTATAGCCTGACACCGATGGGCATCGAGGTGAGCGAGAAAGTCGCCGCGCTGGCGGACTGGATTGAAGTCAATACGCCGAAGGTGATGGCGAATCGGGATGAGCGTGCGGCGTAAAAGCCGGGTGGCGGTTTCGCCTTACCCGGCACAATCACCGCTACCTGCTTAAATCCACCTGATAAATCGCGAACCCGATATCATCCGTCGCAACCTTCTTCATCGGATACTGCGCCTTATCCTTAATAAACGCGGCTGCTTTATCGGACGGTGACGTTTCAAAGCGGATATCCAGTTTCGCATCGCTGTGGATTGGCGCAAGACGCCAGTTGTTATCCACCGCCGGGTGAATTTCGCCCGCCTTCTTCGACTCCGCGCCGATCCACGCCGCCAGCACCGAGCGGTTCTCGTCCGGCGAGGCAAAGGCGATGTGGCTATCTCCCGTACCGGCAAACTTACCGCCGTAGGCACGGTAGTTATTGGTTACCACCAGGAAGGTGGCATTCGGGTCGATCGCCTTGCCGTTGAACGTCAGGTTTTTGATGCGTTCGGCCTGCGGGTTAATCGCCTGGCACTCGCCGTCATATTTCGCCGGCTGGGTGACGTCAATCTGGTAATTTACGCCGTCGATCACGTCGAAGTTGTAGGTGCGGAAGCCGTCCCAGTTAATCAGCGGCTGTGGTTTACTGCTCTTCGGGTCGATCTGGTTAAACTGCCCGGCGGAGCACTCCAGCCACTCCTTCACCTCTTTCCCCGTGGCTTTAACCACCACCAGGGTATTCGGGTAGAGATAGAGATCGGCGGCGTTACGGAAGGTGAGCTGGCCTTTTTCGACCTCAACATAGCTTGCCGGGTCGTTCTTGCGTCCGCCCACTTTGAATGGCGCAGCGGCAGACAGCACCGGCAGTTTTGCCAGATCCGGATCGCCCTGAACAAAGTGTTCGGCATAAGCTTTCTGGGCCATGTTGACTACCTGAACGGTCGGATCGTCCTGCACCAGCGCCAGGAAGCTGTACATGTTGTCGGCGGATTTGCCGATCGGCTTGCTGACGAATTCGCGGGTGGCGTCGTGGTCGTGCTTCAGCACGTCGACCAGCTTTTTATCTTCCGCGGCCAGGGATTTTTTAGCCGCCGCGTCGTAAATCGGGCGCGCTTCGGCTTTTGACTGCGTCACCTTCCAGCTGCCGCTGTCGTTATTTAGCACCAGATCCACCACGCCAAGGTGGTCGCCCCACATGCCCGGCATCACCGACGGCACGCCGTTGAGCGTCCCTTTCTCGATATCCGCCCCTTTAATGCTGGCAAAATCTTTGCCCGGGAAAACGGCGTGAGCGTGGCCGAACAGGATCGCGTCAACGCCCGGGACTTCGCTCAGATAGTAAACGGAGTTCTCCGCCATGGCCTGATACGGATCGGCGGAGAGACCCGAGTGGGCGACAATCACCACCAGATCTGCGCCTTTCGCGCGCATTTCCGGCACGTACTTGCGCGCGGTTTCGGTAATGTCATTAACGGTCACTTTGCCGTCGAGGTTGGCTTTATCCCAGGTCATGATCTGCGGCGGTACGAAGCCGATATAGCCGATTTTCAGCGTCTGCTTTTTACCGTCCCGATCGACAACTTCACTCTCTTTAATCAGGTAAGGGGTAAAGAGCGGCTTTTGCGTCTTAACGTCGATGATATTGGCGTTAACGTACGGGAACTTCGCGCCGGCCAGCGCATCGTGCAGGTATTTCAGGCCGTAGTTGAATTCGTGGTTGCCCAGGTTGCCGACGGCATAGTCCAGCGTGTTCATCGCTTTATAAACCGGATGGATCTCGCCTTTCTTCAGACCTTTCGCCGCCATGTAATCGCCAAGCGGGCTGCCCTGAATGAGATCGCCGTTGTCCACCAGCACGCTATTTTTGACTTCACCCCGCGCGGCGTTGATCAAACTTGCTGTACGTACCAGTCCGAATTTTTCCGTAGGGGTATCTTTGTAGTAATCGAAGTCCATCATATTGCTGTGCAGATCGGTCGTTTCCAGAATACGCAGATCTACCGTCGCCGCCTGCACGCTCGCTGCAATCAGCGTCGCCAGAAGCGTTGCACTAAACTTAATCATCAGAGGAGTCCTTTTTTCGATCCGTTCCACAAAAGAGTATGTATCTATCGTTTGTTGCTTACAGAAATGTGAATCCTGACAGAAAAAAGCGACCTGAAACCGGAATTGCTTCACAGATAGCGGAATTGTTCACATTACGATATAACTAAAACAAAGAGTTAACCTCACTGCGTTAACAAAGAGGTGGAAAATGCTAGATAAGATTTGTCAGCTCGCACGGGATGCGGGAGATGCCATCATGCAGGTGTATGACGGTGTAAAACCGATGGAGGTCGTCAGCAAGGCGGACGACTCCCCGGTCACGGCGGCCGATATCGCGGCGCATAAGGTGATCCTGCAAGGTCTGCAGGCCTTAACGCCGGATATCCCCGTTCTGTCTGAAGAAGCGCCGCAAAGCTGGGACGAGCGCCAGCACTGGCAGCGCTACTGGCTGGTCGATCCGCTGGACGGTACAAAAGAGTTCATCAAGCGCAACGGTGAGTTCACCGTCAATATTGCCCTGATTGAGAAGGGTAAAGCGGTGCTCGGCGTGGTCTACGCGCCGGTAATGAAGGTGATGTATAGCGCTGCAGAAGGGAAGGCCTGGAAGGAGGAGTGCGGCGTACGCAAGCAGATCCAGGTGCGCGATGCCCGTCCACCGCTGGTGGTGATTAGCCGCTCGCACAGCGACAGCGAGCTGGAGGAATACCTGCAACAGCTGGGTGAACACCAGACCACCTCGATTGGCTCGTCGCTGAAATTCTGCCTGGTGGCGGAAGGTCAGGCGCAGCTCTATCCGCGCTTTGGGCCAACCAACGTCTGGGATACCGCGGCAGGCCATGCCGTTGCCGCGGCCGCCGGGGCGCATGTCCATGACTGGCAGGGCAAGCCGCTGGACTATACCCCGCGCGAATCATTCCTCAACCCCGGCTTCCGCGTCTCTCTTTACTGAGCCAGCAGTTTGTGCAGCAGGGCGACAACCTGCTGCACCTCTTCCTGAGTTAACGCGCCGTCTTTCACCCACTGCACGCGGCCGTCCTTATCCAGCACGACAATCGCGGAGCTCTCTTCCTCAAGCTGCCAGGCCTTACGCGTCACGCCGTTGCTGTCGACGATAAACTGCGACCACGGGTAGAGCTTTTTATTGCTCTCAAGGCTTGAGCGCACAAACATCCCGGAGCCAGGAATGGCATCATCGGTGTTCACAATCGTGGTGGTCTGGTAGCGGTCATGAGGGAATTTTGCGGCCTTGATCGCCTCCACCAGGCTGGCATTTTTTTCTTTTGCGGATGTACGACCGGCAATATGTTGTACAACTCTCACTTTGCCCGCGAGCTGCGCGCTATTCCAGGCTTTATAGCTAAACTTATCATTGTCGAGAATCAATTCTCCCCGGTCAGCAATGCCGACTGGCGGTACACGTTGTCCTTTTTCAATGCTGTGAGCGGAAGCCCACAGGGGCAGCAGCAGGCAGGCTGCCGCAAGGATGTTACGTAGGGTCATGGCGTTTCCTTATTGTTTGCAGGTGATCCGACCACTTGGTCATACGCTTTTAATCATAAGTGCGATCAATGTGGTTTTCCCGCAATCCCAGTGCCAGTTTGCGGGTGAACGCACATATCCATGAAAAAACGACGGCTTATACTGCTCTCTATCACGCTTTGCAAAGATTATTCTGAATAATTGTAATCAAACGGTAAATAAACTTATGCACACTGGGTAACACCGTAGTTCTGGTCTATAGTCATTGGGCATCAAAATTTGCGCTCAGGACAGTCGGGCCGATTGTGGCACCGCAAGAGCGTATGATTCGCAGGAGATACAAGAATGAAAATTTTCCAACGCTACAACCCGCTTCAGGTGGCGAAGTACGTGAAGATCCTGTTCCGTGGACGGTTGTACATCAAGGATGTTGGCGCTTTTGAGTTTGATAAGGGCAAGATCCTTGTCCCAAAAGTGAAGGACAAACAGCACCTGTCTGTGATGTCCGAAGTCAACCGTCAGGTTATGCGTCTGCAAACTGAGATGGCTTAACCAACGTGCTATGCAGTAGGTAGTTAAAAAGACGGCTCCCGATGGGAGCCGTTGATGTTTGTGGGGGCAGGAACGTTACGCCGACACCTTCTCTTCCGCGTCCGGCAGCTTCGGCACCAGTACGGTCGGCTTATTGTCAATACGCGTCACCAGCAGCTGGTCGATGCGATAGTTATCAATATCCACCACCTCAAACTTGTAGCCGGAGAACTTCACCGAGTCGGTGCGTTTCGGGATTTTACGCAGCATAAACATCATAAAGCCGCCGATGGTTTCGTAGTTACCGGACTGCGGGAACTCGTCGATATCCAGCACGCGCATGACGTCTTCAATCGGCGTACCGCCGTCGATCAGCCATGAATTATCGTCACGCTGAACAATCTGCTCTTCCAGTCCCTGGCCAACCAGGTCTCCCATCAGCGTGGTCATCACGTCGTTCAGCGTGATGATACCCACAACCAGCGCGTATTCATTCATGATCACCGCGAAGTCTTCCCCGGCGGTTTTGAAACTTTCCAGCGCTTCGGAGAGCGTCAGGGTGTCCGGCACAATCAGGGTATTGCGGATCTGCACGCCGCTGTTGAGCGCCAGGCTCTGGTTTGCCAGCACGCGGTTCAGCAGGTCTTTGGAGTCGACGTAACCGATGATGTGGTCGATATCTTCATTACAGACCAGGAACTTGGAGTGAGGATGCTGCGCTACTTTGTTCTTCAGGCTCTGCTCATCTTCATGTAAATCGAACCAGATAATGTTTTCGCGGCCCGTCATGGAAGAGGGCACGGTACGGGATTCCAGTTCAAATACGTTCTCAATCAGCTCGTGTTCCTGCTTACGCAGCACTCCGGCCAGCGCGCCGGCTTCCACCACCGCATAAATGTCGTCAGAGGTGATGTCGTCTTTACGCACCATTGGCAGCTTAAAGATGCGGAAAATCACGTTCGCCAGGCCGTTGAAGAACCACACCAGCGGACGAAACACGTACAGACAGAAGCGCATCGGGTTGATGATACGCAAAGCTACAGCTTCTGGCGCAATCATACCGATGCGTTTCGGGGTCAGGTCTGCAAAGAGGATGAACAGGCCGGTTACCAGCGAGAAGGAGAGAATAAAGCTCAGCTGTTCGGCAAGCTCAGCGGACATGTATTTGACAAAGAGGCTATAAAACGCTGGAGAAAAGGCCGCATCGCCCACGATACCACCGAGAATGGCGACCGCGTTAAGGCCAATCTGCACCACGGTGAAGAACATGCCGGGGTTTTCCTGCATTTTCAGGATGCGGGTGGCATTGATGTTGCCCTCGTCGGCAAGCAGCTTCAGTTTGATTTTACGGGACGCGGCCAGCGAGATCTCAGATATCGAGAAAAATGCACTGACGGCAATAAGACAAAGTATTACTAAAATACTGTTTAACATAGTTTATCCGGCTTCTCGCCAGATCCTCAGAAGGGGAGTTGATACCATTTGTGTGAAAACACGTAGAACGTCAGCTCGTAGCGTTGAGCCGATTATTTCAGCGGTAGTATAGCGTAAAGAGATGTAAATCTGCCAGAGGTCACATTTTTGGCATAAAACAGACCGGACAGCGTGCGCTGTCCGGTACGGGTGACGATTTAACGGTTAATAATCAGGCCAGCTGTGGCGGCAGGCAGACGCCGATGCCCCCGATGCCGCAGTAGCCGTACGGGTTTTTGTGCAGATACTGCTGATGATCGTCCTCGGCATAGTAGAACGGCTTCGCGGTGGCGATTTCCGTGGTCACCTCGCGCGTATCGCCTGCTTCACGCATGGCCTGCTGGAACCGCTCAAGGCTGGCGCGCGCGGCGGCGTCCTGCTCAGGCGTGAGCGGATAAATGGCCGAGCGATACTGTGTGCCGTGGTCGTTGCCCTGACGCATGCCCTGCGCCGGGTCGTGGTTTTCCCAGAAGACCTGCAGGAGCTGTTCGTAGCTGATGACCGTCGGGTCATATACCACGCGGACCGCTTCCGCATGACCGGTTTCGCCGGAGCAGACTTCGCGGTAGGTTGGATTCGGCGTATAACCGCCCGTGTAGCCGGCCGCGGTGCTGTAAACGCCGGGCAGCTGCCAGAAGAGGCGCTCAACGCCCCAGAAGCAGCCCATGGCGAACAGGGCGATTTCCATTCCATCAGGAACGTTGGTCATTGAATGGTTATTGACGGCGTGTAAGGTCGCCACAGGCATAGGGGTGTTGCGTCCCGGTAATGCATCAGCTTGTGAAACCAGATGCTTCTTGTCGAATAAACTCACGATGGGGCCTCCCGGGGTGCGATGTTTCGGTTAAGGTTGTCACGAAGCGTTTAATTGAACACAATAAATGCGCTGAATGAGACTAGATTTAATCATAAGAAATATTTGGGTGTTACACCCGTTTTCAACCCACGATTTGGGTTTTTGGCTTCCAGGCCGTATTTTGCCGCACGGCGGCGCTTCATTTGCTTCCAGGGTGGAAAAGGGATATTCAGGAGAAAACGTGACAAAAATCCGCCAGTTATGTTTAGTCAGTGTATTGCTGACAAGCGGGGTTGCCAGCGCGGCGAATGTCC
Organism: Enterobacter sp. IF2SW-B1; assembly: GCF_001743375.1. Lineage (NCBI taxonomy): Bacteria > Pseudomonadati > Pseudomonadota > Gammaproteobacteria > Enterobacterales > Enterobacteriaceae > Enterobacter > Enterobacter sp. IF2SW-B1. The sequence goes on along the minus strand of NZ_MJAA01000005.1, from coordinate 217,653 downwards.
GTTTGCAGGTTGAGGGGTTATCCGGGACGCTGGAAAAAAACGTGCGTGCGCAGCTGTCGACCATCCAGAGCGATGAGGTGACGCCGGACCGGCGTTTTCGCGCGCGCGTGGATGACGCGATCCGTGAAGGGCTAAAAGCGCTGGGGTATTACGAACCCACCATTGATTTCGATCTCCGCCCGCCGCCAAAGAAGGGGCGTCAGGTGCTTATTGCCCGCGTCTCGCCGGGCGAGCCGGTGCTGATTGGCGGCACGAACGTCATCCTGCGCGGCGGCGCGCGTACCGACCGCGACTACCTGGACCTGCTCAGCACGCGGCCGAAAATCGGCACCGTGCTCAACCACGGTGACTACGACCACTTCAAAAAAGAGCTGACGAGTGTCTCCCTGCGCAAGGGCTACTTCGACAGCCAGTTCAATAAAAGCCAGCTGGGCATCGCGCTGGAGCGACGTCAGGCCTTCTGGGATATTGACTACGACAGCGGCGAACGCTACCGCTTTGGCGATGTAACGTTTGAAGGTTCGCAAATTCGTGAAGAGTATCTGCAAAACCTCGTGCCGTTTAAAAAAGGCGATTACTACCAGTCGAGCGATCTGGCGGAGCTGAACCGTCGCCTCTCCGCTACCGGCTGGTTTAACTCCGTGGTTGTCGCACCGGAATTTGATAAGTCTCGCAAAACCAAGGTGTTGCCGCTGCATGGCGTTGTCTCGCCGCGCACCGAGAACACCATTGAGACCGGTGTTGGCTACTCGACAGACGTCGGTCCGCGCGTGAAGACCTCCTGGAAAAAGCCGTGGATGAACTCCTACGGCCACAGCCTGACCACCAGCGCCAGCATTTCCGCACCGGAACAGCAGCTTGATTTCAGCTATAAAATTCCGCTGCTGAAAAACCCGCTTGAGCAATATTACCTGGTGCAGGGCGGCTTTAAGCGTACCGATTTGAACGATACCGAGCAGGACTCGACAACGCTTGCGGTTTCACGCTTCTGGGATCTCTCCAGCGGCTGGCAGCGCGCCATTAACCTGCGCTGGAGCCTTGATCACTTTACCCAGGCAAACGTCACCAACACCACTATGCTGCTTTATCCGGGCGTGATGATCAGCCGCACCCGTTCGCGCGGCGGCCTGATGCCAACCTGGGGTGATTCACAGCGTTACTCTATCGACTACTCCAATACGATGTGGGGCTCTGACGTCGACTTCACGGTGGTGCAGGCGCAAAACGTCTGGATCCGCACGCTGTATGACAAACACCGCTTTGTGATGCGCGGCAATCTCGGCTGGATTGAGACGGGTGATTTCGAGCGCGTTCCGCCGGACCTGCGCTTCTTCGCCGGGGGCGACCGCAGCATTCGCGGGTATAAGTACAAATCGATCTCACCTGAAAACGAAAAAGGCCAGCTGACCGGGGCATCCAAACTGGCGACCGGATCGCTGGAGTATCAGTACAACGTCAGCGGCAAGTGGTGGGGCGCCATGTTTGTTGACGGCGGTGAAGCGGTGAACGATATCCGCCGCAGCGACTTTAAAACCGGTGCAGGCGTGGGCGTACGCTGGCAATCACCCGTCGGGCCCATCAAGCTCGATTTCGCCGTGCCGGTGGGCGACAAAGATGAACACGGATTACAGTTTTACATCGGTCTGGGGCCTGAATTATGAGTTTATGGAAGAAAATAAGCCTCGGGGTGCTGATTTTTATCGTGCTGCTGCTCGGTACGGTGGCGTTTCTGGTGGGAACGACGACCGGGCTGCATCTGCTGTTTAACGCCGCGAACCGTTGGGTGCCGGGGCTGGAAATTGGTCAGGTAACGGGCGGCTGGCGAGACCTGCGTCTGAAGAACATCCGCTACGAGCAGCCGGGCGTGGCGGTCAACGCCGGGGAATTCCATCTCGCGGTGAAGCTGGGCTGCCTGCGGGACAGCAAGCTCTGCGTGAACGATCTGTCGCTAAAAGACGTCAACGTGGCGATAGACTCAAAGAAAATGCCGAAGTCTGCGCCGGTTGAGGAAGAGGACAGCGGCCCGCTGAATCTCTCCACGCCGTACCCGATTGCGCTCTATCGGGTGGCGCTCGATAACGTCAATATCAAAATCGACGACACCACCGTTTCGGTGATGGATTTCACCTCCGGCCTGCGCTGGCAGGAGAAAAACCTCACCCTGACGCCAACCTCGCTGCAAGGGTTGCTGATCGCGCTGCCGAAAGTGGCGGACGTGGCGCAGGAAGAGATCGTCGAACCGAAGATCCAGAACCCGCAGCCGGAAGAGAAGCCGCTGGGCGAAACGCTGAAAGAACTCTTCTCGAAGCCTGTCCTGCCTGAAATGACCGACGTGCATCTGCCACTGAACCTCAACATTGAGGAGTTCAAAGGCGAGCAGCTGCGCCTGACCGGCGACACCGATCTGACGGTCTTTAACATGCTGCTGAAAGTCAGCAGCATTGACGGCAACATGAAGCTCGACGCGCTGGATATCGATACCAACCAGGGCTCGGTGAACGCGTCAGGCAACGCCCTGCTGCGCGACAGCTGGCCGGTGGATATCACCCTCAATAGCGCCCTGAATATCGACCCGCTGAAGGGCGAAAAAGTGAAGGTTAAAGTGGGCGGGGCGCTGCGCGAGAAGCTGGATATCGGGGTGAATCTCTCCGGCCCGGTAGACATGGCCCTGCGCGCGCAAACCCAGCTGGCGGAAGCTGGGCTGCCGCTCAATCTGGAGGTTGTCAGCAAGCAGCTTTACTGGCCGTTTACCGGCGAAAAACAGTATCAGGCCGACGATCTGAAGCTGAAGCTGAGCGGCAAGATGACCGACTACACGCTCTCGTTCCGCACTGCGGTGAAGGGGCAGGGCGTGCCGCCCGCGACCATCACGCTGGATGCAAAAGGCAACGAACAGCAGGTTAACCTCGACAAGCTGACCGTCGCGGCGCTGGAAGGCAAAACGGAACTGACCGCGCTGCTCGACTGGCAGCAGGCGATCAGCTGGCGCGGCGAGCTGAAGCTGACGGGAATTAACACCGCCAAAGAGGTGCCGGACTGGCCGTCGAAGCTGGACGGGCTGATCAAAACCCGCGGCAGCCTCTACGGCGGCACGTGGCAGATGGACGTGCCGGAAATCAAGCTCACCGGGAACGTGAAGCAGAACAAGGTGAATGTTGAAGGCTCGGTGAAGGGCAACAGCTACCTGCAGTGGATTATCCCGGGACTGCACGTGGCGCTGGGCCGCAACACGGCGGATATCAAAGGCGAGCTGGGGGTAAAAGATCTCAATCTTGACGCCACCATCGACGCGCCGAATCTGGATAACGCCCTGCCGGGTCTGGGCGGTACGGCGAAAGGACTCCTGAAAGTGCGCGGCACCGTGGACGCGCCGCAGCTGCTGGCAGATATCACCGCCAACAATCTGCGCTGGCAGGAGCTGAGCATTGCCCGCGTCCGCGTGGAAGGGGATGTGAAATCCACCGATCAGATCGGCGGCAACCTGAACCTGCGCGTGGAGCGCATTTCCCAGCCGGACGTGAACATTAGCCTGGTGACTCTGGACGCCAAAGGGAACGAGAAGCAGCACGACCTCCAGCTGCGCGTGCAGGGCGAGCCCGTCTCCGGCCAGCTTCACCTGACCGGCAGCTTCGACCGGAAGGAAACGCGCTGGAAAGGAACGCTGGACAACACCCGCTTCAACACCCCGGTGGGGCCGCTGGCGCTGTCGCGCTCCATTGCGCTGGACTACCGCAACGCCGAGCAGAAGATCAGCATCGGGCCTCACTGCTGGACCAACCCGAACGCGGAGCTGTGCGTGCCGCAGACCATTGATGCGGGGGCGGAAGGGCGCGCGCAGATCAACCTGAACCGCTTCGATCTGGCGATGCTGAAACCGTTTATGCCGGACACCACGCAGGCCAGCGGCGTCTTCAGCGGGAAAGCCGATGTCGCCTGGGATACCACCAAAGAGGGGCTGCCGCAGGGCAGCGTCACGCTTTCCGGGCGCAACGTGAAGGTAACGCAGGAGGTGAACGACGCGCCGCTGCCGGTGGCCTTCGACACCCTGAATGTGAGTGCAGACCTGCATAACAACCGTGCGGAGCTGGGGTGGCTTATCCGTCTGACCAACAACGGCCAGATGGACGGGCAGATACAGATTACCGATCCGCAGGGGCGGCGCAATCTGGGCGGCAACGTCAATATTCGTAACTTCAACCTGGCGATGGTCAACCCGATCTTCGCCCGCGGGGAAAAAGCCGAGGGCATGGTGAATGCCAACCTGCGTCTGGCAGGCAACGCGCAAAGCCCTCAGCTGTTCGGTCAGCTGCGGCTCAGCGGTGTGGATATCGACGGTAACTTCATGCCGTTTGATATGCAGCCCAGCCAGATTGCGATGAACTTCAACGGCATGAGCTCGACGCTGAACGGCTCGGTATTAACTCAGCAGGGGCAAATCAACCTGAGCGGCGACGCGGACTGGAGCCAGCTCGACAACTGGCGCGCCCGTATTGCCGCGAAAGGCAGTAAGGTGCGCATCACCGTACCGCCAATGGTGCGCCTGGACGTCTCGCCGGACGTGGTCTTTGAGGCGACGCCAAGCCTCTTCACCCTGGATGGTCGCGTGGACGTGCCGTGGGCGCGCATCGTGGTTCACGAGGTGCCGGAAAGCGCGGTCGGCGTCTCCAGTGATGAAGTTATGCTCAATGAAAATCTGAAACCTGCCGAAGAGAAGAGCGCTGGTATACCGATTAATAGTAACCTTATCGTGCACGTGGGAAATAACGTGCGGTTGGATGCGTTTGGGCTGAAGGCGAGGCTCACGGGCGACCTGAAAGTGGCGCAGGATAAACAAGGGCTTGGCCTCAATGGGCAGATCAATATTCCTGAAGGGCGTTTCCATGCCTATGGTCAGGATCTGATTGTCCGTAAAGGCGAGCTGCTGTTCTCCGGCCCACCGGATCAACCGCTGTTGAACATCGAAGCGATTCGTAACCCGGAAGCGACGGAAAACGACGTCATTGCTGGCGTACGCGTCACCGGCTCTGCCGACGAACCGAAGGCGGAGATCTTCTCCGACCCGGCGATGTCGCAGCAGGAAGCCCTCTCTTATCTGCTGCGCGGACAAGGTCTGGACAGCGGACAAAGCGACAGTGCGGCGATGACCTCAATGTTGGTCGGTCTGGGGGTTGCACAAAGTGGGCAGGTTGTGGGTAAAATCGGCGAGACGTTCGGCGTAAGCAATCTGGCGCTGGACACCCAGGGCGTGGGTGACTCCTCGCAGGTGGTGGTCAGCGGCTATGTACTGCCGGGTCTGCAGGTAAAATATGGTGTGGGGATCTTTGACTCACTGGCAACACTCACGTTACGCTATCGCCTGATGCCTAAGCTATATCTGGAAGCAGTGTCCGGCGTAGACCAGGCACTTGATCTGCTCTATCAGTTTGAGTTTTAGCAATGCGAATATTTGTCTACGGCAGTTTACGAACCAGGCAAGGCAACAGTCACTGGATGACCAATGCCCAGCTACTGGGGAATTACAATATCGAGAACTACCAGTTGTACAGCCTGGGCCACTATCCAGGCGCGGTTCCCGGCGAAGGAACAGTACAGGGTGAAGTTTATCGTATTGATAATGCTACACTTGCCGAACTTGATGCCTTGCGCACCAGGGGCGGTGAATACGCTCGCCAGTTGATCCAGACACCGTACGGAAGCGCGTGGATGTATGTCTACCAGCGTCCGGTCGACGGGTTAACGCGGATTGTAAGCGGTAACTGGTTAGACAGAGACCAGTACTGAAAAACGACAACGCCACCGTGAGGTGGCGTTGTTTTTTTCACTTTCAATTCTCTTCTGTATCCCTGCGTCGGGTTAAAAAAAGAGGAACGAACAGCATGATGTATGGGGCAATAAGCCATAAAAAACACAAGGCGCGTGAACGGCCATAGTAGTTTATGCACCGCGTATTGCTTGATATGACGGGCAGGAAAAACAGTAAAAACAGCAAAATCGCATAATCGCTTCGATAAGGGATCCATAAGTAAAACAAAAACCAGGCAAGTTGGAATGTCAGGATGCAGAGATACTGCCATTTGCTGTCTTTGCCGTAACAGTCAAACGCCTTTATGTAGCCCATCTTTATGCTTTGAAGAAAGAAACTTAGCATGTATAACGCTCACGATCGCGACGGTCAGAAGCGTGCTCGTCAGCAACGCTCCTAAAAAATAGCTGTGGGTGATATCAGTAGCACCCGAGCTTAAAGTATGTAATTTACTATATCCTCTATCTACTGCAACAAAAAGCGTATATAGCCCGATGTTAATACAGAACTGAAGCAGACAAGAAGTGACAATATTCGCTGGAATTCTTTTTAATAGAGTGAGTAACGTATAAATAATACTTGCTGAAAGAGCGAAGTAAAGCCCGTTAAATAAACTGGATAGTAAGGAGCTGTTTATTTCGCTGAATATTAAATTATCGCTTCCATAATACCATGCCAGATATTGAGTATACGTACTTCTGCCAAAGATAAAGGAGGCAATAATAATGACGAGTAGACTTACGATATGGATTTTCTTACTCATAATTTTGCTCCCTTAGAAAGCAGTTCCTTCATCGTTTTACTGGCCTCCAGCTGATCTTTGATTATGGCAAGGTCACGATTGTTGTGATTATATTTTGCAATAGCGGTTGGCGTTCCTTTACCACCATTGTCCATAAAGAAGACAATATCCTTACGACCATAAAGAAGGACCTGTGGGATGGGATCACGCCCATAGCTCACCGCCTGAGGAAGGGAGTGAATAGACTCTGTCGTGAGGAAGCGAGGAATATTTTCATGCTCAATATTGCCTAAAGGTGTAGTGGCTACAAGAGAGCCGATAAAATCAGTCGTATACACTAACGTATCTGTATCTTTGGTCGTTACTTTCGAGCCCGTAAGATATTTTATCTGTTGCCAAAGTGTAATATCTTTTGGGGTAACCTTAACACCATCCATAAACATATCTTGCTTGCGTTTTAGCTGAATGACAGTGCGGTGTACCTGTGTCAAAGAGGGGCTGATTTCCCCAACGGAAGGCATAAGTCCATCGCGGGAATATAGCCTTTCAATAATAAAGTAAATTCCAGTTGGGCGGGCAACATCAATGTTAATGGATGACACATGAATCCTGTAATCAATGGGGATTAATGCTCATTATGACAGTATGTGATTAATTGACAGCCTATTCAACCACTCCCACCATAAATGAGAGGGTGTCTTTGTTGTATTAACATGAAAGCCAAATGGAATGGGATTTATCTTAAAAGCTAATGTATGCTGCTTTTAACAAAGATAAAAAAAGCCCCAGTATGCGGGGCTTTCATCAATCGACAGTAAGAATTACTTCTTAGCAGCGCGTTCGAAGGAGGCGATGATTTCTGCTTTCGCCGCTTCTGCGTTGTCCCAGCCGTCAACCTTAACCCATTTACCTTTTTCGAGGTCTTTGTAGTGCTCGAAGAAGTGGGCGATCTGCGCTTTCAGCAGCTCTGGCAGGTCATTCACATCTTTAATGTGATCGTACTCTTTGCTCAGCTTGGTGTGCGGTACCGCAACCAGCTTCGCATCTTCACCCGCTTCGTCAGTCATCTTCAGCACGCCAACAGGACGGCAGCGAATGACGGAGCCTGGCTGCAGTGGGTATGGCGTTGGAACCAGCACGTCAACCGGGTCACCGTCCAGAGACAGGGTGTGGTTGATGTAGCCGTAGTTGCACGGATAGAACATGGCGGTAGACATGAAACGGTCAACGAACAGCGCACCGGTGTCTTTGTCGATTTCGTATTTGATTGGATCTGCATTGGCCGGGATTTCAATAACAACGTAGATGTCTTCTGGCAGTTCTTTACCCGCTGGGACGTTGAGTAAGCTCATGTCGGTGTCCTTTAAAATGGATGGTAAACAAGTGGCAGGTATTATAGCCAACTCACGCTGAATGTCTCCGCCTCTTTTCGCTTTCTCTCCCCGCAAGACCCACTTTTCAGACCGTTTCCATGACAGGAAAATCCATAAACACAGCCGCATTTTTAATGGTGAAATGAAAGCGATTACAAACTTGTGATTAACATTTTATTCACTTTCCTGAAGTGTGATGTAACGCAATTCGTTACATATTTCATTGGCTATAGTCATTTCGCAGAACATCTTTTAACCAACAATAAACACCCCTACGAGGACGCTCATATGTGGAAGCGCTTACTTCTTGTCACAGCAGTTTCGGCAGCCATGTCGTCTATGGCGATGGCCGCTCCCTTAACCGTAGGTTTTTCGCAAGTTGGCTCTGAATCCGGCTGGCGTGCGGCGGAAACCAACGTTGCGAAAAGCGAGGCTCAGAAACGCGGCATTACCCTGAAAATCGCCGATGGTCAGCAAAAGCAGGAAAACCAGATCAAAGCCGTGCGCTCGTTTATCGCCCAGGGCGTGGATGCCATCTTTATTGCGCCAGTGGTGGCGACCGGCTGGGAACCGGTTCTGAAGGAAGCGAAAGACGCTGAAATTCCGGTCTTCCTGCTCGACCGTTCCATCGATGTTAAAGACAAATCTCTCTATATGACCACCGTCACCGCGAATAACGTGCTTGAAGGGCAGTTAATTGGCGACTGGCTGATTAAACAGGTCGACGGCAAGCCGTGTAACGTCGTTGAACTGCAGGGCACCGTCGGCGCGAGCGTGGCCATCGACCGTAAGAAAGGGTTTGCTGAGGCTATTGCCAAAGCGCCAAACATCAAGATTATCCGCTCCCAGTCCGGCGACTTTACCCGCAGTAAGGGTAAAGAGGTTATGGAGAGCTTTATCAAGGCTGAAAACAACGGCAAGAATATCTGTATGGTTTACGCCCACAACGATGACATGGCGATCGGTGCGATTCAGGCGATTAAAGAAGCGGGCCTGAAGCCGGGCAAAGATATCCTCACCGGCTCTATCGACGGCGTGCCGGACATCTACAAAGCGATGATCGACGGTGAAGCCAATGCCAGCGTCGAGCTGACGCCGAACATGGCGGGCCCGGCATTCGACGCGCTGGAGAAATTCAAGAAAGACGGAACGATGCCTGAGAAGGTGACCGTCACCAAGTCCACGCTCTACCTGCCTGATACAGCGAAAGAAGAGTTAGAGAAGAAGAAAAATATGGGCTACTGATCCAGTGAAATTGCCGGGTGGCGCTGCGCTTACCCGGCCTACGGGAACGTGCCGGGGACATGAATATGAAAACTGAACAACACCAGGAAATCCTCCGCACAGAGGGCTTGAGTAAATTCTTCCCCGGCGTAAAGGCGCTGGATAGCGTTGATTTCAGCCTGCGGCGCGGTGAGATCATGGCGCTGCTGGGCGAGAACGGCGCGGGAAAATCGACGCTGATTAAATCGCTGACCGGCGTTTATTACGCCGATCGCGGCACCATCTGGCTGGAAGGCAACGCCATTTCGCCAAAAAATACCGCCCACGCCCAGCAGCTGGGGATCGGGACGGTTTACCAGGAAGTGAACCTGCTGCCGAATATGTCGGTGGCGGACAACCTGTTTATTGGCCGCGAGCCACGCCGCTTTGGCCTGCTGCGCCGCAAAGAGATGGAGGCGCGCGCCACGAAGCTGATGGAGTCCTACGGCTTCTCCCTCGACGTTCGTGAGCCGCTGAACCGCTTTTCCGTGGCGATGCAGCAGATCGTCGCCATCTGTCGCGCGATCGATCTCTCTGCGAAGGTGCTGATCCTCGATGAACCCACCGCCAGCCTCGATACCCAGGAAGTGGAGATGCTCTTCACCCTGATGCGCCAGCTGCGCGATCAGGGCGTGAGCCTGATCTTCGTCACGCACTTTCTCGATCAGGTGTATGAGGTGAGCGACCGCATTACGGTGCTGCGCAACGGCAGCTTTGTCGGCTGCCGCGAAACCCGCGAGCTGCCGCAGATCGAGCTGGTGAAAATGATGCTGGGCCGCGAGCTGGAAACCAACGCGCTCCAGCGCGCGGGCCGCACGTTGCTGAGCGAAAAACCGGTTGCCGCGTTCAGCGATTACGGCAAGAAAGGCGTGATATCGCCGTTTAACCTTGAGGTGCGTCCCGGCGAAATTGTCGGGCTGGCGGGCCTGCTAGGCTCGGGCCGAACCGAAACCGCCGAGGTGATCTTCGGGATCAAGCCTGCCGACAGCGGCACCGCGCTGATCAAGGGCAAACCGCAAACCCTGCGATCGCCGCATCAGGCCTCCTGTCTGGGCGTTGGCTTCTGCCCGGAAGACCGGAAAACGGACGGCATCATTGCCGCCGCCTCGGTGCGGGAAAATATCATCCTGGCCCTGCAGGCCCAGCGCGGCTGGCTACGCCCGATCCCTCGTAAAGAGCAAAACGCCATCGCCGAGCGCTTTATTCGCCAGCTCGGCATCCGCACCCCGAGTGCGGAACAGCCGATTGAATTTCTCTCCGGCGGTAACCAGCAGAAGGTGCTGCTCTCCCGCTGGCTACTGACCAAACCGCAGTTCCTGATCCTTGACGAGCCGACGCGCGGTATCGACGTGGGCGCGCACGCCGAAATTATCCGGCTTATCGAAACGCTCTGTGCGGACGGGCTGGCCCTGCTGGTTATCTCATCCGAGCTGGAGGAGCTGGTGGGCTATGCCGATCGCGTCATCATTATGCGCGATCGCAAACAGGTGGCAGAGATCCCGCTGGATAAACTGTCCGTTCCGGCAATCATGAATGCCATCGCGGCGTAAGGAGTGAATCGTGATGTCCCGTTCGCTTTCGCAAACCGGTGAGTCAAAGCGCCGCTTTAGCTGGCCAACCGGCACGCCGCAAATTGCAGCGCTGCTGGTGGTGCTGCTGGTAGATAGCCTTGTCGCACCGCATTTCTTCCAGATTATTGTTCAGGATGGCCGCCTGTTTGGCAGCCCGATCGATATTTTAAACCGCGCCGCGCCCGTGGCGCTGCTGGCGATTGGGATGACGCTGGTGATCGCCACCGGCGGAATAGATCTCTCCGTCGGCGCGGTGATGGCTATCGCCGGGGCCACGGCAGCCTCAATGACCGTGGCCGGTCACAGCCTGCCGGTGGTACTGCTGGCGGCCTTAGGCACCGGCGTGCTGGCCGGACTATGGAACGGCATTCTGGTGGCGGTGCTGAAAATTCAGCCCTTTGTCGCTACGCTGATCCTGATGGTGGCCGGGCGCGGGGTCGCACAGCTGATCACCTCGGGGCAGATTGTTACCTTCAACTCTCCGAGCCTGGCATGGCTTGGCAGCGGCAACCTTCTGTTCTTCCCGACGCCAGTGATTATTGCCCTGGTCACGCTTGTTGTCTTTTGGCTCTTCACCCGCAAAACGGCACTCGGCATGTTTATTGAGGCGGTGGGGATCAACATTCGCGCCGCGCGCAACGCCGGGGTCAACACCCGCCTGATGGTGATGCTGACCTACGTGCTGAGCGGCGTCTGCGCCGCCATTGCTGGTGTCATCGTCGCCGCCGATATTCGCGGGGCCGATGCCAATAACGCCGGGCTCTGGCTGGAGCTGGATGCGATCCTCGCGGTGGTGATCGGCGGCGGGTCGCTGATGGGCGGGCGCTTTAACCTGCTGCTCTCGGTGATCGGCGCGCTGATCATTCAGGGCATGAACACCGGGATCCTGCTCTCGGGATTCCAGCCGGAACTCAACCAGGTGGTAAAGGCGGTAGTTGTACTCTGCGTGCTGATCGTCCAGTCGCCGCGCTTTGTCAGCATCATTAAGGGGATCCGTGGCCATGATAAAACGTAATTTACCGTTAATGATCACGCTGGGCGTGTTTGTGCTGGGGTATCTCTACTGCCTCACGCAGTTCCCCGGTTTTGCCTCAACGCGCGTGATCTGCAACATTCTGACGGACAACGCCTTTTTAGGCATTATCGCCGTCGGCATGACCTTTGTGATCCTCTCCGGCGGGATCGATCTCTCAGTTGGCTCGGTGATCGCGTTCACGGGGGTATTCCTTGCGAAGGCGATCGGCTTTTGGGGCATCTCGCCGCTGGTGGCATTTCCGCTGGTGCTGGTGATGGGCTGCGCGTTTGGCGCCTTTATGGGGCTGCTGATCGACGCGCTGAAAATTCCGGCCTTTATCATCACGCTGGCCGGGATGTTTTTCCTGCGCGGCGTAAGTTATCTGGTTTCTGAGGAGTCGATTCCGATTAACCATCCGGTGTATGACACGCTCTCCAGCCTGGCGTGGAAAATTCCCGGCGGCGGGCGTTTAAGTGCGATGGGGCTGCTGATGCTGGGCGTGGTGGTGATTGGTATTTTCCTTGCCCACCGCACCCGGTTCGGCAATCAGGTATACGCCATTGGCGGCAACGCCACGTCGGCCAACCTGATGGGGATCTCAACCCGCAGCACCACCATCCGCATCTATATGCTTTCGACCGGCCTGGCAACGCTGGCGGGTATTGTCTTCTCGGTGTATACCCAGGCGGGCTATGCCCTTGCAGGCGTCGGCGTGGAACTGGATGCGATTGCCTCGGTGGTTATCGGCGGCACGCTGCTCAGCGGCGGGGTAGGGACGGTGCTGGGGACGCTGTTCGGCGTCGCGATTCAGGGGCTGATACAAACCTATATCAACTTTGACGGCACGCTCAGCTCGTGGTGGACGAAGATCGCCATCGGCATTCTGCTGTTTATTTTTATTGCCCTGCAGCGGGGGCTGACGGTGCTCTGGGAGAACCGTCAAAGCTCGCCTGTTACCCGCGTAAACACATCGGTAACAGAGCGATAACACACTGAATTTGCTTAAAGTCTAAACATTTTCCGGTAGCGGCCGATAATCTTCTTTTATGCCCAGAAATATCTCGCTACCGGAAATAATATCATGCTTAAAACGCTATCGATTCGTACCGGCTTGCTCTCTTTACTGGCCGTTATGACCCTTCTGCTGCTGATTGTCAGCGGCATCGGCATTTATGCCCTCACACAGAGTTCTTCCTCACTGCAGCGCATTAATCACCTTCAGGGTGAGCAGATGGTGCAGCTGAACACCGGCTATACGCTGATCCTGCGCGCACGCAATGAGGCGGGTCAGGCCGTCCGCATGATGGAAATCGGCATGCTGGACGATGCGGCCAAAGCGGTAAAAAACATCAATCAGGAAGTCGCCCTGGCCCGGAAAACGTTAAAAGGCGTGATTGACGGCGGCGTGGCTGACGAACAGGGGCAGCAGCTCCTCGACAAAGTCGCGGCCAGCCTGGCGACGTATAACCAGCAGGGGATCGGCCCGATGCTGAAAACCCTGAATGACCAGAGCGCGGACAGCTATTACGATCTGCTGGAGAACACGCTGATTCCGGTGGCGAAGCAGTTCGATAACGACATGCAGGCGTTTCAGAAATGGAGCGAAGCGCGAGGTCAGGCGGAAGTGAGCGCCGTGCAGGCGAGTAAAACCCGCGTGCTGATCCTGATTATTGTCGCCGCGCTGCTGACGGCGGGCATTATCGCGCTCGCCTGGCTGGCGCTGCGCCATATGCTGCTCAAGCCGCTGTCGGCCTCCATTGCGCAGCTGGAGAACGTGGCGGCGGGCGATTTAACCCACACGCTGAATGCCCCGGCGAGCCAGGAGTTTAACCGCCTCAACGCGGCGATAGAGGAGATGCGTCAGTCGCTGATGAGCTCGGTTCTGCGGGTTCGCGATGCCAGCTCGCAAATTGATACCGGCAGCCGAGAGTTGACGGCGGGGAACCGGGATCTTGCCGAGCGCACCGAATCCACCGCCACGTCGCTGGAGCAGACCGCCGCCAGCATGGAGCAGATCACCGCCACGGTGAAGCTTAACGCCGACAACGCCGAGCAGGCGCACCAGCTGGCGAAGTCTGTTTCCGACACCGCCGATCACGGCAGCGAAATGGTCTGCTACGTGATTGAAAAAATGCGCGATATCTCCGGCAGTTCGGCGCGCATCGCCGACATCCTGAGCGTGATTGACGGTATTGCCTTCCAGACCAACATTCTGGCGCTTAACGCCTCCGTGGAAGCGGCGCGCGCGGGCGAGCAGGGGCGCGGGTTTGCCGTGGTCGCGGGTGAAGTCCGCAACCTTGCCAGCCGCAGCGCCGACGCGGCGAAAGAGATCCGCTCTCTGATCGGCGATTCGCAGGCCCACGTTAACGAGGGCAGCGAGCTGGCCCAGCAGGCGGGTGAAACGATGGATGAGATTGCCACCGAAGTGCTGCGCATGACCAAACTGATGCGCGAAATTGCCACCGCGTCTCAGGAGCAGAGCCGCGGCATCGAGCAGGTGAATATTGCGGTGAACCAGATGGATGAAACCGCGCAGCAGAATGCGGCGCTAGTGCAGCAATCCTCCGCCGCGACCCGCTCCCTTGAGGAGCAGTCGCGTCAGCTGATGGAAGCCATGTCATCATTTAAAGTGACGGCTCAGACTGCGGCTTAATATTTCCCAGCCCCGATGCGTTCTGTGCCGGGGCTTTATTTCTCGCGGAATTTACCGCCGCAATATTATCGTGAATATCACCCATTAATAATTCCAGCGAGCTGGTTAACGCTAACGCTTTTTCAGTCGGCTCGAGATATAAACCTTTGCGGAAAAATAACGGCTCATCAAACAGTTGATTAAAACGCTTCAACGCCAGGCTCACCGCAGGACGTGACATCTCCAGGCGCAAAGAGGCTTTTGCCATACTGCCGCAGCGGACGACTTCAATAAATACAGGGATAAGATTTAAATCAATGCCGGTATTAGCCCGGGAATAATTTTTCATTGCAATTCTGCTCCAGGAAATAAATGTCAAACTGTTATGGAAATAATGCAGGAGCAGGGGTGAAGATTAAAGCGTGATTTTTATAAACACTTATACGGTAAAATATATAAATGTGTTGGGGAGCCAGACTGGCTCCCCGGGAGAGATATTACGCGTCCGGATACTCACGGATAAAACGTTCAACGTCTTCAACCATATGGTTGTTGCCAACGAAGAACGAACGACGCTGGTGAAGGCTTTCCGGCACGATGTCCAGAATACGCTGTTTACCGTCGCTCGCCTTGCCGCCCGCCTGTTCGGCCAGGAACGCCATCGGGTTGCATTCGTACAGCAGGCGCAGCTTCCCGTCCGGGTGGCTGGCGGTGCTTGGGTAGAGGTAGATACCGCCCTTCAGCAGGTTACGGTGGAAATCCGCGACCAGAGAGCCAATGTAGCGGGACGTGTAAGGGCGCTGGGTCGCTTTATCTTCTTCCTGGCAGAATTTGATGTACTTCTTCACGCCGTTCGGGAACTTGATGTAGTTGCCTTCGTTGATGGAGTAAGTGCTGCCTTTCTCCGGGAAGCGCATACGTTCCTGGCACAGGCAGAAGACGCCCAGCGACGGATCGTAGGTAAAGGCGTGAACCCCGCATCCGGTGGTGTAGACCAGCATGGTGGACGAGCCATAAACGACGTAACCGGCCGCAACCTGGTTACTGCCTGGCTGCAGGAAATCTTCCTCGGTTACCGGCGTACCAACAGGCGTGACGCGGCGGTAGATGGAGAAAATGGTACCGACAGAAACGTTAACGTCGATGTTGGAGGAGCCGTCGAGCGGATCCATCAGTACGACGTATTTCGCGTGTTCACACCCTTCGAATACAACAATTTCATCTTCTTCTTCGGAGGCGATACCCGCAACGATGTCGCGCGCGCGCAGTGCAGCTTTCAGTTTTTCATTTGCGAACAGATCGAGTTTCTGCTGAACCTCGCCCTGAACGTTCTCGGCACCGCTGGCACCCAGGATATCGACCAGACCGGCCTTGTTGATATCACGGTGGATGATCTTAGCGCCCAGCTTTATTGCCGACAGCAAAGCAGTGAGTTCACCCGTAGCATGAGAGAACTCGTGCTGCTTTTCGACAATAAATTCACCTAACGTTTTCATAACACTTTCCCTGCATCTTTGTGAGTAGAGCGATTGTATGTTCACTAAAACGACTAAAGCCCAACAATCTTAACAAATATTCAAATAGTAGCGCAGAGGTGAATCGCGCCAGCAACATACGGATTTACCTGAAATGCGTTTCACAGCCGCTAACATGTGAGTAAAATGTGCGCCACATTAAAGAAGGATAGTGACGTATGCGCATTCATATATTGGGGATTTGTGGCACTTTCATGGGCGGACTGGCAATGCTGGCGCGCTCGCTGGGCCATGAAGTGACAGGTTCGGACGCCAATGTGTATCCGCCGATGAGCACGCTTCTGGAGAAACAGGGCATCTCTTTAATTCAGGGCTACGATGCCAGCCAGCTGGATCCCGAGCCGGATCTGGTCATCATTGGCAACGCCATGACCCGCGGTAACCCGTGCGTTGAAGCGGTGCTGGAACGCAATATTCCGTTCATGTCCGGCCCACAGTGGCTGCATGATTTCGTGCTGCGCGACCGCTGGGTGGTTGCCGTAGCCGGTACCCACGGCAAAACCACCACCGCCGGCATGGCGACCTGGATCCTCGAAGCCTGCGGCTACAAGCCGGGCTTCGTGATCGGCGGCGTGCCGGGTAACTTCGACGTCTCTGCGCGTCTCGGCGACAGCCCGTTCTTTGTGATTGAAGCGGATGAATACGACTGCGCATTCTTCGACAAGCGTTCCAAATTCGTGCACTACTGCCCGCGCACGCTGATCCTCAACAACCTTGAGTTTGACCACGCGGATATCTTTGACGACCTGAAAGCCATTCAGAA
Source organism: Enterobacter sp. IF2SW-B1 (assembly GCF_001743375.1). Lineage (NCBI taxonomy): Bacteria > Pseudomonadati > Pseudomonadota > Gammaproteobacteria > Enterobacterales > Enterobacteriaceae > Enterobacter > Enterobacter sp. IF2SW-B1. The sequence goes on along the minus strand of NZ_MJAA01000005.1, from coordinate 200,956 downwards.
ACAGTTCCACCACCTGGTGCGCATTGTTCCGGGCCAGGGCCGCATTATCCTGCCGGAGAACGACATCAACCTGAAGCAGACCATGGCGATGGGCTGCTGGAGCGAGCAGGAGCTGGTGGGCGAGCAGGGCCACTGGCAGGCGAAAAAACTCAACGCGGATGCCTCCGAGTGGGAAGTACTGCTCGACGGTGAGAAAGTGGGCGAGGTGAAGTGGGGCCTGGTGGGCGAGCACAACATGCACAACGGCCTGATGGCGATCGCCGCGGCGCGCCACGTGGGCGTGCTGCCTGCGGATGCGGCCAATGCGCTGGGGACGTTTATCAACGCCCGCCGCCGCCTGGAGCTGCGCGGCGAAGCGAACGGCGTGACGGTGTATGACGATTTCGCGCACCACCCAACGGCCATTCTGGCGACGCTTGCCGCCCTGCGTGGCAAGGTTGGCGGCACCGCGCGCATTCTGGCGGTGCTGGAACCGCGCTCGAACACCATGAAAATGGGCATCTGCAAAGACGACCTCGCGCCGTCCCTGGGACGTGCCGACGAAGTCTTCCTGCTGCAGCCGCAGCATATTCCGTGGCAGGTGGCTGAAGTGGCCGACGCCTGCATTCAGCCTGCGCACTGGAGCGCGGACGTGGATGTCTTAGCGGATATGGTGGTGAAAGCCGCACAGCCTGGCGACCACATTCTGGTGATGAGCAACGGCGGGTTCGGTGGGATCCATCAGAAGCTGCTGGACGGTCTGGCGAAGAAAGCCGCGGCCACAGAGTAAAAAAAAGCCCGGTGGCGCTAGCGCTTACCGGGCTTACATTATCTCTTCTCCCTCTCCCCTTTGGGGTGAGGGGATTACTCTGCGTTCTCAGACAGCTCGCGCAGATACTGGAAAATCAGACGCGCGGATTTCGGCGGCTTATTCCCCTCTTTCTCTTTCTTCGCGTTGCGGATCAAAGAACGCAGCTGCTGGCGGTCGGCATCCGGCCACAGGTTCAGCACTTCCGGTACCGCATCATCACCCTGTTCAATCAGACGATCGCGGATCTGCTCCAGCTTATGGAACAGCGCAACCTGCTGGTTGTGGCGGTTTTTCAGCTTGTCCAGCGCCTGACGGATCGGATCCACGTCGCGCTGACGCAGCATTTTACCGATAAGCTGAAGCTGGCGACGACGGCCTTCTTTCTTGATTTTCTGTGCCAGTTCAATGGCATCACGCAGATCCTGGTCGAGCGGGATCTTATCCAGCGCGTTTTTACCCAGTTCTACCATTTCTGCGCCAAGCTGTTTTAACTCTTCGGCGTCACGTTTAATTTCACTTTTACTGACCCAGATGATCTCATCATCTTCGTCTTCGATGTCATCACCGGGAACGTCGTCGAGCCAGTCTTCGGGCTGCTTAGTCATGTCAGGCTCCTTAAAAAAAGAGGCTAATGTTACCAGTTAAGACGCGCACTGAAAAACGGTTCTCTGTTAGACTTCACTTAACTCTCTCTTACAGTATGGCATTTGCGATGAAAGTAACCTCACAAGTTGAAGCGCAGCGTAAGATTCTGGAAGAAGCCGTCTCCACCGCGCTGACGCTCGCTTCAGGTAAATCAGATGGCGCCGAAGTGGCGGTCAGCAAAACCACCGGCATTAGCGTGAGCACCCGCTATGGCGAAGTGGAGAATGTAGAATTTAACAGCGATGGCGCGCTTGGGATCACGGTGTATCACCAGAACCGCAAAGGCAGCGCGTCGTCCACCGATCTCAGCCCGGATGCCATCGCCCGCACGGTGCAGGCGGCGCTGGATATCGCCCGTTACACCTCTCCGGATCCTTACGCAGGCGTGGCGGATAAAGATCTGCTGGCGTTTGACGCGCCGGATCTCGATCTGTTCCACCCGGCTGAAGTCACGCCGGATGAAGCGATTGAGCTGGCCGCGCGCGCCGAGCAGGCGTCTTTGCAGGCTGACAAGCGCATCACGAATACCGAAGGCGGCAGCTTCAACAGCCACTACGGCATCAAAGTTTTCGGCAACAGCCACGGCATGCTGCAGGGCTACTGCTCCACCCGTCACTCGCTTTCAAGCTGCGTAATTGCCGAAGAGAACGGCGACATGGAGCGTGACTACGCCTACACCATTGGCCGCGCGCTGGGGGATTTGCAGTCTCCTGAGTGGGTGGGCAAAGAGTGTGCCGAACGCACGCTGTCTCGCCTGTCGCCGCGTAAACTCTCCACCATGAAGGCCCCGGTCATTTTTGCCAATGAAGTGGCGACCGGCCTGTTTGGTCATCTGGTGGGCGCTATCGCGGGCGGCTCGGTGTACCGTAAATCGACCTTCCTGCTCGACTCGCTGGGCAAGCAGATCCTGCCGGAGTGGCTGACTATCGAAGAACATCCGCACCTGCTGAAAGGGCTGGCCTCCACGCCATTCGACAGCGAAGGCGTGCGCACGGAACGCCGCGATATTGTTAAAGACGGCATTCTGACCCAGTGGCTGCTGACCAACTACTCCGCGCGCAAGCTGGGGCTGAAAAGCACCGGACATGCGGGCGGGATCCACAACTGGCGCATTGCCGGTCAGGGCCTGAACTTCGAGCAGATGCTGAAAGAGATGGGCACTGGTCTGGTGGTCACCGAGCTGATGGGCCAGGGCGTAAGCGGCATCACCGGCGACTACTCTCGCGGTGCGGCAGGCTTCTGGGTCGAAAACGGCGAAATTCAGTATCCGGTGAGCGAAATTACCATCGCCGGAAACCTGAAGGACATGTGGCGCAATATCGTTACGGTCGGTAACGATATTGAAACACGTAGCAATATACAGTGTGGTTCTGTATTACTGCCGGAAATGAAAATCGCCGGCCAGTAATACCCGAAAAGCGTTTTAATAATAAAAAAGGAAGTGAGCAATGCGTAAACACCTGTTAGCGATCGTCGCGGCTTCAACGCTGGTTCTTGGCTCTTCTGCGTTTGCTGCCGATCTCGAAGACAACATGGACATACTCAGTCAAAACCTGAAGGTAGTGCAGAAAACGGACAATGCGGCGGAAATGAAAGGCGCACTGACCAAAATGCGTGAAGCGGCGCTGGACGCGCAAAAAGCGACGCCGCCAAAGCTGGAAAGCAAAGCGGCAGACAGCGCAGAAATGAAAGACTATCGCCACGGCTTTGACGTGCTGGTCGGTCAGATCGACGGCGCGCTGAAGCTGGCTAACGAAGGCAAAGTGAAGGAAGCCCAGGCGGCGGCCGACCAGTTTGTGGCGACGCGCAACACGTACCACAAGAAATACCGTTAATTGGGTGCCTGAGCTGTACGTCCTTCCTCCGTATGCGGAGGCGCACTAAGCGCCCCCGCATCCTTGCTCCCTACTGGCCGGAGCGACAATCCATCCGCGCTGTCACTTCAAGCGAGCCGTTTCGAAAACGGATCTCGCACAGTGTTTTCCTCGTCACCAGCGTTAAGATGATTATTGTCAAAGCAACAATCATCGAAACCCGGATAATTGGGGATTGGCGTTTCATGGATGCCTCCTTGCTTTAAAGCGGGCGAGGTAGCGAACTCCACGGTCGTGACGTGTCGTTTCGAGCCCCCGCCCTGATTTTCTATCAGGCGGGGCTTTCCACTTTCCGTCCCATGCCTGAGACGGTCAGTCTCAAGCACCCGCTGCCACTCTAGCGAATCCCCATAAGAAAACCTTATCTACGTCACATTTCTACGAGCCTGCTCGTAAACTTTTCCACTCCGCTTACCTGTTTAGTGCCGCTTAATAGCGTGATATTCATCACGTAAATGCGGCCGTTAATCCAGATTCACCATATTTATGTGGAACAGATCACTGCTGCGGCTCGCCTTTCCACTTCGAAGTGGAAAACAACTCGCTACAAACCCTTCACGCCCAACGTTAGTTTTATTCCAGAGCCATTAACGGGGTAAGACGAGTGATTAACGGAGCGGTAATGAACGACGTTGGGGAACAGGCGGTGCAAACAGAACAGCTCGCGAACACCATGCTGCAGCAGGTTTATGCCCTGCTGGCCCGGCACAACATCATCCCCAATGCGGTACAGGAGCAGATGCTCACCTCCCACGTTCGCGCAATGGCGCACCGGTCCGTGACCGGCGAGCCACTGCCGGAGGTTGAAGCAGAGCTGTTCGACGAAATTTCACCAGATTCAATGCAGCTTGCCCGTGAAGTGGTGGCGCAGTTTGGCAACCTTCCTGATGAAGAGGCCTGGCTGCTCTCCGTTCACTTTGAAGTCGCGAAAGACAACCTTTAAGGAGCAACACATGGAACAGATTACAGTCGTGATTGGCGATCGCCTGGGTAAAGGTCAGAAAGTGGCTGCGGGTGTGGAAAAAGCAGGTGGACGCGCAGTGGTTGTGCCGGGCATGGCGGCGGACATGAAGCTCGGCGACGTAATGAAAGCGGAAAACGCCACCTTCGGCATCTCCTTCTGCGGCAGCGGCGGCGCGGGTGCCATCACCGCCCAAACCAAATATGGCTACAAGGCCAAATACGGCATGCGTTCCGTGGAAGAGGGCGTGACCGCCATCAACGAAGGCTGCAACGTGCTGGGCTTTGGCTTTATGGATAAAGAAGAGCTGGGCGAGCGTCTGGTGCAGGCGTGGCAGAAGAAATACGGCGCATAAGCATGAAAGAACAGTTCACAACCACGGTGAGAGTGAAGGGGAAGGGCGACGCCAAAGCGCGCGCCTTTGCCGATGCCCTCAACCACGTTCAGGCAGCGGTGATGAAAGCCTCACCGCATATCTTACTGCGTATTGAGCCACAGGATGTGCAGGTTGTTCAGGCGCAAGAAGCGGTGCGTAAAGAAGCGTTTCTGTTCTTCTTTTTGCGCCGGGAAAGACGCACCTACAGCGTGGAGCTGGATGTGACCGTCAACGTGACCGCCATCAATCTTGACCGGGTGGATTTCGTCACGCAACGCTGATTATTCATAAAAGGGCAGACTGATGTTCTTAATTATATTAATAAAATCGCTCATCATTGGCGGCCTGGTTGGCGTCGGTGTCGGAGCCGGGGCTGCACGCATGTTTCATGCGCCTACCACTCAGGGTATGGGCGCGTTTCGTACCTTGGGGGAACTGAACTCCTGTGAAGGGGATCCGGCGTCCCACTTCTCCTTTGGGTTAGGTTTCTTCTTTAACGCCTGGGCCTCTTCCGTGGCTGCAGGTGCCTTCACACAGGACGTTGACCACCGCATCATCCCGAACTGGGGTGCTGCTGCACTGATGATCAAAAACCGTAACGTCGGCGAAACGCTGCACGATCCCCGCAAAATGGCGATTGCCTGCGGCGTGATTGGCATGCTCGTCGTCACCTTCCTGAACCTGACCGCCTCCTCCGTGCCGGCAGCGCTGCAGGTCACCGCCGTGAAGGTGCTGGTGCCTGCCGCGAACCTGCTGGTTAACACCGTGATGCCGGTGATCTTCTGGCTGGCGGCCATCGACGCGGGTAAAAAATCGGGCTTCTGGGCCACCATCTTCGGCGGCGCGGCGCAGCTGATCATGGGGAACGCCGTACCGGGTCTGGTTCTCGGCATCCTGATCGGTAAAGGCGTGGAAGAGAGCGGCTGGAACCACGTCACCAAAGTGATGATGGCGGCGATCGTGCTGCTGTTCGTGTTGAGCGGCTTCTTCCGCGGCTTCGACATGAAGATGATCGAATCCTTCCATCTGACCGTGCCGAACTGGCTCGACATGATCCACAACTCGCTCAGCGGTAAATAACAGGAGCCTCTACATGGAACAGAATAAAGGTTTTTGGTATGCCGACTGGTCGTTCCCGATCTTCGTTGGCCTGCTTTCCTCCGGCGTCTTCGCCGGGACGCACATGTACTACCTCTACGGCATCGGCGCGTTTAACGAAGTGGCCTTCGTGGCGATGCTGAAAGCGGGCATCGATACCGGTGTCTACGGCGCGGTGGCGGCGTTCGGCGCGAGCTTCCTGTTCGCCCGCATTATTGAAGGGTCGCTGGTGGGTATTCTCGACATCGGTGGGGCGATCCAAACCGGCGTGGGCCTCGGCGTACCGGCGCTGTTGCTGGGCGCGGGGATCATGTTCCCGGTGACCAACTTCATTGCCTCGCTGATTACCGGCCTGGTGATTGGTCTGGCGATTGGCTACGTCATCATCCTGGCGCGTAAGTTCACCATCAACCAGAGCAACTCCACCTACGGCGCAGACGTGATGATGGGCGCGGGTAACGCCTCCGGCCGCTTCCTCGGGCCGCTGATTATCCTCAGCGCGATGACTGCCTCCATTCCAATCGGCGTCGGTTCGCTGGTAGGCGCGCTGCTGTTCTACATCTGGCAGAAGCCGATTACCGGTGGCGCCATCCTCGGCGCAATGATTTTGGGCTGGCTGTTCCCGGTCGCCCTTTAATACCCGCGGGCGCATCTGCGCCCGCCCTATCAGGAGATCCTCATGTTTGATTTACTCCTGCGCCGTGCGCGCCTCGCCGACGATACCCTGACCGATATCGCCATTCAGGACGGGAAGATCGCCGCGACGGGCGAAATTGACGCTCCGTCCCGTAAAACGGTTGAGCTTAACGGTGACGTGTACGTTAGCGCGGGCTGGATTGACTCCCACGTTCACTGCTACCCGAACTCACCGATTTACCACGACGAGCCGGACAGCGTGGGTATTGCCACCGGCGTCACTACCGTGGTGGACGCGGGCAGTACCGGGGCCGACGACGTGGACGATTTTTATGAAATCACCCGCAAAGCCTCCACCGACGTCTTTGCCCTGCTGAATATCTCCCGCGTGGGGCTGATTGCCCAGAACGAACTGGCCAACATGGCAAACATTGACGCCGATGCGGTGAAGCAGGCGGTGAAGCGCCACCCTGATTTTATTGTCGGCCTGAAGGCGCGCATGAGCAGCAGCGTGGTCGGTGAAAACGGCATCACGCCGCTGGAGCGCGCCAAAGCCATCCAGAAAGAGAATGGCGATTTGCCGCTGATGGTACACATCGGCAATAACCCGCCGAACCTCGACGAAATCGCCGAGCTGTTAAGCTCCGGCGACATCATTACCCACTGCTATAACGGGAAGCCTAACCGCATTCTGACGCCGTCCGGCGAGCTGCGCGCCTCCATCACCTCCGCCCTTAAGCGCGGCGTGCGTCTGGACGTCGGCCACGGCACGGCGAGCTTCAGCTTTGAGGTGGCGAAACGCGCCATCGCGATGGGCATTCTGCCGCACACCATCAGCTCGGATATCTACTGCCGCAACCGCATCAACGGCCCGGTTGGCTCGCTGGCAAGCGTGATGTCGAAGTTTCTCGCCATCGGCATGTCATTGCCGCAGGTGATTGACTGCGTGACCTCGAACGCCGCCGACGGCCTGCGCCTGACGCGCAAGGGCCGCATTCAGCCGGGTCTCGACGCCGACCTGACGCTGTTCACGATTAAACGCCAGCCAACGGTGCTGACGGACGCTGAAAACGACAGCCTGCAGGCTGAACACATTCTGGTGCCGCTTGCCGCGATCCGCGCGGGCAAGGGCTACATGACCGAACAAGGGAGCACGGAACATGCCTTCGATTTATGAGAAGTATAATTTAAAGCAGGTTATCAACACCTCTGGCCGCATGACGGCGCTGGGCGTCTCCACGCCGCGCCCGGAAGTAGTGCAGGCGGCGATGGACGGCATGAATCATTACTTCGAGATGAAGGATCTGGTCAATAAAACCGGGGAATACATCGCGAAGCTGCTGGATGTGGAAGGCGCGACGGTGGTCTCCTGCGCGTCGGCGGGCATCGCCCAGTCCGTGGCGGCGGTGCTGGTAAAAGACAGCGACTGGCTGCTGGAAAACCTGCACGTCACCCCAATCGAGAACAATGAAATCGTCCTGCCGAAAGGCCACAACGTTAACTTTGGCGCGCCGGTCGGCACCATGGTGGCGCTGGGCGGCGGCAAGCTGGTGGAAGCGGGTTACGCCAACGAATGTTCCGCCGATCAGCTGGCGGCGGCCATCACCCCGCGCACGGCGGCGATCCTCTACATCAAATCGCACCACTGCGTGCAGAAAAGCATGCTCAGCGTCGAGCAGGCGGCAGTCGTCGCACGTAAACACTCCCTGCCGCTGATCGTTGATGCCGCGGCGGAAGAAGATCTGCACGTGTACTACCGCTCCGGCGCGGATCTGGTGATTTACAGCGGCGCGAAGGCGATCGAGGGGCCAACCAGCGGCCTGGTGATCGGCAAAACCCAGTACGTTGAGTGGGTGAAGCGCCAGACGGCGGGCATTGGCCGCGCCATGAAGGTGGGTAAAGAGGGGATCCTCGGCCTGACCTGCGCCATCGAATACTACCTGACGGCCACCAAAGAGAGCGGTGCCGAGATGGTGGCGAAGATGACGCCGTTTATCGACGCGCTCAACACCCTGAACGGCGTCACCGCCCGCGTGGTCTGGGACAGCGCGGGTCGCGATATCGCCCGCACCGAAATTAAGTTCGACGAAGCCACCACAGGCGTCGGCACGGGTGACCTGGTGATCGCGCTCAAGCAGGGCGAATACGCCATCTATTTCCGTGGCTACAAGGCCAACGAAGGGATTATCGAAGCGGACGTGCGCAGCGTAAGTGCTGACCAGCTGAACATTGTCTACCGCCGCATTGGCGAAGTATTAGGACAGGAGAAAAACGCATGAAACTGACCCCCAATTTTTACCGTGACCGCGTCTGCCTGAACGTGCTGGCCGGCTCGAAAGCCAACGCCAGCGCCATTTACGAGGCGGCGGAAGGTCACGTGCTGGTGGGCGTGCTCTCCAAAAATTACCCGGACGTGGCGAGCGCGGTCGCGGATATGCGTGAATACGCGGCGCTGATTGATAACGCGCTCTCCGTGGGGCTGGGCGCGGGCGATCCGAACCAGTCGGCGATGGTGAGCGAGATCTCCCGCCAGGTGCAGCCGCAGCACGTTAATCAGGTCTTCACCGGCGTGGCAGCGAGCCGCGCGCTGCTGGGGCAGAATGAATCGGTGGTCAATGGCCTGGTCTCTCCGACCGGTACCGTCGGCATGGTGAAAATCTCCACCGGCCCGCTGAGCAGCAAAGCGCCGGACGGCATCGTGCCGGTTGAAACGGCGATTGCCCTGCTGAAAGACTTCGGCGGCAGCTCGATTAAGTACTTCCCGATGGGCGGCCTCAAGTGCCGTGACGAATACCAGGCGGTGGCGGAAGCCTGCGCCCGTCACGACTTCTGGCTGGAGCCGACGGGGGGTATCGATCTGGAGAACTATGAGGCGATCCTGCAGATCGCCCTCGACGCGGGCGTGAGCAAAATCATCCCGCACATCTACAGTTCAATTATCGACAAAGCCAGCGGCGATACGCGTCCCGAAGATGTGCGTACGCTGCTGGCGATGACGAAGAAGCTGGTGAAGTAGAACTCACACATATAAAGGAGCCACCATGCACACCCGTAACCTGCTTGTCGCTTCACTCTCAATGCTCGCCACCGCCGCCATCGCCCAGACGCAATACGCCTGGGTGGGCACCTATAATCCGAACGGTGAAGGGCTGTACCGTTTTACCATCGACCCGCAAACCGGCGCGCTCGATAACAAAACGCTGGTGAGCAAACTGCCGAACGCGGCGCAGTTGACCCTTTCGCAAGACGGTAAAACGCTGTATCTGGCAAGCGAAGTGGAGCAGGGCGTGGTGCAGGCGCTGCGCGTCGGCGATAACGGTGAGCTGAGCGAGCTGAATCAGGTGGCCTCCGGTGGCGCCGGGCCGGTGTATCTTTCGCTAACGCCAAACGGCAAGCATCTGCTGGTGGCGAACTACGTCAGCGGATCGATTGCCGTTTTGCCCGTCAACGCGGACGGCAGCCTGGGTGACGCGACGGACAGACATCAGGACCAGGGCGAACCGGGCGCGGCGAAGCCGGAAGCGGCTGTCGAAGGTAGCTTTGCCATCAGCGATCACAACGGCCCGCATGCGCACATGATCGCCGCCGATCCGAGCGGGAAATACGTTTTTTCCACCGATCTTGGGCTGGATCGTATCTATCAGTACCGCTTTGACGATCGAACCGGAAAGCTAACGCCGAACGATCCGCCGTTTATCAGCGCCTCTTCGAAAGGTGCCGGTCCGCGCCACTTCGTCTTTACGCCGAAAGGCGATGCCCTGTGGCTGATTAACGAAGAGGCGTCGACGCTCACCCATTATGCGCTGGACAGCAACGGCAGGCTGAAAGAGGGCAAAACGGTCTCTGCCCTGCCGGACGGCTATAAAGGCACCAGTTTTGCTGCCGGGCTGGCGCTAAGCGCCGATGGTAAACAGCTGTATGTGGCGAACCGTTTGCATAACAGCATCGGGCACTTTACCGTAACAGCGGAGGGCACGCTGACGCATCAGGAGGATGTCTGGACGCGCGGCGACTACCCGCGCACCCTGACGCTCGATAAGCAGGGACGCTGGCTGTACGTCATGAACCAGCGCAGCGACAACATTACCCGTTTCCGCGTGGCGCCGGACGGCAAGCTGAGCGCCGAGCCAGACTATACCCCGGTCGGCAGCCCATCCCAGATGGTCATTTCACCCTGAGCAGTAAGAGGACAACGACGTGCGATTTCCGAACCAACGTTTAGCGCAACTTTTCGATCTGTTGCAAAACGAGACGCTGCCGCAGGACGAGCTGGCGCAGCGGCTGTCGGTCTCCACGCGAACCGTCCGCGCAGATATCACCGCCCTGAACGCGCTGCTGGCGAGCCACGGCGCGCAGTTTATTCTGAGCCGGGGTAACGGCTACCAGCTTAAAATTGACGATGCCGAGCGCTATCAGCAGCTTCAGGCATCGCACCCGCGCGCGCTGCGTATTCCCCGAACGGGACCGGAGCGCGTGCACTATCTGGTGGTGCGTTTCCTGACGTCGGCGTTTTCACTTAAGCTTGAAGATCTGGCCGACGAGTGGTTTGTCAGCCGCGCCACCTTGCAGAGCGACATGGTGGAAGTGCGCGAGTGGTTCCAGCGCTATAACCTGACGCTGGAAACCCGCCCGCGCCACGGCATGAAGCTGTTTGGCAGCGAGATGTCGGTCCGCGCCTGCCTGACCGATCTTCTGTGGGAGCTGGCGCAGCAGGACAGCCTTAACCCGCTGGTGACGGAGGTCGCGCTCAACGCCGGGGTACCGGAGCAGATGGTGGTCGTGCTTCACGACGCGCTCACCCGCCATCACATTCGTCTGACCGACGAAGGCGAACTGTTCCTGCGCCTGTACTGCGCGGTGTCGGTGCGGCGCATCAGCGAGGGGTATCCGCTGCCGGAATTCCACGCGGAAGACGTGGAAGAGAACGTGCGCGAGGCGGCGAAGGATATCGCGGTGGCCATTCAGGAGCTGGCGGGCAAGGCGCTTGCGCCATCGGAAGAGAGCTGGCTGTGCGTCCACATCGCGGCGCGGCAGATTCAGGAGATTGCCCCCAGCGCGATTAACGCCGACGACGACGAAGCGCTGGTCAACTATATCCTGCGCTACATCAACACCCACTATAACTACAACCTGCTCAGCGACGCGCAGCTGCACGCCGATCTGCTCACGCACATCAAAACCATGATCACCCGCGTGCGCTATCAAATCATGATCCCCAATCCGCTGCTGGACAACATCAAGCAGCACTATCCGATGGCGTGGGATATGACTCTCGCGGCGGTGTCGAGCTGGGGGAAATACACCCCGTATGCGATCAGCGAAAACGAGATTGGTTTTCTGGTGCTGCACATCGGCGTGGGGCTTGAGCGCCACTACAACATCGGCTACCAGCGCCAGCCGCGCGTGCTGCTGGTGTGCGACGCCGGTAATGCGATGGTGCGCATGATCGAGGCGGTGCTCCAGCGCAAATACCCGCAGATCGAGGTGACGCGCACGCTCACTCTGCGCGAATACGAGCTGGCGGATGCCATCGGCGAAGACTTTGTCATCTCCACCGCCCGCGTGAGTGAAAAATCTAAACCGGTGGTGACGATCGCCCCGTTCCCGACCGATTATCAATTGGAGCAGATCGGCAAGCTGGTGCTGGTGGACCGCACCCGCCCGTGGATGCTGGAGAAATACTTCGACGCGGCCCATTTTCGCATTCTCGACAAGCCTGTTGACCAGCAAACGCTGTTCCGCGAGCTGTGTGAACAGCTTGAGGCCGAAGGCTTTGTCGGCGCGGAGTTTCTGGATTCGGTCGTTGAGCGTGAAGCTATCGTCAGCACCATGCTCGGCGACGGCATCGCGCTGCCGCACTCCCTCGGCCTGCTGGCACAGAAAACGGTGGTCTATACGGTGCTGGCTCCGCAGGGTATTCAGTGGGGGGATGAAACGGCGCACGTCATCTTCCTGCTCGCCATCAGCAAAAGCGAGTACGAAGAGGCGATGGCGATTTACGACATCTTCGTCACTTTCCTGCGAGAACGCGCAATGACGCGCCTGTGCCAGTGCGAGGATTTTGCGGCGTTTAAGGCTGAGGCGATGGAGAGTTTGAGCCGGTTTTGAGGCCAGGCGGATAGAGGTTATCCGCCTTCATTCACCGCAAATGATGCACAACCTGGTTGCTGCTGCCGCGCCAGATCAGGGCCGGATCTTTTAAATCCTGCACGAACTTGCCGTCCACCAGCACGTTAATTAAATCCACAACTTCCTTCTGAGCTGCATTCAGCTCATCCAGCTTATATCCCGTCCAGACCCAGATATCTTTTCCCGCACACTCGCGGCGGATGCGCTTCACCAGCTTCAGGATCTCCGGCACGTTTTGCGGATGGAGCGGATCGCCGCCGGAGAGCGAAATCCCCTGGCGTTTGATGCGCGTGTCGTTCAGGTCGTCGATGATGCGGTCTTCCATTTCGGCGGTAAACGGCATGCCGGAATTTACGCGCCAGGTGCTTTTGTTGTAGCAGCCGGGGCACTCGTGAACGCAACCTGAAACGAACAGGGTGCAGCGGGTGCCGGGGCCGTTGACAATATCGACGGGGTAGTACTGATGGTAGTTCATAGCGGTTAACCAAGCCGGGTACAGTGTGAGTGCGGATTGTAGGCCCGGTAAGCGTAGCGCCACCGGGCATAAATGTGGCAGTGGCTCAACCGATCTGCCCATTCCCCAGATGTTTCACCCGGCGCTTCACCTCTTCCTGCTTGCCGGCGTTAAACGGACGGGCATCCGGGCTGCCGAGATAGCCGCACACGCGACGGGTCACGGAGACACGGGCTGCATCGTGGTTGCCGCATTTCGGGCAGGTAAAGCCTTTGCTCGTACACTCGAACTCACCGGTAAAGCCACACTCGTAGCATTCGTCGATTGGCGTATTGGTCCCGTAATACGGCACGTGCTGATAGCTATAATCCCACACGTCTTCCAGCGCCTTCAGGTTGTGCTGGATGTTCGGGTACTCGCCGTAGCAGATGAAGCCGCCGCTGGCGATGGGCGGATAGGCCGCTTCGAAGTCGATCTTGTCGTACGGGTTTACCTTTTTCTCCACGTCGAGGTGGAAGCTGTTGGTGTAGTACCCTTTGTCGGTCACGCCTTCCACAATCCCGAACGCGGCGGTGTCCAGACGGCAGAAGCGGTCGCACAGGTTCTCGCTCGGCGTACTGTAGAGGCTAAACCCGTAGCCAGTTTCCTCTTTCCACTGGTCAACCGCGTCGCGCAGGCGCTGGACAATCGCAATGCCTTTTTCGCGCAGGGCCTCGCTGTCGTACATATGCGCGTCGCCAGACAGGGCGTTGATGGTTTCGTGGATGCCGATATAGCCCAGCGAAATCGACGCGCGGCCGTTTTTGAAGATCTCGGACACGTCATCGTCCGCCTTCAGGCGCACGCCGCAGGCCCCTTCCATATAGAGGATGGGCGCCACGCGGGCTTTCACCCCTTCAAGGCGTGCGATACGGGTCATCAGCGCCTTACGCGCCAGCTGCAGGCGCTTATCCAGCAGTTTCCAGAATTCAGCTTCATTGCCTTTGGCCTCCAGCGCGATGCGCGGCAGGTTCAGGCTGATGACGCCCAGGTTGTTACGCCCGTCGTGGATCTGCTCGCCGTTTTCATCCTCGTACACCCCGAGGAAACTGCGGCAGCCCATAGGCGTTTTAAACGAGCCGGTGACTTTTACCACCTGGTCGTAGTTCAGAATGTCCGGGTACATGCGCTTGCTCGCGCACTCCAGCGCCAGTTGTTTGATGTCGTAGTTCGGATCGCCAAACTTGTGGTTCAGGCCGTCGCGGATGGCGAACACCAGTTTCGGGAACACCGCGGTTTTGCGGTTCTTGCCGAGGCCGGAAATACGGTTGCGCAGAATGGACTGCTGGATCAGGCGTGATTCCCAGCTGGTGCCCAGGCCAAAACCGAAGGTCACAAACGGCGTCTGCCCGTTGGCGGTATGCAGCGTGTTCACTTCATATTCCAGCGACTGGAACGCGTCGTAGCACTCTTTTTCGGTACGGGAGCGCGCATAGCCGTCCGCGTCCGGGATCTGCCACTCTTCGGCAGTTTTCCGATGCTTGTTGAAGCTCGCCGTCACGAACGGGGCCAGCACTTCGTCAATGCGGTTTATGGTGGTCCCGCCATAAATGTGGCTCGCCACCTGAGCGATGATCTGTGCCGTTACCGCTGTCGCCGTGGAGATCGACTTAGGCGGTTCAATCTCGGCGTTACCCATTTTAAAGCCCTGGGTCAGCATGCCTTTCAGGTCGATCAGCATGCAGTTGAACATCGGGAAGAACGGCGAGTAATCGAGGTCGTGATAGTGGATCTCGCCGCGCTCGTGTGCCGAGACCACGTCGCGCGGCAGCAGATGCTGGCGGGCATAGTGTTTGGCGACGATACCGGCCAGCAGATCGCGCTGGGTCGGGATCACTTTGCTGTCTTTGTTGGCGTTTTCATTGAGCAGGGCAGAGTTGGTCTGCTCCACCAGGCCACGGATCTCCTGATTCAGGCGACCGCGCTTCTCACGCTGCACGTCGCGATCGTGGCGATACTCAATGTAGGCGCGGGCTAACTGTTTGTAGGGGCCAGCCATCAGCTGGTTTTCAACCGCGGTCTGGATCTCGTTGATATCGACCTGGCTGCGTTCAGTCATCTGGCTGCTAACGACTTCTGCGACGGTGGCGCAGTAATCTGCGTCATCGACTCCCGCTGCTTTAGCTGCACGCAGAATGGCTTCCTGGATGCGCTCTGATTTAAACGGCACTTTACAGCCATCACGTTTCATCACATGCGGTGTCATGATCACTCCATTTTTAAAAACAGGTTATCCACAGAGGTGGAGAAGTATTCACCGGACGTATTCCCCGCCAGGCCAAAGACTTCCCCCGTTCCCAGCTCGTGTTATCCACAATTCCGGCCAGCGTAAGCGCCGTCTTGTTGTTGGAATAGTAGACGATTAATACAAGATGTTGGGTCGGCGTGCATTTTAAGTTCTACATATAGTGATTTGCATCAAACAAGTTTGCGATTTATTTGACGCAGAACAAAGTAAAAAGACGAGAGTACAAACGGCGGGCGCTTCAGCCTTTGTAAAGACGCGAAGGAAAAATCTGATTAATTATTCAACAAAAACAAGCGCTCAACGTGGTACATGCTGAGCGCCGTTCGGTTAATTCATCGCGCAGGCCCAGCTCAATCCTGCCTGTAAAAAGGCTGCGGTAGCGATACTGCCCAGTATCACCGGAATGAGAAGGGAGCGGTCAGGGGCCGCATCCTGTTTTTGAGGTTCTTCAGCACTCAGGGCGGACATCGCCTCTTCCCGGGTGCGCGCCGCCAGAAGCTGCGCGCGCACTCGATCTTCTGTCAATAAACTGGTCAGCGTCGTCAGCAGTTGCATGTGGGTACTGCCTGCTTCCGCGGGCGGAATGGCGAGCAGGAAAACCATTCTGACCTCTTCATCACCGTCCAGCCCCGGCCAGCGTATCGGGTCGTCAAAGAGTGCCACACAAAACGCCGCCTGCTGCACCGCCTCGGTTTTACCGTGCGGAACGGCGAGCGCTTCACCCAGCGCGGTAGGGCCTTCGCTTTCGCGCTGTAACACGCTCTGGATGAATGTTTCTTCATCGCAGATGATTTTTCGCCTGGCGAGCGGTTCGGCGAGCCAGCGGATCAGCGCTTCAGGCGTACGGTGCGGCGGGTTGATAAAAACAAGATCGGGGTGCGTCAATGCAAGCAAGTTCATATTAAGCCTCCATCAAAAAATCGCAGGTTGCGAAAGGGGGGATTGCCGTTACCGGCGGCACAGGCTCTTCCAGATAGTTGATCTGACGTAGCCCCGCCAGACTTTCCGGGACGGGAACCGGTTGCGTCCCGGCGTTAAACACCCGGACGACGGTGCCATTCGACCGTTGCGCATGGGGCATGGCAGAAAGGACTAGCGGCTCCGGCAGGGTCAATAATGAAAATTGTGCCGGAAGCTGATGCTCGGGCAGACGCAACGCAAAGCGTTCAAGGCGGTGATCGAGCGTATGTAGCGTTTGCCGCTGATAGGTGAAAGGCTGTCCCGCAGCCTGGTTTTCCAGCTGGCGAAGCGTGAGATGGTCGGCGTTGTCGGCCAGCGCGACGGTAAATGAAAAGTGCAGCGGTTTCAGTAACTGGGCGTCGGGGGTCTCAACCACCGTATTATTAATGCCGGACGCCCGGCCCGGTCGCCAGTCGAGATCGTTGCGCCCGAGCACGCCCGTCGCTTTAAATAACGTCAGGGCAATCGTCGCGGGTTCGCTGCCGATAATCTGAAATTCCTTCATACCGCGACTATTCACCACCAGCGCTTTGCCCGCTTCCGCGACAGCAATAATGCCTTCGGTGGTTTCGATATCCACGGGCATCTCGCGATAGCGCTCCTGCCAGTTTTCACTCTCACACCCCGTATCGCGCTGGATTATCGCGAAGGGCTGGGAGGCGATAGCGTGACGGGTGCGAATATCGCTGCCGATCAGTAAACGTAGCCGGTGATCGCAGTGGTTGTTTTCCAGCGAAGCCTCGATGTACAGGTTCGGATCGTCTTCGCGTAATGTGCACTCCAGACGAATGGATAACGGCGTTCGGGCAGTATCCTGGCGTCCGGCGAGATCTGGCGGAAGAAGCAGGGTGGCTTCAACGATCAGCTTTTCGACAAGCGGCGTTTTCAGGCAGCCGACGAGCGTGAAATGGTCGCATCGCGTCGGCGTATCGCCCGCAAGCGGTGAGAAATCGTAGCTGTCGCCCGCATCTGCACAGTCTTCAAGGGTAAAGAACGAGGGGATGCATCTGCCGCTGCGTTTGTCGTGCAGGGTTAGCGTTCCGTCGTCCAGCGTTAATCGATACTGTGCATTCTCTATCTCGCTGCCCGTTGTCTGTTCAGGCTGCCGGAAAGGCGCCGGGTCATCTTCAACGTTAACGCTGAGATAGCCGACCGGCGGCAGAACCGGTGTTTTCACAGCAACGTGCCAGCGGTAATAAGGGGGAAGGGGCGTTTCACACTCGCCTTCGGCGTTAAGGGAGATCGCCGTTCCGCCGGGCAACACGTCTCTTTTCAGGACGTCGAAGGGGATAGCCTGCCCCTGATACGTCAGGGCGATATTTTCAGCGCGGCTATAGAGAGTGGTTTTCACCACGCGCTGCGTTTGCGTGGCCAGCGGGTTAAAAATCAGCAGATCGCCTTCCCGAGCGCAGCCGGCGGCCAGCGTTTTTACCACCAGGTTCCACAGGCTGTGGCACAGCTGTTCGGTTTGCTCCAGTCGATGCAAAATATCGCGGTTGGTGGCATCGCTGTTACAGCCGCCGATGGAGTCATGGGCATGGCTTCGCAACAGCTTCTTCCAGAGCGTATCGACCACCGAGAGGTTGACCGGGAGCGCCTGATGACGCGCCATGGCGATTGTCGGCTCCAGCTGCCGCAGGATGAACTGCTCAACTGCATCATTTTTCTTTTTAATGTCGTAGCGCACGGAGCCGATCGTTTTATGGATGCGGGTGTAGCGCGGCGATTTCAGCTCTCCTTCCCAGCGTTCAAACTGCTCACGCTGCGCGCGCAGAATGTCGACGTAGCGCTCCAGCGAACTGATGACGTACCGGTCCTCATCCGGGGAGCGTGCGCTGGCGACCTGCAGGATTTTCGGCAGCGCCGGGTCGATGCTGACCTGATCGCCGCCGCAGGGCAGCAGCAGGTCATTTATTCCGGCCCGCGAGCGCAGGAGATTGACCATCGGATAGATTTTTCCCTGCAAATGGCTCGCGTCTGAAGAGATGTTTTTAGCCGCGCCATAACCGAGCGCCATCGCGCAGGCGATAACGGTCGCCCCTGACGGCGCGCGCCAGAGGAACTGGCTGCTTTTCGCCTGTCTGTCGTGATCGATGCCGCGCCAGAAGACGATATTGTCGATATTGCAGCCCTGCAAAATCGTGGGCATCTGCGCATTGTGGCCGAAGGTATCCGGAAGATACCCAACCTGCATGGCGTGCCCCAGCGTCCGGGCAGAAAAGATGCCGTATTTGAGGTTGCGGATAATGGATTCGCCATGCACGTTGTAGGTGTCCGTCTGGGTATACCACGGCCCCACAAAAATCCTTTTCGCTCTGACCAGCGTCTCCAGCCTGGTGCGATACTCGGGATTGATGGCGAGAAAGTCCTCTACCACCGCCATCTGTCCATCAAGGTGATAGCAGCTGTAAGCCGGGTCGTGCTCCAGCGTGTCGATGACGTCCGCAAAGTTATATGACGCCAGCACCATGCTGTCCTGACGGGTGAAATACCACTCCTGATCCCAGTGCGTATGGGCAATGACGTGGATCTGATTCATGACCTTCCCCTTAGCTGGCGTTCTTTGGGCTGACGTAAAGCACGCCCAGGGCGCAAATCAGTGCGCCAATAAAGACGCTCGCCAGGTAGCCCGCCACGTTGGTTGCCAGCGGCCAGCCCCAGATGGCCGGCAGCGGCAGCGTCTGCTTCACGCCGAGTGCAATGGCGACCAGCGCGCCGGCGACGGCACCGGTCATGAACACCGGGATCAGACGTGGGTTTTTCAGGATGAACGGGATCGCGCCTTCGGAGATCCCAATCACGCCCAGCAGCAACGAGGTGCTGCCAACGGTTTTCTCTTCCCGGCTAAAAACATCCGGTAATCCAAAGCGGCCGTTGAGGAACGCGGCAAAGCCGACGCCAATAGAGGGGATCACGATGGAGAGTTCGCGGGCGGTGAGATCAAACGTTTCGCTCATGCCATTCAGGCCGAGCGCGACTGAGCCTGCCGCCTTGTTGACCGGGCCGCCCAGGTCGAACGCGGTGCCTGCGGCGATCATCGCGGAATAGAATCCGCGCCCGGTGTCACCTGCCGAGGTAAAAAAGACCACCATCAGCTGGTTAAGCGAGCCGAAAATCGGGTTAATCAAATATTCCATGACCATCACCAGCGTAATGCCGGTGATGAGCGGGACGACCAGCATGGTCTTGATGGTCGTGAGCTGCTGGCGGACGTGAATGGAATCATTCAGCCAGCGCACCAGATAGCCCACAAAAAAGCCAATGCCGATCGCGCCGAAAAAGCCGGACGGCATAAAGCCTTCGATATCAAAGAAGCGCTTATAGACCTCGTCTGACATGATGCCGCCGATAAGTCCGGGGATCAGCGCCGGTTTGCCGGCAATGGAAAACGCCAGATACATGGCGAAAACCGGATACATGAACTTAATGGTCATAAAGCCCACTTTATCCAGCACGCTGAACGGCGAATGGTCGATGTTAATAAACTGGCCGGTAATTTTGGCCGTTGCCATCATCAGCCCGCCCATGACCACCACCGGCAGCATATAGCTGATGGCCGCCATGATATGGCCAATAAAAATCTGGTAAGCCGAAGGCTGGAGTTCGTCTTCATGTACGACAGTCGTGACGTTTTTTTCCATGGCAAGCGCCTGACGCAGATAGCGATCGGTATGCTTGATCAGCTCTTGCGTGCGGGTCTGAAGGTGGGGAATGTTTTCAAAGCGCTCGGCATCCTGAATGGGGACGTCGGTTGCCAGAATAATGGCCGTGGCGGAGGCAATATCCTGCTTCGTTAAGCGGTTTTTAACGCCGTCGCTGCCCTGCGTTTCGACCTTAACCTCAATATTGTGCTCTTTAGCCCATGCAATAATTTTATTCGCCGCCATAAAGGTATGTGCAATGCCCGTCGGGCAGGCCGTTACCGCGACAACTTTCTGTTTCGTCATTGTCATAATTCCCTGGATGTGAAAACAGGGAAAGTATAAAGAGAACCTAAAACAGTTTTTAACGTTTGCTAATACTAATTACGTATCGTGATACGCGTAAATGCAATGTGTGAAGCGCCTTCCAGAGACTATTTCTCTGTTGTGTTAATATCATGCCGGGATTAAACAGGGTGTAATATATGAATTCATTCCAGGGAAGTGAACGCTTGATATTTGAATACATTCAGCATCACGCGTGTAATATTTCTAATATTTCGGCAAAAGAGATTGCCCGTGATACCTTTACAACGACAACATCCGTGAATCGTGTGTGTAAAAAAATGGGGTATAAAAGCTATACCGAACTTCGGTATCGTTTTTTACGCGATCATTTTACCACTGCGCCTGCAGTGCCCGACGCGGGTCCGCACGCGGACGACATTGTGGCGGAGGTGTCCAGGCTGCTCATCCATTCCAGCCATATCTATCTGTACGCACGCGGCGCCTCGCTTACCAGCCTCAACTACCTGTCGCGCTTTTTATCGCTGGCGAGCCTGCCGCATCTTATTTTGAATGACATGCACCAGCTGACACGGGTATCGAAGGGGACGCTGGTGCTGATCAGCAAATCCGGGGAGACACAGTCGCTGATAGAAATGGCGCGAAACGCGCTGCGCAAGGGCCTAAAGATTATTGCAATTACCCGTCAGGGGGCGACGCTGGCGTCGATCTCAACGCTATGCTGGCCGTTATCGATCGACATTAACGCGGTATCGCTGTATCAGCGGGAGGGACAGCTTGAACTGTTAAGCGCCGTGGACCGTATCGGCTGCAGGCTGCTGCAGCACGATACGGTGTAGTCAGGCCGTCAGAGCTGCTTCACTATCCCCAGACGTACGGCATAATCATTTTCATGGTTGCCGTCATTGTTGATATAGGTTTTATCCAGTGACACCAGCTCGACGTAAGGCGTCCAGCCATCGTCGAGTTGGTAGTTGAACGCAACGGTATGCTCCCAGTAGGTATCATCCCCGGTTCCCTGATCGACATTATCCTGCCAGCGGAAGCGCGGGTTGTAGGACATACCGAATTTGCCAATGTTGTACGCGAACCAAATGTCGAACTGGTGTGACTGACGGCGGGTATAGCCGCTGCCGTCGAGTTCTTTGTCGCTGTGCGCGTCATTGATGGTGTTATAACGGTAACGGGCGGAAAGATTCAGACCGTTATCAAACACTTTCCAGCCCTGAATGAAGGGGCGATAGTGGGTATTACTGGGGGTGAAAACCGTCACCATGCCAGGCGCAACGGCAAAGCCATTGCCCAGATTGAAGCGCCAGCGCGTTTCAATCTCCTGTGCCGCCTCCGTTAATCCTTTGTCATCGGGATTATTTCGGTCGGTATCACCAAAAAAGGTGTCGTTATGGTTTTGTGCGGCTTCAACGGAGAAGTAAAAACCGTTATCCGCCTGATGCATAACCTTAATACGAGAATCATTTACGTCAGAGTGCGTATTATGGCCAAAGCGAAGGTCGACGGACGTATTTCCGCACCATCCCTGTGTGCTCAATAATAATGCGCTAATACACGTTACTTTAATAATTGTCTTTTTCATCATGTCCTGCCGAGGTTATTTAATTGGCAGGACTATTTTTATTTTCGGTACGCCGTGATGTAAAAGTTATCGTCGTACATTTAGCGTATCGCTAAACATAAAAAAGGAGATACAGCATGCTGTATCTCATGACGTTTATTCCTGCACCCACCAGATGGCTTCAAATGGGCGCAGTTGCAGCGTATCGGGACGAGAGGGAACGTCCTCATAGTTGCTGAGTGCGACCTGCCATGCGTCCTGTACCGGGTCCGGCTGCCACTGCTGGCGCTCTCGGCTCAGGTTCGCCACCACCATCAGCGTCTGGCTCTGCCACTGGCGGCGATAGCACCACAGGGAAGGGTGTTCCGGCAGGAGATCTTCATAATCTCCCCACGTCAGCACCGGGAGGGTTTTGCGCAGACGAATCAGCGACTGATAGGTGTAGAACACTGAATCCGGGTCGTCCAGCGCCGTACGGGCATTCACGGTTTCATAGTTATCGCAGACCCCAATCCACGGCTCGCCCTCGGTAAAGCCCGCATTGTGCGACGCGTCCCACTGCATTGGGGTTCGCCCGTTATCGCGGGATTTACTCGCCAGAATCGCCAGTAATTCATCCGGCTCACGGCCATTGGCCCGCAGTTCGGCGAACATGTTCAGGCTTTCCACGTCGCGGTAGTCGGTGATGCGGCTGAAGTGCGGGTTGGTCATGCCCAGCTCTTCACCCTGGTAGATATACGGCGTGCCCTGCATGCCGTGCAGCACCATGCCGAGCATCTTTGCAGCGTGAACGCGGTATTCCCCTTCGTCGCCAAAGCGCGACACGATGCGCGGCTGGTCGTGGTTACACCAGAACAGCGCGTTCCAGGCTTTGTTGTGCATGCCCTGCTGCCAGTGACGGAAGAGGGTTTTCAGCGCCACAAAGTCCGGCTTTGCCTTCGTCCACTTTTCGCCGCCGGGGTAGTCCACCTTCAGGTGGTGGAAGTTAAAGGTCATCGACAGCTCGCGCCCGTCGAGCGACGCGTACTGCTGGCAGTTCTCCAGCGAGGTTGACGACATCTCGCCCACCGTCATCAGGTTGCGCGGGGTGAAGACGTCGCGGCTCATCTCCTGGAGATATTCGTGGATGCGCGGGCCGTCAGTGTAGAAGCGGCGACCGTCGCCAATGGTGTCGTCCGGGAAATCCTGATCTTTAGAGATGAGGTTAATCACGTCCAGACGCAAGCCGTCCACGCCGCGATCGGCCCAGAACTCGCATACCTTTTTCAGCTCGGCGCGCACCGCCGGGTTTTCCCAGTTGAGATCTGCCTGCTCGGGCGCGAAAAGGTGAAGATAATACTGCTCGCTCTCGGCGTGCCAGCGCCAGGCGTTGCCGCCAAACTTGGAGCGCCAGTTGTTGGGGAGCTGCTCCGGCGTGCCGTCGCGCCAGATGTAGAACTGGCGGTACGGGCTCGCTTTGTTCAGCGACTCGCGGAACCAGGCGTGCTGCGTGGAGGTATGGTTAAACACCATATCCAGCACGATGCGAATGCCGCGTTCGTGCGCTTCGGCAACCAGCTCGTCAAAGTCATCCAGCGTGCCAAAGGACGGGTCGATGGCGGTGTAATTCGCCACGTCGTAGCCGTTATCCACCTGCGGGGAAATATAAAACGGCGTCAGCCAGATGGCGTCGATGCCGAGGGTTTTCAGGTAATCCAGCCGCTGCGTCACGCCGCGCAGATCGCCGGTGCCGCTGCCGGTGGTGTCCTGAAAACTCTTTGGGTAAATCTGGTAGATGACGCCGTTCTGCCACCAGTGAGGAAGGGTATTCATAATGCGTTCCTGCAAATGCGAAGGGGCGCAACTGCGCCCCGAAAGATGAAGTTAAACAATCTGCAGCGTGCCCTGACGGAACTTACGCTGGTAAACCACGGTGGTGAGCGCCATGGGGACGATAATCGCCACCGCCATGGCCAGGGCAAACACTTGCCAGAAAGTAGGCTGGATGGAGAGGATCCCCGGCAGGCCGCCGACGCCAATCCCGTTCGCCATCACGCCGTTCAGGCCGCACAGCAGGCCCGCCAGGCCGGAGCCGATCATCGCGCAGAGCATCGGGAAGCGGTACTTCAGGTTGATGCCGTACATCGCCGGTTCGGTGACGCCGAGATAGGCGGAGATGGCCGCCGGAACGGAGATCTCACGCTCGTTGTGCTTACGGCTAACGATAATGATGCCGGTCACCGCAGAGGCCTGTGCGATGTTAGAGAGGGCGATAATCGGCCAGACCGGGGTACCGCCGAGGCTCTGGATCATCTGCATATCGATGGCCAGCGTGGTCTGGTGCACGCCGGTGATCACCAGCGGGGCATACAGGAAGCCAAACAGCGCGGCACCGATTGGCGCGAAACTGCCGGTCATCAGATGACGCACCGCGAAGGCCACGCCGTCGCCGATCATGCGGCCAAACGGACCGATAAAAGCGTGCGCCAGGAAGACGGCCAGGATCAGCGAGCAGACCGGCACCACCACCAGGTAGAGGTAATCCGGCACGATGCGCTTCAGACGCGTCTCAATAAAGCCCAGCGCCAGACCCGCCAGCAGGGCCGGAATGACCTGCGCCTGATAGCCCACCTTGGCGATGGTAAACAGGCCGAAGTTCCACACTTCCGGCACCTGCTGACCAAGTAAGTAAGCGTTCATTAACTGCGGAGAGACCAGCGTGACGCCCAGTACGATACCGAGAATTGGCGTACCGCCCATCTTGCGCACCGCGGACCAGCAAATCCCCACCGGCAGATAGAAGAAAATCGCCTCGCCAATCAGCCACAGGAAGTCATAGATGCTTTGCAGCGCCGGGTACATCTGCGCCAGGGTTTTACCGTCGCTCATTGGCACATCGCCGATGACGTTACGGAAGCCCAAAATTAAGCCCCCGCTGATCAGCGCCGGCAGCAGCGGGAAGAAGATTTCTGCAAAGTGGGAAATCAGCTGCTCGTGCCACTTCATATTCTGGCGCGCCGCCTTCTTCGCCTGCTCTTTATCGGCAGAAGAGTGTCCGGTGGTCGCCAGCAGAGCCTGATAGTAATCGCCCACTTCGGTACCAATCACCACCTGGAACTGTCCGGCGTTGGTGAAGCAGCCTTTCACCATGGAAAGCTCTTCAATCGCCTTCGGGTTGGCCCTGGCCGGATCGTTCAGCACGAAGCGCAGGCGGGTAATGCAATGGCTGACGGTGGCGATGTTCTCGCGGCCGCCGACCAGGACGATCAGCCGATCGATATCTGCTTGTTTGACTTTACTCATCATGAAACCTCATGACAGATGTTGAGGGGGGTAATGACCTGAGCGCAAGCCTACTCCTTCAGCGTGACGGCGAAAATGGGAACGTTCCCGAAATCGGGCGAAGATCACAATAAACGATTCAGGGGGGTTATGAGAGACGGGCAGGAATAACGATCTGGCGCGGCTCGCTCCGCCCGTTGATCTGCTCGATCAGCTGCGCGGCGGCCTGTCTGCCGGACTCGGCGTAGCCCGGATCGACGGTGATAATTTCAGGGTGCAGGAACTTCATCAGCGGCGTGCTGCCGACGCTCGCCACCTGCAGGTTATCAATGCGCTGCTCCTGCAGATACTTGCTGGCACCCAGCGCAAGGGTGTCCGTGGCGCACACCAGCGCGGTGGTCTGCGGCGTCAGGACGCTGGCGACCTGCTCGTAGCCCTGCTTCATGCCCAGCCCCGGCAGGGAGGCCACGGCAGGGAGATTGTGCTTTTTGCAAAAGGCCAGATAGGCCTCGTGGCGGCGCTTGCCGGTGGTAACGTCCGCGTGCGGCACGCCCAGATAGCTGATGTGGCGGTGGCCTTCTTCGTACAGGCGCTGCATCAGGGTGATAATCGCCCCCTCATCGTCATAACAGACGGAGGCAAAACCGTGGGCATCGCGCGCCAGCAGCACCAGCGACGGCTGCCAGTGTTTCAGCATCTCCTCGTCAATGCCGGTAAAACCAAACAGCACCACGCCGTCAATGTTACGGCGCTGGAGCATGCCGAGATGTTCTTCCACCAGCTGTGGCGAGAACTGGCTCTCCATCATGATCGGATCATAGCCCTGCTCGTAGAAGGCAGGCAGCATGGTCTGAACGGCGAGGTTTTCGGAGAGGGAATCCAGACGCGAAACGATGATCGCAACCACTTTATCGCTCTGCCCGCGCATAGCGCGCGCGGAGCGGGAAGGGGAAAAACCGTGCTGATTCATGACCGCCTCAACGCGCTCGCGGGTGCGTTCGCTGACGCCGCTTTCGTTGTTCAGCACGCGTGAGACGGTTGATTTCCCCACGCCGCTTAAACGCGCGATGTCTTTAATTGTAAGGCGGTTCTGCATGCTGTTTTCCCTGTAACAACGACAAAATGGTCAATTGAGCCTAATGCTATAGCGCGATTTCGCTATGGGCAAAGTCTGGTTTACGTACTGTTTATTTGCAGGCGCGTATAATACCGCCCGAATCGTCACAAAGGGTACGCTTAAATCTTTATACTGCGCGGCGACACCCTGTTTTTTTACTTACCGGAGGCTTTATGGATCCCGATCCCGCACCTCTCCTGAACGGGAGAATTTGTTCTTTCCGGTAAGCCAGCTTTTGCTGTCTCACCGGTAATGTGAGGCAGCAACGTCCCAAACGTTCCTGCTTGAAAAATTGAGTGCCTGACAGGTACGGCTTTGCCACGCCTGAAGGGAATGCTGCGTCCGCCTGGCGGATGCGGAGGAATGTCTATGTTTAAAAATATCACCCGGCAGCTGCAGGCGCTGCTGAGCCGCCATCTGCCACACCGTCTTGTTCAGCGCGATCCGCTGCCCAATGCCAAAAACATGGCGGGAGCGGCGATCCCGGCGTCCCTGACCGAACGCTGCCTGAACGTGGCGGCGATGGATGAAAACGAAGTCTGGCGCGCCTTTGGCGGCCATCCGGAAGGGCTGAACGCGTCTGAAGTGGAAAAAATCCGCGCCGTGCACGGCGATAACCAGATCCCGGCGCAGAAGCCCTCTCCGTGGTGGGTGCACCTGTGGCTCTGCTACCGCAACCCGTTCAACCTGCTGCTGACCGTGCTCGGCATCATCTCTTACGCGACGGAAGATCTCTTTGCCGCGGGCGTGATTGCCCTGATGGTGGGTATCTCTACGCTGCTGAACTTCATTCAGGAAGCCCGCTCCACCAAAGCGGCAGACGCCCTGAAGGCGATGGTCAGCAACACCGCGACCGTCTCGCGCGTGATTAACGACCTCGGCGAAAACGCCTGGGTGGAACTGCCCATTGACCAGCTGGTGCCGGGCGACCTGGTGAAGCTGGCGGCGGGAGACATGATCCCGGCGGATTTACGCATCATCCAGGCGCGGGATCTGTTCGTGGCGCAGGCCTCCCTGACCGGCGAGTCCCTGCCCGTTGAGAAGGTATCGCGCAGCCGCGACCCGCAGCAGATGAACCCGCTCGAGTGCGACACCCTGTGCTTTATGGGCACCACGGTGGTCAGCGGCACGGCGCAGGCAATTGTCACCGCCACCGGCGGCAATACCTGGTTTGGACAGCTTGCCGGGCGCGTCAGCGAGCAGGAGAGCGAGCCGAACGCGTTCCAGAAAGGGATTGGCCGCGTCAGCATGCTGCTGATCCGCTTTATGATGGTCATGACGCCGATTGTCCTGCTGATCAACGGCTACACCAAGGGCGACTGGTGGGAGGCGGCGCTGTTTGCGCTCTCCGTGGCCGTTGGCCTGACGCCGGAAATGCTGCCGATGATCGTCACCTCCACGCTGGCGCGCGGGGCGGTCAAACTCTCTAAACAAAAGGTGATCGTCAAACACCTCGACGCTATTCAGAACTTTGGCGCGATGGACATTCTCTGCACCGATAAAACCGGCACCCTGACGCAGGATAAAATCGTGCTGGAGAACCACACCGACATCGCCGGTAAAACCAGCGAGCGCGTGCTCCACAGCGCGTGGCTGAACAGCCACTACCAGACCGGGCTGAAAAACCTGCTCGACGTGGCGGTGCTGGAAGGCGTGGACGAGGAGGCCGCCCGTACGCTCTCCGGCCGCTGGCAGAAGGTGGACGAAATCCCGTTCGACTTCGAGCGCCGCCGCATGTCGGTGGTGGTCAGCGAGCAGCCGGACGTGCACCAGCTGATCTGCAAAGGCGCGCTGCAGGAGATCCTGAACGTCTCCACGCAGGTGCGCCATAACGGGGAGATCGTGCCGCTGGACGACACCATGCTGCGCCGCATCAAGCGCGTCACCGACAACCTGAACCGTCAGGGGCTGCGCGTGGTGGCGGTGGCGAGCAAATTCCTGCCCGCGCGGGAGGGGGACTATCAGCGTATCGACGAATCCGATTTGATCCTCGAGGGTTACATCGCATTCCTCGATCCGCCGAAAGAGACCACCGCACCGGCGCTGAAGGCGCTGAAGGCGAGCGGCATCACCGTCAAAATTCTCACCGGTGACAGCGAGCTGGTGGCGGCCAAAGTGTGTCACGAAGTGGGGCTGGACGCAGGCGACGTGGTGGTGGGGAGCGACATTGAGCACCTCACCGACGACGAACTGGCGCAGCTTGCCCAGCGCACGACGCTGTTTGCCCGCCTGACGCCGATGCACAAAGAGCGCATTGTGACGCTGCTGCGTCGTGAAGGGCACGTGGTGGGCTTTATGGGCGACGGCATCAACGATGCGCCCGCGCTGCGTGCGGCGGACATTGGCATCTCCGTGGACGGCGCGGTGGATATCGCCCGTGAAGCGGCGGATATCATCCTGCTGGAAAAGAGCCTGATGGTGCTGGAGGAGGGCGTCATTGAAGGGCGTCGTACCTTCGCCAACATGCTCAAATACATCAAAATGACCGCCAGCTCCAACTTCGGTAACGTCTTCAGCGTGCTGGTGGCGAGCGCGTTTCTGCCGTTCCTGCCGATGCTGCCGCTGCACCTGCTGATCCAGAACCTGATGTACGATGTCTCTCAGGTAGCGATCCCGTTTGATAACGTTGACGACGAGCAGATCCAGAAGCCGCAGCGCTGGAACCCCGCCGATCTGGGCCGCTTCATGCTGTTCTTTGGGCCGATCAGCTCCATCTTCGACATTCTGACCTTCTGCCTGATGTGGTTTGTGTTCCACGCCAACACCCCGGAACACCAGACGCTGTTCCAGTCCGGCTGGTTCGTGGTAGGTCTGCTGTCCCAGACGCTGATTGTGCATATGATCCGCACGCGCCGCATTCCGTTCATCCAGAGCCGTGCCGCGTGGCCGCTGATTGTGATGACGGGCATTGTGATGGCGCTCGGGATTGCGCTGCCGTTCTCGCCTCTTGCAGGTTACCTGCAACTTCAGGCGCTGCCGCTGAGCTACTTCCCGTGGCTAGTGGCGATCCTTGCGGGCTATATGGTGCTGACGCAGATGGTGAAAGGATTCTATGCGCGTCGATATGGGTGGCAGTAAGCTCATTTTGCCACAATCCAAACGTAGGCCGGGTAAGGCGAAGCCGCCACCCGGCATCTGGCTTTCCTCCCAAATTCAACAACCTGTGATCTCCGTCGGCGCATTCGCTTGACGACAATTTGTACGCATGTTAACAGAATGTTTTGCCTGTATTTGGCCCGTCAGATAAGGAACATTCATGTTACGGTACAGTCTCTTAACCGCCGGGCTTATGCTCGGCGCCTCCGCTTTTGCCGCGCCGGCAGGCGACCTTCCCCTGATGCCCTGGCCTGCGAAGGTTGAACGCCCGACGACGCAGGGCGCGCTGGTGCTTAACAATCAACTCTCCGTGAGCGTCAGCGGCGACGATCTGGGGGACGCGGTCAACCGCCTGCGCCAGCGCATTGCGCTGCAAACCGGCTGGACGCTACAGCCACAGGCCGAAAAACCTGACAAGCCGACCATCCGTATCGCCATCGCTAAAAAGGTGAAGCCGCAGCCGCTGCCGGACAGCGATGAGAGCTACAAACTCATAGTGGATGCCAACGGCGTGAACATCTCCGCTAACACCCGCTTTGGCGCATTGCGCGCAATGGAAACCTTGCTCCAGCTGATGCAGAACGGTGCCGAAAACACCTCGATTCCGTGGGTTACCATCGAAGATTCGCCGCGCTTCCCGTGGCGCGGGCTGCTGCTCGATTCGGCGCGCCATTTCATCCCGTTACCCGATATCAAGCGTCAGATCGACGGCATGGCTGCGGCCAAGCTCAACGTCCTGCACTGGCATCTGACTGACGATCAGGGCTGGCGCTTTACCTCGAAGCGTTATCCAAAATTAACCCAGCTTGCCAGCGACGGGCTGTTCTACACCCCTGAGCAGATGCGTGAGATTGTGCGTTACGCAGCCGAACGCGGCATACGCGTGGTGCCGGAAATCGATATGCCGGGCCACGCCTCAGCGATTGCCGTCGCCTATCCAGAGCTGATGAGCGCGCCGGGGCCGTACGCTATGGAGCGCCACTGGGGCGTACTAAAGCCTGTGCTGGATCCCACCAAAGAGGCGACCTACACCTTCGCCGACGCGATGGTCAGCGAACTGGCGGCGATCTTCCCCGATCCGTATCTGCATATCGGCGGCGATGAGGTGGACGACAGCCAGTGGAAGGCAAACGCGGCGATCCAGAGATTTATGCGCGACAACAAACTGGCGGACAACCACGCGCTGCAGGCGTATTTCAACCGCAAGCTGGAGACGATCCTTGAGAAGCACCACCGGCAGATGGTCGGCTGGGATGAGATCTACCATCCCGATCTGCCGAAAAGCATTCTGATCCAGTCCTGGCAGGGACAGGACGCGCTGGGGCAGGTGGCGCAGAACGGCTATAAGGGCATTCTCTCAACCGGCTTCTACCTCGACCAGCCCCAGTCCACCGCCTATCACTACCGCAACGAAATCGTGCCGCAGGGGCTGAATGGCGTGGACGTGATAGCGGACACCGACAGCGTTCAGAGCTGGGCTTTCTCCATGCCGCGCCTGAAGGGCAAGCCGGTAGAGGGAAGTTTTACGCTGGTGAAAGGCGACGCCGGCTGGCGCGGATTTATTGATTTTGCCGGGAAATCGCGTCGGGCGGTGAATAACATTCAGTGGCGCGACGACAACCAGGTGACCTTTACCGTCGACACCTGGATGGGTGAAACGCGCCCGGTGGTCAACGTTGATAACGACAAACTCACCGGCTATT
This sequence comes from Enterobacter sp. IF2SW-B1, assembly GCF_001743375.1. Taxonomy (NCBI): domain Bacteria; kingdom Pseudomonadati; phylum Pseudomonadota; class Gammaproteobacteria; order Enterobacterales; family Enterobacteriaceae; genus Enterobacter; species Enterobacter sp. IF2SW-B1. The sequence continues at coordinate 170,049 of NZ_MJAA01000005.1, read as the reverse complement.
TCCTGGTGGGAAACACCCGCTACCCGATTAGCGGCACGCGTCTGGACGACGTGCCGAAAGGTACCCCTCCGGTCGTGCCGGACGTGGCGAATCAGGCCAACCTGCTCGGCGGCGAAGCCGCGCTGTGGGCGGAAAACGTGGTCGCGCCGGTGCTGGACATCCGCCTGTGGCCGCGCGCCTTTGCGGTGGCGGAGCGGCTGTGGTCCGCGCAGGATGTCAACGACGTCGATAATATGTATACCCGCCTGCAGGCGATGGACAGCTGGTCGACGGTGTCCGTCGGGCTGCAGCAGCATACCCAGCAGCAGGTGCAGTTCACGCGCCTCGCTAACAGTGCCGACACCCTGCCGCTGCAAATCCTCGCTCAGGCGCTCGAGCCGGCCCAGTATTACACCCGCCAGCACCTGAAGTTCCAGGCCGGAAACTACCATCAGTTTGAGCCGCTTAACAGACTTGCAGATGCGTTGAACGCCGAAAGCGCCACCGTGCGCCAGATGCACAAGTGGGCGGACCGCCTGGTGAGCGACGCGGAAGACACGGAGAGCGCCGAGGCGCTGCGCCACGTCTTTAACCGCTGGCAGAACAACACCAGCGACGTGCTGGCCTTGAGCGAAAACAGCTATCAGCTGAAGGCCATTAAGCCGGTCATTCTGGAGGTGGATAAGCTGGCCTCGATTGGCCTGAGGCTGACGGATCTGGTGGCGCGTCAGGGGACGCTGGACGACAAAGAGATCGCGTCGATCCAGAGCGAGCTGGACAGCGCGGCGAAGGTGCAGGATGAGGTGGTGATTGCGGCGGTCTATCCGCTGGAGACGCTGCTACGCGCCACGCGAAATCAGTAACACACATGCCCGGTGGCGCTGCGCTTACCGGGCCTACGTGGTGTGTAGGCCCGGCAAACGCAGTGCCGCCGGGCGTAAAGGCCACTCAGTTCTTCAGAACCCACGCCTCTTTCCAGTGTGCGCCAACGCCTGGCTCATACTGGTTTGCGGTTGGGCTGTACTGCACGCAGAAGCCGCTGTACGGGAATGGCTTACATTCGTAGGTCTTACCGTCTTTAGGCTGAAGCACCACGGTACCTGCCTTGTACGACGCGATATTGTCCGGGAAGGTAAAGTCGTGGTGGCCGGTGCTATCCGCAGCGGCATCGCCTTCCAGCATCAGGTTCAGGACGTCCTGCGCGAACAGGGTGCCGTCTTTATTGGTCGCGTAGTATTTCAGCATGTGGTGACCGGCGGTCACGTCGGTCAGGGTCATGGTGACGTCCTGATTGCTGTTGTTCATGTCCTGCTTCAGGTAGCCTTTTTCCGCACCGTGGTGGTTCATCACGTGTGCTTCAAAATTCACGTCACCCTGCGTATTCACGTGGAAGGTCACGGTCGCGTTGCCATGTTCGATTTTGCTGTATTGCAGATCGGTAACGGCGATGGTTTCGCTCACCTGCGCTTTCTGCTCTTCATAAGAGATAGCAACGGACTGTAAGGTGCTGCCGTCTTTCACGAAGACGCTGTTGGCGCCGTGAACCGGGCTGACGTCACCGGCTTCATCCTTCACGCCGACGCGCACGTCGTGCTGCGCGGTGTTGATCTTCTGCGCCAGATCGTAGGACCACTGGTTAGCGTCGCCTTGTTCAGCAGAGCCGATGGTCATCTCGGTGCGCATGGCGGTCACTTCGCCGTGGGCGTCGAAGAAGCGTGCGATAACTTTATCGCCCACGTTCAGGTTATTACCGGCAATCTGGCCGCTCAGGGTTTTGCTCCACTCGGACACAACCGCAGGTGTTTCGTCCGGGGTAACGTTGCCGCCATTCCCGAAATCAACGTCGATAGCCTGATAGAAGCTGTTTGTGGTATCTGCAATTTCCCATACGCCGTAAATTACCTGATAACCTGTGCGTTCAGGAACATTACAGGTCATGGATTTAGTTACGGCTGGCGCCTGGCTATTTCCGTTAATTGTACAGAACGGGGTTAATTCAAACTGATCGCGAGTTAGCGGTTTATTTGGATCCCAGTTTTGTTTGGTAATGTAATAACGCCAGTTGGTAGTTTTGTGCGGCGCAGTATGGTGCCAGACAAATTCATGCGGGCCCGCGGTCATCGGGTTTTTAGTCCACGCATTCAGGCTCTGCTTATCCAGCTGAGAATATTGAGAGATACCCGCGCTGGCGAGGTGTCCGTCTGCTGGCTCTGCCCCGGTCGGGAAGCCGGAGGTTTTCTCTACGCTCTGCGGTTCATACTGTACGGAGCCGCAATCAATATTTTGACCCAGCTTACACATATAGGCGCGGCTGGCAGGAGATTCAATATATCCGTGAGCAAATGCCGAAGATGCAACGGTCACTGTTGCGAGGGCAAGTGCAATTTTTGAAAGTTTCATTACTCATCCATTATTAGAGAATATTACTAGGCGAGGGAGAGTCTAATAATGGATCTGGCTCTGTGTCATTTTACCCGGAGAGTAAAAATAACCGAAATAAAAAAGGCAGCCCGAGCTGCCTTCTGTTTATTGAAATGTATTAACGACGTACGGCGATCGCTTCAATTTCAATTTTCACGTCTTTTGGCAGACGCGCCACTTCCACGCAGGAGCGCGCCGGGAAGGTGGCGTTGTGCTCGGTGAAGAACGCTTCGTAAGTGGCGTTAACGGTGGCGAAGTCGTTCAGATCTTTCACGAACACCGTCGTTTTGACGATATCACCCACTTTCAGGCCCGCAGATTCAACGATCGCCTGCACGTTTTCCAGCGACTGACGCGCCTGCGCCGCCACGTCGGCCGGTACTTCACCGGTTTTCGGGTTTACCGGGATCTGGCCAGAGGTGATGATCATGCTGCCCAGATCAACGCCCTGAACGTATGGGCCGATAGCCGCTGGTGCATTTTCCGTCGCGAGTACTTTGCTCATTTTTTCTCCAGAATTACAGCGTTAAGAATGTTCCCGGCCATTATAACAGCCGGGATTTCATTACCAACCTCAATTAGTTGGCCAGCACCACATAATGGGAAAACTCTTTTTCGCAGTATTTGCATTTGAGTGCGATGTCATTGGCGCGCTTTTTCACTGCAAAGCTGGAGGAAACCGGCTCGGCATGGCTGATGCAGTTGCTGTTCGGGCAGACCAGCACGCTTTCGATACGCTCCGGCAGGCTCGGGCGGGATTTGCCCACCACGTCGTAATCGTCGATGCGGTTAATCGTGGCGTCCGGCGCGTACAGCGACAGCTGGTTGACCTGCTCGTCGGTCAGGAAGGTGTTCTCGATCTTGATCAGATCTTTACGGCCCATTTCGCCGGACGGCAGGTTCAGGCCGATGGTGATGCGCTGGTCGGTTTCGGTCAGTTTGAACAGCGTCAGCAGCTTAAAGCCCACCTGCGCAGGGATGTGGTCAATCACGGTGCCACGCTTGATGGCTTCAACCTGGAGTTTGTTATCGTGTGTCATGGTCGTCTCCCCTTACAGAGCTAATTCGCGATTCAGTACCAGTGCCAGTAACGCCTGGCGAGCGAAGATGCCGTTTCCGGCCTGCTGGAAGTACCAGGCGTGCGGCGTTTTATCCACGTCGGTGGCAATCTCATCGATGCGCGGCAGCGGGTGCAGCACCTTCATGTTGTCGCGTGCGCCGTCGAGATCGCTGGCGCGCAGCACGAACTGCGCCTTCACGTTGGCGTATTCGGACGGATCCAGACGCTCTTTCTGCACGCGGGTCATATAGAGAATATCCACGTTGCCCACCACCTCTTCGATGCTGGCGTGCAGGCTCCACGTAATGCCTTTCTCGTCCAGCATGTCGAGGATGTACTGCGGCATCGCCAGCGCGTCCGGGGCGATGAAGAAGAAGCGGTTGCCGCTAAATTTCGCCAGCGCCTGGGTCAGGGAGTGGACGGTGCGGCCGTACTTCAGGTCGCCGACCATGGCGATGTTCAGGTTTTCAAGCGTGCCCTGCGTCTCCTGAATGGTGAACAGGTCCAGCAGGGTCTGCGTCGGATGCTGGTTGGCACCGTCACCGGCGTTCAACACCGGAATGCCGCCGGAAAACTCGGTGGCCAGACGCGCCGCGCCCTCCTGCGGGTGGCGCATCACAATCGCGTCCACGTAGGTGCTGATCACTGAAATGGTATCCGCCAGGGTTTCGCCTTTTTTGCCCAGCGACGTGTTGCTGCTGTCCGAGAAGCCCACCACGCTCGCGCCCAGGCGGTGCATGGAGGTTTCAAAGGAGAGGCGGGTGCGCGTCGAGGCTTCAAAGAAACAGCTCGCGATCACCTTGTGCTTCAGCAGCTCTGGCTGCGGATTGGCCTTCAGTTTTGCCGCGGTTTCCAGAACCAGTTCCAGCTCTTCGCGGCTGAGGTCGTTTATGGAAATGATGTGTTTTTGATAAAGCGGATTCATGTTTATCTCCTGACGCCGGGCAAAAAAAAGCCCCTCAAATGAGGGGCTCTGGGAATAGGTTTAGCAACGGGAAGAAAAACGGCAGGCCAGCGTCTGATTTCAGACGCGGTAAGACGTTATGTCGTACACGCTTGACCATGCTTCCTCCCGGCAAATTGTCGGGCATTATACGCAGCTCGTTTTTGGGATCAAGCGATTTAATGCACGCTTTACTCAATGCAAACGGTTCTTTATGAATATTAATGCATTCTGAGTAAATAATTAATTTGCTTGTGCACCAGCGCGGTACGCTTCACCACCCGGGGCGCGACCCAGACGATACTGCTTCCCGCCACCACGCCTAAAATTTCCGGTAACTGGTGATAATCCAGAATACGCGCCACCGCGCGGCCATATCCGGCAACGGTATGAATAAGGATAAATTCGCTATTGTGCTCCACGCTTACCACCATTTCGGAGACGGTACGCGCGGCGTCGGGGGCAGGGCGCAGCTGGGGATTCAGCGAATAAATCTTTAGCCCTTTGGCATTGCGAATTTTTATGACGCCAAGCAGCTTGAGCAGACGTGAAACGGTGGACTGGCTGATGGTCTCAAAACCCCGCTCCTGCAAGTCGCGGCGGATCTCTTCCTGAGAGAGATAGCTCTTTTCCGCGATCAGACGCTGGCAGACCGTTAGCTGTAGTTGCTCTTTGGGAGAGTACTCTTCGTAATCCATCATAGTTCCCATATCAGTTCCCGAAATAACCGGTGGCACCGCACCGATCCGTAGGCCGGATAAGCGCAGCGCCATCCGGCAAATCACAACAACGCGCCCAGGCTTAACGCCACCATAATCACCACCGTCAAAATCCCCAGCAGCGGCGCGACCCATTTCAGATAACGCACGTAGGGCACGCGGGCGATAGCCAGCCCGCCCATCACGACGGCAGAGGTGGGGGTGATAAGGTTAACGATGCCGGACGCCGACTGGTAAGCCGTAACCACCAGGTCGCGGTTGACGTTAGCGAAATCGGCAAGGGGCGCCATGATCGGCATCGTCAGAACGGCCAGGCCGGACGAAGAAGGCACAAGAAACGACAGCACCACCTCCAGCCAGTACATCACGTTAATGAACGCCACCGTCGACAATCCGGTGACCATCCCCTCGGCGCTGTGCAAAATGGTGTGGGTAATCATGCCCTTATCCATAATCACTACGATACCGCGCGCGATGCCGATAATCAGCGCGACGCCCAGCAAATCTCGCGCGCCGTTGATAAACGTCGACGTCAGCTCCTCTTCGCTCATGCGGGCGATAAGCCCAACGATAATGGCGCTGGCGAGGAACACCGCCGAGATCTCCGCCATCCACCAACCCAGCACCGCCACGCCGTAGATCATCACCGCGAAGGCGAGGGCGAAAATCACCAGGATGAGTTTGCGCACCGGGGTAAATTCCAGCGACTGCTCGCCCTTGTTGCCGAGGAAGTGGGCGAGGTTCTCTTCCTGTTTATCCGCCACGATCGACAGCGACGGATCTTTGCGCACCTTACGGGCATAGCGCATCACCCACGCCACGCAGATGATCCAGCCGATGACCAGCAGCGCGATGCGCAGCATGATCCCATTGGTGAAGGGGATCCCGGCGGCGTTGGCGGCGATCACCGTCGCGAACGGGTTAATGGTGGATCCGAGCGTGCCGATCCCCGCCCCGAGCAGTACGGTGGACGCGGCAACCACCGGATCGAACCGCGCCGCCAGCATCACCGGCACCAGTAAGGTATAGAAGGGCAGCGACTCTTCGGCCATGCCGTAAATCGTGCCGCCTGCGGCAAACAGCGCCATCAGGATCGGGATCATCCACTCTTCGCGCCCGCGCAGCTTAGTGGTGACGCGCTCGATCCCGGCGTCAATTGCCCCGGTTTTGGTGACGATCCCGAGAAATCCCCCGATGATCAGGATAAACAGCGCGACGTCGATCGCCCCGGCCTGGCCGGACTCCGGATCGTACAGTCCGGCAATCGGGGCCATCAGCACCGACACCAGCCCCTGCGGGTGCGATGCCACGTGCGCATAGGTGCCGGCAACCGGCACCTCTTTGCCGAGCGCCTCGTTCATCGCCATATGGTACTGCCCGGCCGGAACAATCCACGTCAGCACGGCAACCACGGCAATCAGAAAAAAGAGAATGGTGTAAGCGGAGGGAAACTTGAACTTGCCCATGATGTTCTCCTGAAACCCGGCGCACCCCGCGGCGCGCCGGGCGGTGATTAGTCGCCGAGTGTCGCCACCATGACCGCCTTAATGGTGTGCATGCGGTTTTCTGCTTCGTCAAAGACGATGGAGTTCGGTGATTCAAAGACCTCTTCCGTCACCTCCAGCCCCTTCAGGCCGTACGCCATCTCGATCTCGCGGCCCACTTTAGTGTGCTCGTTGTGGAACGCGGGCAGGCAGTGCATGAACTTGACGTTCGGGTTGCCGGTGGCCTTCATGACGTCCGCGTTGATTTGATATGGCTTCATCAGGCTGACGCGCTCGGCCCAGGCCTCCTTCGGCTCGCCCATGGAGACCCACACGTCGGTGTAGAGGAAATCGGTGCCGTGCACGCCTTCTTCCACGTCGTCGGTTAGGGTGATGCGTGCGCCCGTTTCTTTGGCGATGGCGCGGCACTGCTCAACCAGCCCGGCTTCCGGCCAGAAGGATTTCGGTGCCACGAGGCGGATATCCATCCCCATCTTGGCCGCGCCGACCATCAGGGAGTTGCCCATGTTATTCCGCGCGTCGCCGAGATAGGCAAAGCTCAGCTCCGGCAGGGTTTTGCCCGGGGAGTGCTCCAGCATGGTCATCAGGTCGGCGAGGATTTGGGTTGGGTGGAACTCGTCGGTCAGGCCGTTCCACACCGGCACACCCGCGTACTCGCCCAGCTCCTCGACGATGGCCTGGCCGTAGCCACGGTACTCGATGCCGTCATACATGCGGCCCAGCACGCGGGCGGTGTCTTTCATCGACTCTTTATGGCCGATCTGCGACCCGCTTGGGCCGAGGTAGGTGACCTGCGCGCCCTGGTCAAACGCGCCCACTTCGAAGGCGCAGCGGGTGCGGGTGGAGGTTTTTTCAAAGATCAGGGCGATGTTTTTCCCGACCAGCGTCTGCTTTTCGCGCCCGGCTTTTTTGGCCGCCTTCAGCTCGATGGCGAGGTCGATCAGGTACTGAATTTCCGCCGGGGTGTAGTCCAGCAGTTTGAGGAAGTTGCGGTTTTTCAGGTTGATGGTCATGGCTAAATCCTTTTTAAAATGAGTGATCAGTTACGAATCAGCGTGCCTTTCTCGCCCGCCAGGATCTCCGCGCCGTCGGCCAGCGCGCCGATCCCGGCAATGCCGTTGCAGGCCTCAACAAACTCGCGGCAGGCGGCGACCTTCGGCCCCATCGATCCGGCGTCGAACGGCATGTCTTTAAGCAGTTCCGGCGTCACCTGCGCCAGCGGGCGCTGGGTCGGCTTGCCCCAGTCGAGGTACACTGCGTCGGCATCGGTGAGGATCAGCAGGGCGTCGGCCTCGATCTGGCGCGCCAGCAGGGCGGCGGAGAGGTCTTTGTCGATCACCGCCTCAACGCCGCGATAGCCGTTGGCGTTCTCCACTACCGGCACGCCGCCGCCGCCGTTGCAGATGACCAGGTGGTCGCGCTGGATCAGCGCCGTGATGGCGTCGCTCTCCACGATGCGCTTCGGCTGCGGAGAGGGCACCACGCGGCGGAAATAGGTGCCGTCGGCCCTGAACGTCCAGCCTTTTTCTGCGGCCAGCGCTTTCGCCTGGGCCTCGCTGTACACCGGGCCGATGTACTTGGTCGGGTTGCTAAAGGCCGGATCGGCGGCGTCCACTTCCACCTGGGTGAGCAGGACGCTCACCTCACGCTGGGGCAGATTGTTTTTCAGCGCCTGCTGGAGCATGTAGCCGATCATCCCCTGGCTTTCCGCGCCGAGAACGTCCAGCGGGTAGGGCGTCACTTTGTCGTAGGCGCTGTTCTGCAATGCCAACAGCCCGACCTGCGGCCCGTTGCCGTGCACCAGCACCACGCGCCACTGTTCTGTTAATCCGGCGATGGTGCGGGCGGCCTGCTCAATGTTCTGACGCTGGATATCCGCTTCCAGCGGCTCGCCGCGCTTGAGCAGCGCGTTGCCGCCCAGGGCCACAACCAGAGTGGGTTTTCGTTCCATGATGGCTCCTTAAATTCCGTCGCGTTCCAGTGGGCAGCTCATGCAGCGCGCGCCGCCGCGACCGCGTCCCAGCTCGTCGCCGGGGATCGGCAGCACGGTAATGCCCGCTTTGTCGTACTTCTCGTTGGTCCAGACGTTACGCTCGTAGCCGATCACCACGCCCGGGCGGATGGTCAGAACGTTGTTGGCGTCGTTCCACTGCTCGCGTTCGGCTTCAAAGGCGTCGCCACCGGTGGTGATGAGGCGGATCTGGTTAATGCCGAGGGCTTTCTCGATGGCGTGCAGCAGGTCGGTTTCCTGGGTGCGCAGCAGGCCGCCGCGTCCGTCCGGGGTGAGCGTCCAGCACTGGGCGTCTTTGCGCACCACTTCCGGATAGACGGAGAAGGTGTCCACATCGATGTGGGTCATCACCGTGTCGAGGTGCATGCAGGAGCGGTGTTTTGGCAGCTCAACGGCAATCACGCGTTCGGCCTGACGGTGTTTAAACAGGCTGTTGGCGAGGAACTCCACGCCCTGCGGCGTCGTGCGCTCGGACATGCCGATCAATACCGCCCCGCGGCCAATCACCAGTACGTCGCCGCCTTCTAAGGTGGCGTGGTCATAATTAATATTCTCGTCGCCGAAATACTTAATAAAATCGCCGTCGGCAAATGCCGGGTGCCAGCGATATATCGCGCGCAGATTGTTGGTTTCACGCTGGCGGGCGGGTTTCGCCATCGGGTTAATGGACACGCCGTTATAAATCCAGCAGGAGGTATCGCGGGTAAATAAGTGGTTCGGCAGCGGCTTCATAATAAAATCATTCGCCGTGTGGGTATCCACTACCATATTTTTAATGGCTGCCGGAATTTCGCCGTAAGTTAATCCCCCGCTTAATCGCCGCGCCAGTTCACGGTGCGGCATATCCGCCAGCCAGCCGCGCACGTCGCCGGCAAAGGTTGGCCCGAGGCGATAATCGGAGATTTGCGTTTCAAGAAGCCAGGCTTTCGCTTCTGCAATATCAAGCGTTTGCGTGAGAAGGTCGGTCAACAGCAGGACTTCCACACCCTGCTCGCGCAGCGTGTTGGCGAAGATGTCATGCTCTTCACCCGCCCGTTCAACCGACAGTACATCATCAAATAACAGTTCCTGACAGTTTGAGGGGGTTAACCGCTTCAGGCTTAAATTAGGGCGGTGCAGCATAACGCTACGCAATTGACCAATTTCAGAACCGACGTAATGCTTTTCCATAATTATTCCTTTAACTGTTTTTCAGAATAAAAAGGGCATGCGCCATGTGATGTGTTTAATTACATGGCGGCTAAGCTCAATTGATTTCGTGATTTATAGTAGGCAGTTAAATAATCCGTAATGTGATATTGCTCACGCGAAAATGGATATTAACGAGTTTGTTTTCATTTGCATGATTCGCATCAGATAATGATTAATTTCATATTATTGGGAGTTGAATAGCTAAGCAGGATCCGGTGGCATTATTTGAGGTTGTTATTATTTTGTAGAATTATACATTTTGTAATTATTGGTTATCCATTTGATTTTTAACGATTAAATGAAATGGAAAGAATGTCTATGCAATAATGATAATTAACTATTTTTGACTTAAGGAAAATCCATAAATAATTATGGGCTTATAACGGAAATTATCAAAGTCGTAAAATGTGATACGGCAGCGGGTTTTGTTATTAAGCTCTTTATTTCAGTGGGTTATGTGAGAACTTTAGCGCGCTCGAAATGAGGTTATGCATAACCGCTGCATAATTGCCTGGGCAGGATTAACAGCGGGTTAACACCTTTCCCAATAAACATGCGCTCGCGCAAACCTCGTCCAAAAAGGGCTGGTATGGCAGCCTAGATTCTCGTATAAAAGGTAAAAATGAAACATTGTTTTATATTGAGGGTTGAAACATGATTATTGGAAACATTCACCATCTGCAGTCCTGGCTGCCTGACGCGCTGCGCCAGGCCATTGAGCACGTTAAAGCCCACGTCACCGACGCCACACCGCTCGGCAAGCACGACATCAACGGTAACAGCCTGTTTTATCTGGTGTCAGAAGACATGGCCCAGCCGTTCGCCGAGCGCCGCGCCGAGTACCACGCGCGTTATCTGGATATCCAGATTGTGCTGAAGGGGCAGGAAGGGATGACGTTCAGCACCCTGCCGCACGGCACGCCGGACACCGACTGGCTGGCGGATAAAGACATCGCGTTCCTGCCGGAAGGCGAGCAGGAGAAAACCGTGGTGCTGAGCGAAGGGGATTTTGTGGTGTTCTGGCCGGGTGAAGTGCATAAGCCGCTGTGCGCGGTGGGGGAGCCTGCTAAGGTCAGAAAAGTGGTTGTTAAAATGCTGGTGGAGTAATTTCCCCTCACCCTAACCCTCTCCCTGTGGGAGATGGTTAGGGCACCAGACCGCACCCACGCATAATGTGATCCAGCTTAAACTTCCCGCACTCCCTCCTCATCTCCCATTTACCTCCCCTTTTTCTGCGTCATAGTATGATCGTTAAATTAATGAACGCTGTTCTATAATGTAGAACAAAATGATTCAACAAGGAGATCTTATGCCGCAGTCCGCGTTGTTCACGGGAATCATTCCCCCTGTCTCCACCATTTTTACCGCCGACGGCCAGCTTGATGAGCAGGGCACCGCCGCGCTGATCGACGATCTCATCAAAGCAGGCGTTGACGGCCTGTTCTTCCTGGGCAGCGGCGGCGAGTTCTCCCAGCTCAGCGCCGAAGAGCGTAAAACCATTGCCCGCTTTGCTATCGATCATGTCGATGGTCGTGTGCCGGTGCTGATCGGCACCGGCGGCACCAACGCCCGGGAAACCATTGAACTCAGCCAGCACGCGCAGCAGGCGGGCGCGGACGGCATCGTGGTGATCAACCCCTACTACTGGAAGGTGTCGGAAGCGAACCTGATCCGCTATTTCGAGCAGGTGGCCGACAGCGTCACGCTGCCGGTGATGCTCTATAACTTCCCGGCGCTGACCGGGCAGGATCTGACTCCGGCGCTGGTGAAAACCCTGGCCGATTCGCGCAGCAATATTATCGGCATCAAAGACACCATCGACTCCGTCGCCCACCTGCGCAGCATGATCCTCACCGTTAAAGCCGCTCATCCGCACTTCACCGTGCTGTGCGGCTACGACGATCATCTGTTTAATACCCTGCTGCTCGGCGGCGACGGGGCGATTTCGGCCAGCGGCAACTTTGCCCCGCAGGTGTCGGTGAATCTTCTGAAAGCCTGGCGGGATAAAGACGTGGCGAAAGCGGCTGAGTATCATCAGACCCTGCTGCAAATCCCGCTGATGTATCAGCTGGATACGCCGTTTGTGAACGTCATTAAAGAGGCGATCGTGCTTTGTGGTCGTCCTGTCTCCACGCACGTGCTGCCGCCCGCCACGCCGCTGGACGAGCCGCGTAAGGCGCAGCTGAAAACCCTGCTGCAACAGCTCAAGCTCTGCTGAGCCGGACGATAACGATGACCATTGAGAAAATTTTCACCCCACAGGACGATGCGTTTTATGCGGTGATCACCCACGCGGCGGGGCCGCAGGGCGCGCTGCCGCTGACCCCGCAGATGCTGATGGAATCCCCCAGCGGCAACCTGTTCGGCATGACGCAGAACGCCGGGATGGGCTGGGACGCCAACAAGCTGACCGGCAAAGAGGTGCTGATTATCGGTACCCAGGGCGGTATTCGCGCCGGAGATGGACGCCCGGTTGCGCTGGGCTACCACACCGGACACTGGGAAATCGGCATGCAGATGCAGGCGGCGGCGAAGGAGATCACCCGCAACGGCGGGATCCCGTTTGCGGCCTTCGTCAGCGATCCGTGCGACGGGCGCTCGCAGGGCACGCACGGCATGTTCGACTCCCTGCCGTATCGTAACGACGCGGCGATCGTGTTTCGCCGTCTGATCCGCTCCCTGCCCACGCGCCGGGCGGTGATCGGCGTGGCCACCTGCGATAAAGGGCTACCCGCCACCATGATCGCGCTGGCCTCCATGCACGACCTGCCGACCATTCTGGTGCCGGGCGGGGCGACGCTGCCGCCGACCGTGGGGGAAGATGCGGGCAAGGTGCAGACCATCGGCGCGCGCTTTGCCAACCACGAGCTCTCATTACAGGAGGCTGCCGAGCTCGGCTGTCGCGCCTGCGCGTCGCCGGGCGGCGGGTGTCAGTTCCTCGGCACGGCGGGCACCTCGCAGGTGGTGGCGGAAGCGCTGGGGCTGGCGTTGCCGCACTCCGCGCTGGCGCCGTCCGGGCAGGCGGTGTGGCTGGAGATCGCCCGCCAGTCGGCGCGGGCGGTGAGCGAGCTGGATAACCGCGGCATCACCACGCGCGATATCCTCACCGATAAAGCCATCGAAAACGCCATGGTGATCCACGCGGCGTTCGGCGGTTCCACGAACTTACTGCTGCACATTCCGGCCATCGCCCACGCGGCGGGCTGCACTATTCCGGACGTAGAGCACTGGACGCGCATCAACCGTAAGGTGCCGCGCCTGGTGAGCGTGCTGCCCAACGGCCCGGACTACCACCCGACCGTGCGGGCGTTTCTCGCAGGCGGCGTGCCGGAAGTGATGCTCCACCTGCGCGATCTCGGCCTGCTGCATCTGGACGCCATCACCGTCACCGGCCAGACGGTGGGCGAGAACCTCGACTGGTGGCAGACGTCCGAGCGCCGTAAGCGCTTCCGCCAGTGCCTGCGCGAGCAGGACGGCGTGGAGCCGGATGACGTGATCCTGCCGCCGGAGAAAGCCAAAGCGAAAGGGCTGACCTCGACGGTCTGCTTCCCGACGGGCAACATCGCGCCGGAAGGTTCGGTGATCAAGGCCACGGCGATCGACCCGTCGGTGGTGGATGACGATGGCGTTTACCGCCACACCGGCCGGGTGCGGGTGTTTGTCTCGGAAGCGCAGGCGATCAAGGCCATCAAGCGGGAAGAGATTGCGCAGGGGGATATCATGGTGGTGATCGGCGGCGGCCCGTCCGGCACCGGTATGGAAGAGACCTACCAGCTTACCTCCGCGCTGAAGCATATCTCGTGGGGCAAAACGGTGTCGTTAATCACCGATGCGCGCTTCTCGGGCGTGTCGACGGGCGCCTGCTTCGGGCACGTGTCGCCGGAGGCGCTGGCGGGCGGACCGATTGGCAAGCTGCGCGACAACGACATCATCGAGATTGCCGTGGACCGACTGACCCTTACGGGCAGCGTGAACTTTATCGGCACCGCGGATAACCCGCTGACGCCGGAGGAGGGTGCGCGCGAGCTGGCGCTGCGGCAGACGCACCCGGACCTGCACGCCCACGACTTTTTGCCGGACGATACCCGGCTGTGGGCGGCATTGCAGTCGGTGAGCGGCGGCACCTGGAAAGGCTGTATTTATGACACCGATAAAATTATCGAGGTAATTAACGCCGGTAAAAAATCGCTCGGCATTTAATTATTTTTCACGCGATTGTCGTCTATGGAATATATTCCGTGGGCGGCTTTTTCGTATCTGTAATTTGTTAATTTAAACAATATGTTGCGATATATCGTTGGCGTCACAAAAGCAAAATAACGTAATTCAGAAATAAGATATGACCATTGCTGGTTAATTGAACAGCTCATTACACTCCATTAACACGATGTTGTAATTCAGCACACTAAATAAGGGTGTAATTCTGATGACGCAATTAACCATGAAAGACAAAATTGGCTACGGGCTGGGTGACACCGCCTGCGGCTTTGTCTGGCAGGCTACCATGTTCCTGCTGGCCTATTTCTACACCGACGTGTTTGGTCTCTCCGCGGGCATTATGGGCACGCTGTTTTTAGTCTCCCGCGTGCTCGACGCCGTGACCGACCCGCTGATGGGGCTGCTGGTAGACCGCACCCGCACGCGGCACGGTCAGTTCCGCCCGTTCCTGCTGTGGGGCGCCATCCCGTTTGGCATCGTCTGCATGCTGACCTTCTACACGCCGGACTTCTCCGCGCAGGGCAAAATCATCTACGCCTGCGCGACCTACATTCTCCTGACCCTGGTCTACACCTTCGTTAACGTGCCCTACTGCGCCATGCCCGGCGTCATCACCGCCGACCCGAAAGAGCGCCACGCCCTTCAGTCCTGGCGTTTCTTCCTCGCCGCGGCGGGCTCGCTCGCCATCAGCGGCATCGCGCTGCCGCTGGTCAGCATCATCGGCAAGGGGGATGAGCAGGTGGGCTATTTCGGCGCCATGTGCGTGCTGGGGCTGACCGGCGTGGTGCTGCTCTACGTCTGCTTCTTCACCACCAAAGAGCGCTACACCTTTGAGGTGCAGCCGGGTTCGTCGGTGGCGAAAGATCTCAGGCTGCTGCTCGGCAACGGCCAGTGGCGCATCATGTGCGCGTTCAAGATGATGGCGACCTGCTCCAACGTGGTGCGCGGCGGGGCGACGCTCTACTTCGTGAAATACGTGATGGATCACCCGGAGATGGCGACCCAGTTTTTACTTTACGGCAGCCTCGCCACCATGTTCGGCTCGCTCTGCTCGTCCCGCCTGCTGGGCCGCTTCGACCGCGTCACCGCCTTCAAGTGGATCATCGTCGCTTACTCGCTCATCAGCCTGCTGATTTTCTTTACGCCAGCAGAGCATATTGCCCTGATTTTCGCCCTCAACATCCTGTTCCTGTTCGTCTTTAACACCACCACGCCGCTACAGTGGCTGATGGCCTCCGACGTGGTGGATTACGAGGAGAGCCGCAGCGGACGTCGCCTCGACGGGCTGGTGTTCTCCACTTACCTGTTCAGCCTGAAGATTGGTCTGGCGATTGGCGGGGCGGTGATGGGCTGGATCCTGGCCTGGGTGAACTACTCCGCCAGCAGCAGCGTGCAGCCGGTTGAGGTGCTCACCACCATCAAAATTCTGTTCTGCGTGGTGCCGGTGGTGCTCTACGCGGGCATGTTCATCATGCTGTCGTTCTACAAGCTCACCGACGACCGCGTGGAGGCCATCAGCCAGCAGCTGATCAAACACCGCGCGGCGCAGGGCGAGGCCGTTCCCGACGCCGCGACAGCCGCATCCCATTAACCGGAGGCAACATGGAAATCACTAACCCGATCCTGACCGGCTTCAACCCGGACCCGTCCCTCTGCCGTCAGGGCGAGGACTACTACATCGCCACCTCGACCTTCGAGTGGTTCCCGGGCGTGCGCATCTACCACTCCCGCGACCTGAAAAACTGGTCGCTGGTCAGCACGCCGCTGGACCGCGTGTCGATGCTGGACATGAAGGGCAATCCGGACTCCGGCGGCATCTGGGCGCCTTGCCTGAGCTACGCCGACGGCAAATTCTGGCTGCTCTATACCGACGTGAAGATTGTCGACTCGCCGTGGAAAAATGGCCGCAACTTCCTCGTCACCGCGCCGTCCATTGAGGGGCCGTGGAGCGAGCCGATCCCGATGGGCAACGGCGGGTTTGACCCATCCCTGTTCCACGACGACGATGGGCGTAAATACTACCTCTACCGTCCGTGGGGGCCGCGACACCATAGCAACCCGCACAACACCATTGTGATGCAGGAGTTTGACCCGCAGACCGGCACGCTCTCGCCCGAGCGCAAAACGCTGTTTACCGGCACGCCGCTCTGCTACACCGAAGGGGCGCATCTTTATCGCCACGCGGGCTGGTACTACCTGATGGTTGCCGAAGGCGGCACCAGCTACGAGCACGCGGTCGTGGTACTGCGTTCCAAAAATATCGACGGGCCGTACGAGCTGCACCCGGACGTAACGATGATGACCAGCTGGCACCTGCCGGAGAACCCGCTGCAAAAGAGCGGCCACGGCTCGCTGCTGCAGACCCACACCGGAGAATGGTATATGGCCTACCTCACCAGCCGCCCGCTGCGCCTGCCCGGCGTGCCGCTGCTGGCCTCCGGCGGGCGCGGCTACTGCCCGCTGGGGCGCGAGACCGGCATCGCCCGCATTGCTTGGCGCGACGGCTGGCCGTACGTGGAAGGCGGCAAGCACGCGCAGCTGACGGTGAAAGGCCCGCAGGTGGTGGAACAGCCCGCAGCCGCTCAGGGTAACTGGCGGGAGGATTTCGACGGCAGCACGCTTGACCCGGAACTGCAGACCCTGCGCATTCCGTTCGACGACACCCTCGGCTCGCTCACCGCGCGCCCGGGCTTCTTACGGCTCTACGGCAACGACTCGCTCAACTCGACCTTCACCCAGTCGACCGTGGCGCGCCGCTGGCAGCACTTCACCTTCCGGGCCGAGACGCGGATGCAGTTCTCGCCGATCCACTTCCAGCAGAGCGCCGGGCTGACCTGCTACTACAACAGCAAAAACTGGAGCTACTGCTTTGTGGATTACGAGGAGGGGCAGGGGAGAACCATCAAGGTGATCCAGCTCGACCACAACGTACCGTCGTGGCCGCTGCACGAGCAGCCCATTCCGGTGCCGGAACATGCGGAGAGTGTCTGGCTGCGGGTGGACGTGGATACGCTGGTCTACCGCTACAGCTACTCGTTCGACGGCGAGACGTGGCACGCCGTGCCGGTGACCTATGAAGCGTGGAAGCTGTCGGATGACTACATCGGCGGGCGCGGCTTCTTTACCGGCGCGTTTGTAGGGCTGCACTGCGAGGACATCAGCGGCGACGGCTGTCACGCGGACTTCGACTACTTCACCTACGAGCCGGTATAGCCCAGCGCGCGTGACAGCTCGAGCCCGGCCTGCTGAAGCTCCTCGCGGAAGCGGGCCAGCTCGGCATCATCCACGCGGGAGGTCAGCGTCGACAGGCTCAGGGCGGCAATCACGCGGGATTCGTGGTTCCACACCGGCACTGCCACGCAGCGCACGCCCTGCTCGTTCTCTTCGCTGTCCAGGGCGTAGCCCTGCTCGCGGGTCTGCGCCAGGGCGGCCATTAACGCTTCGCGGGAGGCGAGGGTAGCGGGTGTAAAGGTGGTGTACTGATAGCCCTCCAGCAGGGCGTTCAGCTCGGCCTCGCCCAGCCAGGCAATCAACACCTTGCCGATGGCGGTGGCGTGCACCGGCAGGCGGCGGCCAATGCGCGAATAGGCGATGGCGGCCAGCTTGCCTTCAATCTTCTCGATATAGACCCCTTCACGCCCGTCCAGGATCCCCAGATGGGTGGTCTGCCCGGTCCGCTGCGACAGCTCCGTCAGCCAGCCTTTCGCCTTCTGGCGGATATCGATTGAGCCCACGACAAAATGACCGCGCTCGACCAGCTTCATGCCGAGGCGATATTTGCCGTTTTCCGGATTCTGATCGATATAGCCGTGAAGCTGGAGGGTTTTCAGCAGCGAGTGGAGGGTGCTCTTGCTCAGCCCCATCAGTTTGCTGATGTCGGTGATCTTAAGCTCGGTGGCCTGCTCGTTGAACAGGTCGAGGATCTGCAACGCACGTTCAACAGACTGAATAATCGGCATAATGCTGGCATGTCCACGCTGGAATGAAGGCGAAAACGTACCTTTTTCGGGGTGAAAAATCAATGAAGTGGAGCCGGTTTGCCCGGCGGCGCTTCGCTTGCACGGGCCTACGGGTTTTGTAGGCCGGATAAGCGCTGTGTCACCCGGCAGGAAGATCGCACCGATCCAATATCATGTCAGTACGTTGTTTGGCTCAGTTCGGTATAGTCAGGTTTCTTGAAAATTCAACAGCAGAAACCGACTGCACCTTCCATAAGTTGTTTTCTTTAACCATGCAGTCTATGACTACGTGGTCCTGCTTTTTACCGAATGCAATGTATACGTTGACACAGACTGGATCGGTATCCCCGGCTATGGCTGTTACATTCTGCGGCCAATCATCGCCGACGTATTGCGCTTTTAAAAATATATCAGCCTCGTAAAAGTCTTCGTCTGCATAGCGAGGATCCTGCGCGTGACGGAGTTTTTTCATTGTTGATGCTGTGACATATTTATCTATTTCGTTTCCATCAGTGATGGGAAATACGTCTTTGTTGATTTGTTTTACGTACCAGCTGTTAAATTTTACAGCACGCTCAATCGGATCAGAATGGCCAGCCATTGCAGAAAAAGAGAATATGAAGAGAAGCAGTAAGATATTTTTCATATCAATAGTGCCTGTAAAGGGTGATTTTGGGCTGTATCTTCCGATATGTCTGGCCGGGATAAAGGCTATTCTGTTTAAAGTCTGAATACCAGGTACCCGATCCGTCGTAGATACAAGCATGCCCGTTCTGATGCGCTCCAGGTAATGCGTCAATGACTGCAACATCACCCTCAATAGGGGTGCCATACACTTTACTGAATCCTGCCTTCTCAAGAGAACGCCAGAAGTTTTTTGCATCAGCGCCATCAATCTTCAGTCCTCCGGCGCGGATAGCTGCAGCAACGGCGCGGGCGCAGTAACCCGTACTGTTATGATGTGCGTGGCTGCGGGCATACGACACAGCTTCATGCTTATTCCATGACATAAATAATCCTTATTAACGAAATGCAGCAATAAGGAAATATTACGCCGATAATATACGGTATTTTGTAATTGATAATGGCCTGATATTAACCATTATCTACTCAGTAAATAATGGTTAATAAAAATATAAATATCTATTATGGTTAATGCCTGGCTGAGAAAGCGGCAGTAAAAATATTTTTCTGCCAGGCCATAACGCTATTGTCGTTTTTAGGGTTTTCTCCCTCTCCCTGTGGGAGAGGGCCGGGGTGAGGGCACCAGCGCGCAGAGGACCCAATCACTCCCCAAGCGTCGCCACCATCACCGCCTTAATCGTATGCATCCGGTTTTCAGCCTGATCGAACACGATGCTCGCCGCCGACTCAAACACCGCGTCCGTCACCTCCATCCCGCCGTGCAGGTCGAACTCCTTCGCCATCTGCTTGCCGAGCGTGGTCTGGTCGTCATGGAACGCGGGCAGACAGTGCAGGAACTTCACGTTCGGATTGCCGGTCAGCGCCATCATCTGCGCGTTCACCTGATACCCCCGCAGCAGCGCAATCCGCTCCGCCCACTTCTCTTTGGCTTCGCCCATCGACACCCAGACGTCGGTATAGATAAAGTCCGCGCCCTTCACGCCCGCCGCCACGTCTTCCGTCAGGGTGATTTTGCCGCCGTGCTTCTCCGCCAGCGCGCTGCACTCCGCCACCAGGCTCTCTTCCGGCCAGCAGGCCTTCGGGGCCACCAGGCGCAGATCCAGCCCGGTCAGCGCCGCCGCTTCCAGCATCGAGTTGCCCATGTTGTTGCGCGCGTCGCCCGCGTAGACCAGCGTCATCTCGTTAAAGGCCTTGCCCGGCAGGTGCTCCTGCATGGTCAGCAGGTCCGCCAGCAGCTGGGTTGGGTGGAACTCGTTGGTCAGCCCGTTCCACACCGGCACGCCCGCATACTGCGCCAGCGTTTCGACGACTTCCTGGCCGTGGCCGCGATACTGAATGCCGTCGTACATCCGCCCGAGCACGCGCGCGGTGTCCTTAATTGACTCTTTATGCCCAATCTGGCTGCCGCTCGGCCCTAAATAGGTGACGCGTGCGCCCTGGTCAAATGCGGCAACTTCGAAAGAGCAACGGGTACGGGTCGAGTCTTTTTCGAAGATGAGCGCGATATTTTTACCGGTAAGTTTCTGTACTTCCTTGCCCTTTTTTTTATCGGCCTTGAGCTGTGCGGCAAGGGTCAGCAGAGAAGTGAACTGTGCAGGGGTAAAGTCGAGCAATTTCAGAAAGTGTTTCTTGTACAGATCAGACATTTTATCCTCACATGGCGAACGCCACTTATTGAATTAAAATTCACTTTATATGTGTAATTATTCATTTGCAACCCCGTTTCACAAATCTTTCCAACAAAGGTGGAGGCAAACCCGTCCGTGTGTGAAAATAGAAGTATCTGCCGCACTTTAAAGAGGATTGAGCCATGGCAAACCCGGAATTACTGGAAGAGCAACGCGAAGAGACGCGTCTGATTATTGAAGAACTGCTGGAAGACGGTAGCGATCCGGACGCGCTGTACACCATCGAGCACCATTTCTCTGCGGATGATTTCGACGCGCTGGAAAAAATGGCCGTAGAAGCCTTCAAGCTGGGTTACGAAGTGACCGAGCCGGAAGAGCTGGAAGTGGTAGAGGGCGACACCGTCATTTGCTGCGACATCCTGAGCGAAGGCGCGCTGAAGGCGGAGCTGATCGACGCGCAGGTAGAACAACTGATGAACCTGGCCGAGAAGTTTGAAGTGGAGTACGACGGCTGGGGAACCTACTTCGAAGATCCGAACGGTGAAGACGGCGAAGAAGGCGACGACGAAGATTACGTCGACGAAGACGACGACGGCGTGCGTCACTAAGTGATTCAGGCGGTGGCGCGCGCCACCGCTTTTTTCAAGGCAGAACCATGGATTACCCGCAGATACTCGCCCCCGTACTCAACTTCCTCCAGTGCCCGACCCCGCAAGCATGGATTGATAAAGCCCGCGACCCGTCGAACCTGTCGCTGCTGCTCACCGACCACATGGTGTGCGAGCTCAAGGCCGCCCAGACCGCGCTGCTGCTGGTGCGTAAATACGTCGCCGACGAAAGCGGTGCCGACGCGCTGCTCGAGTGGCTCAAACCCTACGAACAGTTCACCTTTCGCGACGGCCCGGAGCCGGACTTCATCGCCCTGCACAGGCAGATTGGCAAAAGCGTAATGCCCAAAACCGACGACCCGTGGGGCCAGGCGCTCATCGACAGCATGGTGCTGCTGATTAAAGAGGAGCTGCACCACTTCTGGCAAGTGCGCGAGGCGATGCTGGCCCGCGACATTCCGTACGTCAAAATCACCGCCAGCCGCTACGCCAAAGGGATGCTGAAGGAAGTGCGCACCCACGAACCGCTGACGCTGATCGACAAGCTCATCTGCGGCGCCTACATCGAAGCCCGCTCCTGCGAACGCTTCGCCGCGCTGGCCCCGTTCCTCGACGACGATTTGCAGAAGTTCTATCTCTCGCTGCTGCGCTCGGAAGCGCGCCACTATCAGGACTATCTGACGCTGGCCCAGCAGGTAAGCGACGACGATATCTCACCGCGCATACAGCTTTTTGGCGAAATTGAAGCCACACTTATCTCGACACCGGACCACGAGTTTCGCTTCCACAGCGGCGTGCCGGTGTAAACCGGCATAACGCAAGGATAAGGATGCGAGATGAAAAAAACGTGGATCAGTACGGTCATTGTTATTGTCGCGGCTGCCGCCGTGGCGTTCTGGGTCTTCTTCGACAGGCAGCGCGCTCCGGAAGCGCAAATTGATACCGCCCTTAACGCGATGCCCGCCTGGCAGGTGATCAAGGAGCAGGAGCCTGTGCTGCATCAGCGCATCCTCGACCAGATGGCCGTCCTGCAAAAGGCCGGCGAGCCGGAGCAGCACATTATCGACACCATCCAGCCGCAGATCCTGCATTTGCAGATGACGCGCCTGCAAAACGCCCCGGACGCCAACGTGGTGAACTACATGACCATCAACATGGAGCAGACCGCCGCCATCCAGAAGGTGAGCGACGACGCCTGCTTCCGCTTCCTCTACCCGATGGTGAAGGGCGGCATCAACCCGATGCGCATGCTGGATAAAGACCTGATGGCGCGGCGCATGCAGGCCGACGCCGACATGATGCGCGCGGCCTACGGCAAAAACCGCCACACCGTGACGCAGGCCGAGCGCGAGGCGGCTGTCGAGGATGTGCGGCCGATTATGAAGGAACTTGCCGATAAGTACGGCGAGGACATCCAGCTGTTGCAGATGCCGGAGAAGGCGGCGGGCAAAGAGAAGCTCTCCTGCGATATGGTGCAGGAGATGTGGGCGAAGGTGCTGGCGCTGCCGGAGCAGAAGGCGGCGAGGGTGATTCGGCTGGCGGTGTCTGAGCTGGACTGACGGTAGCGCTGGTTTTTTGGGCACTTAGCGCGGGTTTCGCGCGTCGTCGCTTGCATGGCGGCGCGCGACGGGTATAATCCACAACGTTTCCGCATCCCCTTCAGTGCCGAAGTGGCGAAATCGGTAGACGCAGTTGATTCAAAATCAACCGTAGAAATACGTGCCGGTTCGAGTCCGGCCTTCGGCACCATCGGAACATCAATAGACGTCAACAGACGTCTTTTTTTGTGCCTGAAATCCAGTATCAGCAAGGCTTTCCTCGCTTTTTCATTCAACCTAAGTCAACCTGATTCAATCTACATCAACTTACTGATGCGGGTACAACTGCGGGTATATTCCGGTTCGATAATGTTTGTACCCACACAGAACCCTTGAAAGGATACTCATCATGGCTCTGAGTGATGTGAAGGTTCGTTCGGCTAAGCCTGAAGCAAAAGCCTATAAACTCACTGACGGCGACGGTATGGTTTTGCTGGTTCACCCGAATGGCTCAAAATACTGGCGGCTGCGTTATCGTTTTGGCGGTAAAGAAAAGATGCTGGCTTTAGGGAAATACCCCGAGGTTTCGCTGGCGGATGCCAGGGCTCGTCGCGATGAAGCCCGTAAGCTGTTAGCTAACGGCGTCGATCCTAGTGAGAACAAGAAAGCCGTCAAAGTCGAGCAGGAACAAGAGGCGATAACGTTTGAAGTGGTTGCCAGAGACTGGCATGCCAGCAACCAGAAATGGTCGGCATCGCATAGCGCTCGTGTATTGAAAAGCCTGGAAGATAATCTCTTCGCTGCTATCGGTAAGCGGAACATTGCTGAGTTGAAGACACGGGATTTGCTTGTGCCCATTAAAGCGGTGGAATCATCCGGGCGACTCGAAGTTGCGGCTCGTTTGCAACAGCGAACTACCGCGATTATGCGCTTTGCTGTGCAGAGCGGTTTAATCGACTACAACCCTGCACAAGAAATTGCCGGTGCGGTTGCCACGGCGAAAAGACAGCATCGTGCTGCATTAGAACTTAACCGCATTCCTGAATTACTTCATCGCATTGATCACTATTCTGGTAGACCGTTAACCCGACTGGCGGTTGAACTCACTTTGTTGGTTTTCATCCGTTCAAGCGAGCTGCGTTTTGCCCGCTGGTCAGAAGTCGATTTTGAAACGGCCATGTGGACGATCCCGGGTGAGCGTGAACCGCTGGAAGGTGTTAAGCATTCTCAGCGTGGTTCAAAGATGCGGACGCCCCATCTTGTTCCCTTATCGCGTCAGGTCTTAGCTATTCTGGAAAAGATCAAAAGCATGAACGGGAACCGAGAGCTGATTTTTGTGGGCGATCATGATCCCCGTAAACCGATGAGTGAAAACACGGTAAACAAGGCTCTGCGAGTGATGGGCTATGACACGAAAACGGAAGTATGTGGGCATGGTTTCAGGGCTATGGCGTGTAGCTCGTTAATCGAGTCGGGATTGTGGTCGAGGGATGCGGTCGAGCGGCAGATGAGTCACCAAGAACGTAACTCTGTGCGGGCGGCATATATCCATAAGGCCGAGCACTTAGGGGAGCGCAGGCTGATGCTGCAGTGGTGGGCTGATTTTCTGGATGCAAATAGAGGAAAAACTATCTCACCTTTTGATTATGCCAAAGTGAATAATCCCTTTAAGTAATCATCGCTAGATATTTACCGTAATAAGTCTTATTACATAAATTTATACTACTGAAAGCCTCTACCCTTACGGATAGGGGCTTTTTTGATTTTTTAATCAACCTCAACGGAAAGTATGATGAAAATTTACATTGTTGCCCGGTCTGCGATTCAACTCGTATTCGTGAACGGCATATTGGTAAGAACAGTGAAGCTGTCGCTGGTGGTATTTTCGGCGCATTAACCAAAGCCGCATCGGTTCAGCTATTCTTGTAGTCGGTACTATTGCAGGTGCTACGGTAGGGGCGTTAACGGACTGGAGCTGATATCACTGGCTCTGGCACAATGGGCTGAGGACCATGGCGTGATGCTGGAATTTATCAAGCCAGGTAAACTGATGCAAAATGCGTTTATCGAACGTTTTAACCGGACGTACCGGACGGAAATACTGGATTTTTATCTGTTCAGAACGCTGAATGAAGCACGAGAAATCATAGAGCGCTGGCTGACGGAATACAACAGCGAGTGGCCTCAAGAATCCCTGAACAACCTGACGCCGGAAGAGTACCGGCTGATGGCTGAAAAACCTGAACTCTCAAAAGCACGTGGAACTAAAGCCAGGATACTTACACCTTGATAGATGCCTCTTTTTGGCATTTTTAGCTGAACTACATACTTCAAAACAGATCATTGTTCATTCCTCAATTTTCCCATATTCTCTTATAATTCAATTCATCTAATGAAGCTTGGAGAAAACACTCAGCGATGGATCACCAAATTTTAACGCTTAAGGAAGTCGCTGCTTACTTGAAGCTTGCAGAGAAAACGGCGTATCGACTGGCGAGTGAAAGAAAGCTACCTGGCTTCAAAGTCGGTGGATCTTGGCGTTTCAAGAAAGATGATCTAGAAAAGTGGATAGAGAACCAGAAGCATGCTTAAGAATATCACGCCGTATCACGCTAAATATTTTGCGCATGAATTAACTATCAGACACGCAGAAAACGGTGTTGATAAGCTGTCGCAATCGCTCTTTGATGCTAGTGTTGACCTCAATCCGCACCAAATTCATGCTGCACTTTTTGCACTGAACAACCCTTTAAGTAAAGGTGTAGTATTAGCCGATGAAGTCGGTTTAGGTAAAACAATTGAAGCTGGCCTCGTGTTATCTCAGTACTGGGCAGAGCGTAAACGCCGTATTCTGATTATCTGCCCCGCTTCGCTACGACGTCAGTGGGTACAGGAATTAGCTGATAAGTTTAACTTACCTGCTCAGATTCTAGACGCAAAAACTTGGCGTATAATTGTTAATAGCGGGCAAGCCAATCCACTTGCCAATCAATGCATTTCTATTATGTCCTACCACTATGCTGTGCGAATGGAAGCGCAACTGATGTTAGAGCCATGGGACATGGTAGTTATCGACGAAGCTCATAAGTTGCGTAATGCTTACCGAGTTAGTAATAAAATGGGTCAAACGTTACGTCGAGCATTGGAAGGCAGTAAGAAGCTATTACTTACTGCCACTCCACTACAAAACTCACTGATGGAGCTGTACGGTTTATCAACCATCATTGACGAGCATATTTTCGGTGATGAGCATAGCTTTAAACAACAATTCGTTAATAACGAGAATGCGTTAGTTCACCTTAAACATCGGCTAAATGGGTTCATACAGCGTACACTGCGTAAAGATGTCCTTGAATATGTCCGCTACACCCAGCGACAAACGTTGACAGTACCGTTTACTCCTTCTGTTGCTGAAATCGAGCTTTATGAAGGCATTAGTGCCTTATTAGAAAAAGAAGAAAGCTATGCGCTACCTAAAAGTCAGCGTCATTTAACTGGCTTAATTCTTAGAAAACTGCTCGCGTCCAGCTCGCACGCGGTGCTTTATACTCTCGAAACGATAAAGCGTCGACTAGTCGACTTAAAAATACACGCTAAATCCGAACTCGATCTTATCCGTGAACTTGTTGAGACTGATGATTTGGGAGAAGAGTACAGTGAGTTTGTTTATGAAGCACAGAGTGTCGCTACTGGGCAAGACATTGATTTAGATTTGCTTGATGCCGAGATTACAGAGCTTGAGCACTATATAGAACAGGCTAAATCAATCACCACAGACAGCAAGACTCAAGCCTTGCTTACCGCCTTGAATCTGGGCTTTGCCAAGATGGAAGAAATGGAGGCACCTTGTAAGGTCATCATTTTTACCGAGTCTAAGCGTACGCAAGAATACCTAGCTCGGTTCCTTGAGACGAATGGATTTGCTGATAAACTAGTAACTTTTAGTGGTAGCAATAGTCATCCAGAAGCAACCAAAGTTTATCAGCAGTGGCTTGTTGAAAACCAAGGTAGCGATAAGGTTAGTGGCTCGCCTCAAATAGACCGGCGTACCGCGCTAATTGATTACTTTCGCCGTCATGCCGAAGTGATGATCGCAACTGAAGCGGCAGCAGAGGGGGTGAACTTACAGTTTTGTTCATTACTCATTAACTATGATTTGCCTTGGAACCCGCAGCGAGTAGAGCAGCGCATCGGTCGTTGCCATCGTTATGGCCAGGAGTTTGATGTTGTTGTTATCAACTTTCTAAATGAAGTAAATCAAGCGGATCAGCGTGTATTAGAGCTACTTACGGAAAAATTCCACCTATTTGATGGTGTGTTTGGAGCATCTGACGATGTGTTAGGTAGCATCGAATCCGGCATTGACTTCGAAAAACGCATCCAACACATTTACGAAACTTGTCGCCACCCTGCTGAGATTGAAGCGGCTTTTGATCAACTTCAAAAAGATCTTGAAACCGAAATCAATCAAAAGATGCGTGAAACCCAGCAACTTTTGCTTGAGAACTTTGATGAAGATATTCATGACTTACTCAAAATCCAGCTTGATGCTGCTCAGCAGCGGCTAGACAAAATAGGTCGATGGTTTTGGCAACTAAGCTGTCATGAACTAGCAGATTTGGCAGAGATTAACTCAAGTAACCATAGCCTAAACCTTAAGCAATCAATCAACAATGCACCAGCGGGTATCTACCAACTAGTTCGCCGTGGTCAACAAAGTAGTTCTGAAGAGTCGGATAAACTTGCACATGCGCATATTCTTCGCATTACTCATCCAATAGGCGAATGGGTCATCGATAGGGCGTTGGAACGGGAACTGCCTGCTACAAAGATAGTCTTTGATTATAGTAATTATCCAAATAAAATCAGTATGTTAGAGCCGTATGTTGGATCTGCTGGCGTACTAAGTCTACAAAGGTTTAGTATTGAGTCATTGGAGCAGAGTGAGGATCACTTGCTCTTTGCTGCTCAGAACCAAAATGGCGAAGTATTACCAAGTGAGGTTGCGCAAAAACTCATGCAGCTTAACGGTTGTGTCCAAAGTGATGCTAAAGAACAGGATTTAGTACACCAGTTCCTTGGTTATCAAGTGGCCCTGTCCGACTTGTTTGCGCTGGCGCGTCATGCGATAGAAAAACAAGTAAACGAACGTAATCTTGGTTTTTTTGAGCAGGAAGTTAGCAAACTAGATACATGGGCCGATGATTTAAAAGAAGGGATTGAGCAATCAATTAAAGAACTCGATAAGCAGATCAAACAAGTTCGCCGAGAAGCCAAAATAGTGGCATCTCTGGAAGAGAAGCTGAGTTTACAGAAACAGCAACGACAACTCGAAAGCCTACGTAACAAAAGTAGGCGAGAGCTTTTTGATCGACAAGATGAGGTAGACGAACGTCGTGAGTCTTTGATTGAAACCTTAGAACGGAAGCTTAATAAGAAAACTGACGTGGAAACGCTATTTACGATCAGTTGGCAATTAATATAAGGAAACTTAACGTTGGCAGCATTACAACCACAATTTATTGCCCCATTAAAAGACATACTTCAGCAGCGTTTTGTGCCGCATTTACCGCCATTGCTTGGGCAAGGTGGGCGAGAAGACTTACCCGAAAAACAAATTGCTCGTGCGTTCAGCGCCTATGTACTGCAAACACGTTTTGGCATTGATGCAAAATTGGCTGCGCAGTCAGTGTTAGACGACTACAACGATCAAGGCATAGACGCGATTTACTTTGAAGAAGGCTCGCGAACCTTGTTTATCGTGCAATCAAAGTTTAAATCGCGCGAGCAATTTCTCCTGCCTGAAGCGCAGTCTCTGATGACAGGGGTTGAGTTATTATTAGATAAGAACTTTCAAGCCTTCAACCAAAACTTCAATAATAGCCAAGACTACATTGAAAACGCGCTAGACGAGTGCGATAGCATACAAGTGCTGATTGCATACACCGGGAGTGGTATAGCGGGTACAGCAAACAATGAAATGCAACGCAAGCTTGCTGCATTAGTTGAGCGCGGTGAAGCTCAATTACGAATGCAGGTTGATGAATTTACCGCACAGGACGTTGAAGAAGCTTTGCGGGCAGAGCAAGCTATCTCAGCAGTAAATGAAAAAGTAGCTGTTTATAAATGCACAACGACCGTTGAGCCTCGAAGTGTTGTGTTTGGTGTGGCTAAAGTTAATGATCTAGTCAGTTTGCACAATAAGTATGGCAAAGCACTTTACGAGAAAAATATTCGCTATTTCATTGGTACTGGGCGTCGTGGGGTCAATAGCGCAATCAAGCAAACATTACTTACTAACCCGCAAGATTTTTTCTTTTTAAATAATGGTATCACCATGGTAGGGAATCATGTAGAACCAAAGCGTCTGCAAAACAAAGGTGGGCCACGAAACATTCAGGTACTAGGCCTATCCGTCGTCAACGGTGCTCAAACTATTGCCAGTGCTGCGCAGTTTATGGATGAAAACCCAACGGCGGATATTAGCCAAGCAAAAGTCATGGTAACTATTATCAATACGGGTAACGACGCTTTTCACAAGCAAGTAACCAAAGCTCGAAACCTGCAAAATCCAGTTGATTTAGCCAACTTTGCCGCGCTGGATGACACCCAAGAACGCTTGCGCCAAGAAATGAAAATGTTTGGTGTGGAATATCTCTACCGCCCGCAACACACCACAGCGGCTGGCATTCGTAGCATTAGCATAGAGACCTTGGCAAAGGCTCTTGCCTGTTTGCAAGCCGATGTACGAGTGCCTTATCAGCTAAAGGTAGAGCCAAGCAAGTTTACCAACCAAGAAAGTTCTGAATACCAAGCTATTTTTAGTACAGATTTAAATGGTGTCGTAGCCATTAACGCGGTGAACTTCTACTTGGCGATACAAGTCTTATGCACTGCCGCTGAACGCAGTAATCCAAGCCCCGAAAAATTGGTATACCGCCATTTTACTTACTGTATAACCGCGCTGTTAATGGCGCAGTTTAAAGATGCTATTACTACCCCCGAGATTACTGAGAAAGACGCATTTGAAGGATTAATTAGTCGCGCCTTTGATGAACTTCGTCAGCAATTTTTTGATAATTTCACGGTATTAGCATTAGGTAGTGCGCCACACGCGTATTTTAAACGCCTGAGTGATACCGCACGGTTAATGCAGCAGGTGTGGATCAGTCATTTAAACTTGGCAGAAACCCCCGCAGTTGTTGCAAAACAAGAACGCCTTCAAGCGAACGATCCACATAACCAGAATTTATTCAGTTACTTAGCTGATCAAGCACAGCGCCAGCAAAAGCAAATCGACCAAGCTGCTAATCGGCAAGTACAGCTTGCGTAGTCATTGAGATGGCAAGAAGATGTTAAGTAGCGAACACAAGATAAGAGCATAGAACACATGAGCAAAACCAAATTAGAACTAACCTGGATAGGTAAAAACGAGCGCAAAAAACTTGAGCCGCGCATTTTATTGGAAGATCCTAGTAAGTCTTACCTTGCTAGCCAAAAAGTCACCGAAAAAGATATTTTTGATAATAAGCTTATTTTTGGCGACAACCTGTTGGCGCTGAAGGCATTAGAGCAGGAATATGCAGGCAAAGTGAAGTGTGTTTTTATTGACCCACCTTATAACACGGGTAGTGCTTTTGAACACTATGACGATGGCGTTGAACATTCAATTTGGTTAACGTTAATGCGCGACCGCTTAGAAATCATCCGTAATTTGCTCAGTGATGATGGTTCGCTATGGATAACCATAGATGACAATGAAGCGCATTATTTGAAAGTAATGTGTGATGAAATTTTTGGAAGAATGAATTTTGTATCGAATGCGATTTGGCACAAAAAATATACTGTTGCGAATGATGCAAAATGGCTTTCTGAAAACCATGACCATATTCTTGTTTACGCAAAAAATAAAGAAATCTGGAGGCCTAATCGTCTTCCACGTTCGTCGGATATGGATAAGCGTTATTCTAATCCCGATAATCATCCTAAAGGACCTTGGAAAGCGACACCACTTTATGCAAAGAGGAAGGGGTCTGAGAAAGAGCAAGCTTTTACTTATACATTTAAAAATGGGTTTGTTTGGAGCCCTCCTAAAGGTTCATCACCACGCTTCCCTGAATATAAGTTGAGAGAGATGGATCTAAATGATGAGATTTGGTTTGGAGTAAATGGGGATGCGAACCCTTCACGCAAAACATTTTTATCCGAGTTAAAGATTCAAGGTACTCCAGCTCCTACGATTTGGTCACACACTGATGTTGGTCACAACCATCAAGCAACAGAAGAAGTAAAGGCATTAACTCCTAACGAGGCCTTTTCGACCCCTAAACCTGAAAAACTGTTGGAGCGAATTATTTTTCTTGCAACAAATGAAGGCGATATTGTATTGGATTCCTTTGCTGGCTCTGGCACGACAGGCGCTGTTGCTCACAAAATGAGCCGTCGTTGGATTATGGTCGAGTTAGGTGAGCATTGTCATACCAATATTATTCCACGTTTGCAAAAAGTAATAGATGGCGAAGATCAGGGGGGTATTTCTAAGGCAGTTAACTGGCAAGGTGGCGGTGGTTTCCGATATTACAAACTTGCGCCGTCTTTAATTGTTAAGGATAAGTTTGGCTTGGAAGTGATCAACAAAGAGTACAACCCAGAAATGCTCGCCGAGGCGGTTTGTAAATTGGAAGGCTTTACCTATGCGCCATCGGAAGTGGATTGGTGGGATCACGGTTACTCAACCGAGACTGACCACATTTATGTGACTACACAAAGCCTGTCTGTTGAAAAATTAGCAGCACTTTCTGAGGAAGTAGGCAGTGACCGAACGTTACTCGTTATGTGCGGTGCATTTCGTAGTGAGCCAGATCGTTTTGTCAATTTAACTCTGAAAAAGCTGCCAAAAGCTATTCTAAACAAGTGCCAATTTGGTCACGACGATTATTCCTTAAACGTGACTAATTTAACGGATGATGCTTCTGATGACAGCGACAAAGCGCAAGATTAACGGTTGATAAGGGTAATTATAATGACCATGGATTTACCAAGTTTAAAACCCGACCAATTACGTGCCATTAACAACGTTACCGGCCGTTTAAGTTTACGCAAGCCGCAGCAAGACTCGCTGCGCGCTTTGGCAGTGGCGATTAGCGCCTCAGAGCACAAGCTTCTAAACCCTAAGCGCGATGTACCGGAATTATTAGAAACTTTAAAAGCGCAGTTTCCTAAGCTCAGTGATTTTGAACGTGACTTCCCTTCATTGTGTTTTGCCTTGGCAACGGGTGTAGGTAAAACCCGTTTGATGGGGGCGTTTATTACCTATTTGTATCAGGTACATGATATTCGCAACTACTTTGTGTTAGCACCTAACCTGACCATTTATGAAAAGCTGATCAGTGATTTTTCGCCAGCTTCACCTAAGTACGTGTTTAAAGGTATTACCGATTTTGTGCTAGCACCGCCAGAAGTAATCACAGGTGACAACTATGAAAGCCGTGGCGCACAAATGATGGGTGATTTATTTGGCTCAGTACGGATTAACGTGTTCAACATCGCCAAAATCAACACTGAGGTGAGAGGTGGTAAAGCCCCGCGTATTAAACGCTTAGCCGAAACCTTGGGAGAAAGTTACTTCGAGTACTTATCGAACTTGCCTGATTTAGTGTTGCTAATGGATGAATCGCACCGTTATCGTGCCGATGCCGGTATGCGTGCACTCAATGAGCTTAATCCCTTGTTCGCTTTGGAGCTTACGGCAACACCATTTACAGAGTCTAGCCGTGGCCCCGTGCACTTTAAAAATGTGGTGATTGACTACCCATTGGCCTGTGCCATGGATGATGGTTTTGTCAAAGAGCCTGCAGTAGTAACTCAGCGTAACTTTGATGCCAGTCAGTATGACAAAGACGAATTGGAGACCATTAAGTTAATGGATGGTATTCGTTTGCATGAGCAAACCAAGGTGGACTTAACCACTTACGCGCATGAAAACGATGCCAAGTTAGTTAAGCCCTTTATGTTGGTGATTGCGCGGGATACCATCCATGCCGCCGAGCTTTTAACCAAGCTGGAAAGCGTATTTGAAGAACGCTACCGGGGCAAAGTGATCCAAGTAGACAGCAGTAAAAAAGAAGAAGAAACTATTCAGGCACTGCTGAATGTTGAGCATGTCGATGAGCCAACCGAGATTGTAATTCACGTTAACATGCTAAAAGAAGGTTGGGATGTTACTAACCTGTACACTATCGTACCGCTTCGGGCCGCTAATGCCAGAACCCTCATTGAACAGTCGATTGGCCGTGGATTGCGTTTACCTTATGGCAAACGCACTGGTGTTGAAGCCGTCGACACTCTAAGTATTGTCGCGCACGATAAATTCCAAGAAATTGTCGATGAAGCCAATGACCCGAACAATCCACTGCGCCTGAAAATGCGAGTATTAGATCGTCCAGAAGACGATGTAACCAAGCTAAGTGTGCAGGTGAAATCTAACTTAGAGCAGCAGTTAACAGGCTCAGGCGTAACTACAACTGGTGCGGATGGTAACCGTGAGGTACAAGATCCTAAGGCCACTTATACCACGCCGAACCAACAAACGGTTGCCCGCGCTGCATTGGATGTGATTAAGCAATATCAAACACGCCCCTCAGATGTGCCAACCAGCAAAGCATTGTTAACGGTTGAGGTAAAAGCACAGATCACCGAGCAGGTAAAAGCTCAGTTAACTCAAGAGCAGCGTGAACTATTTACTGAAGAATCGGTTGATATTGACCAGATTGTTGAGCAAGTGGCGCAGCTGACGGTGGATAACACTATAGATATTCCGCGTATTATTGTTTCCCCATCAGGAGAAGTGCGTACTGGATATCATCCGTTTGATTTGGATATTGCCGCGATTAAAGGTTTAAAGCCAATCGACCGAGCGCTGATTCAACAGAGTTTGCAAGACAATCACCAAACTATTCGTGGGGAAGGGGACTCGGGTAACTACGAACCTGTGAAGCAGAACTATATTTTAAAGAAGCTGTTCGACTACGACGATATTCCTTATGACGAACAAGCAGAGCTATTGTATGACTTGGCAACTCAGGCAGTTAAGACACTGATGGCTGAAAACGAAGGTGATGTGGTTGAAAATATTCTGCAAAACCAAAGTGATAAAATTGCGAAATTAATTCATGCTCAATTGAACAACCATTTCTTTGAAGAAGCGACTGAGTACGTTGTAGATGTGCGCAGTGGCTTTAGCACCCTGCGTGATTGTGCTTATACCATAGCGCAAGACCAACCGTTGCAAAATTACCGTGACACAGTGCGCGATGTCAGTCGCATTAAACAAATGCTTTTTGATGGTTTTAGCCGTTGTTTATACCCATTGCAAAAGTTTGATTCAGACACTGAACGCCGTTTTGCGGTGATCTTGGAACGTGACTGTGAGAAGTGGTTCAAACCTGCCAAAGGCCAATTCAAGATGTACTACAAGCGTGGCAGTGAACATCCTGAATACGTGCCCGACTTTGTTGCCGAAAGCACCGACTATGTTTTGATGATTGAAACTAAAAGTACCCAACATCAAAACCAAGATGGCAGCTGGAATGAGGAGGTGACAGAAAAAGCCCGCAGTGGTATGAAATGGTGTAGCCATGCAAGTGAATACCTTGCCCTACACGGTGGTAAACCTTGGAAGTACTTACTGATACCTCACGATGCAGTAAAAGAATCTAGCTCTCTAGAACACTTCAGTAATCATTTCTGTTGGGTTTAAAGCTAGGGACTTTAAAACGCATGGAAAGTTTAAAAAACGGAAGCATGATGCTTCCGTTTTTTTTTATTGTCATCTCTAAACCACCTCCTAGGGAGGTGGTGATTGATTGATCCTGTAAGGCTATAGCCTGAAGAATGCCCATGTCGGAATATCTCTGCTTACTCACCACAAGTAAAATGTAGTGGTTTACTGAATTTGGCCACCTGAACAGAGGTGATATGCTCATCTCAGAACATTACAGGTGCCTCAATGAAAAAAAGAAATTTCAGCGCAGAGTTTAAACGCGAATCCGCTCAACTGGTCCTTGATCAGAACTACACCGTTACAGCTGCGGCCAGTGCTATGGATGTGGGTCTTTCTACCATGACTCGATGGGTAAAGCAGTTGCGGGATGAACGACAGGGTAAAATACCTAAAGCCTTCCCTATAACCCCGGAACAGATTGAAATACGTGAGCTGAAGAAAAAGCTACAACGTATTGAAATGGAAAATGAAATATTAAAAAAGGCTACCGCGCTCTTGATGTCAGACTCCCTGAACAGTTCTCGTTAATCGAGAAACTCAGAGCGAAGTATCCTGTGGTCACACTTTGCCACGTGTTCGGGGTTCATCGCAGCAGTTACAAATACTGGAAAAATAGCCCTGAAAAGCCAGACCGCAAGCGGGCTGTATTACGTAGTCAGGTTCTGGAGCTGCATAACATTAGCCATGGCTCTGCTGGCGCGAGAAGTATCGCCATTATGGCAACCCTGAGAGGCTTCAGAATGGGACGCTGGCTTGCCGGAAGGATCATGAAAGAACTGGGTCTGGTGAGTTGTCAGCAGCCGACCCACCGATATAAACGTAGTGGTCATGAACACATCTCTATCCCGAATCGCCTTGAGCGACAGTTCGCAGTGACAGAGCCTAATCAGGTGTGGTGCGGCGATGTGACGTATATCTGGACAGGCAGGCGATGGGCTTACCTCGCCGTTGTTCTCGATCTGTTCGCCAGGAAACCGGTAGGCTGGGCAATGTCATTCTCACCGGACAGCAAGCTAACCATCAAAGCGCTGGAAATGGCGTGGGAAACCCGAGGTAAACCAGCAGGAGTGATGTTCCACAGTGATCAGGGTAGCCACTACACAAGCAGGCAGTTCCGGCAGTTATTGTGGCGTTACCGGATCAGGCAAAGTATGAGCCGACGCGGAAACTGCTGGGATAACAGCCCGATGGAACGCTTCTTCAGAAGTCTGAAAAACGAGTGGGTGCCAGTGACAGGCTATATAAACTTTAGCGAAGCTGCTCATGCGATCACAGACTATATCGTCGGGTATTACAGCTCGCTCAGGCCGCATGACTATAACGGTGGGTTACCGCCAAACGAATCGGAAAACCGATACTGGAAAAAATCTAAAGCCGTGGCCAGTTTTAGTTGACCACTACAGTTCTCCCACTGGGAAATCAGGCGTGGCCAGCGCACTGGAGACATCAACAGAATCATGCTGGCGATGATGAAAACCGCATCGAGATACTCCGTGTCGATTAGCACCGACTAATGATCAAGCGGCGGTTTTTCGTATTACCCCATTCAGCCATGCCTCATCCCTGTCAGGGCGGTTATCCTGTGTCGTCCAAAGCGAAGCTATCTCCATCCCCGGAACCGCCTTCAGCAGCTCCCGCAACCCATCTTCATCCAGATCCGTAAACTGTCTTTCACCCTGCACCCGCTCACCGTTGCCATACTTAAAGGACACGTACCAGACGCCGCCAGGCTTAAGCGCATCCGCAAGCTTCTGCATTACCGCAGGCAACTCAGAAGAGGGGACATGCAGCAAAGATGCACAGCACCAGATCCCATCGTACTTTGTTTTACAGTCGATCTCTGAAAACGTCATTAACTGCACAGGTAACCCGGTATGTTGCTTTGCCAGTTCCACCATCGCGGAAGAGGCATCAAAAGCATCCACCTGATAACCCATCTCATGAAAGGCTTTTGCGTCGCGGCCTGAACCGCAGCCCGCATCAAGAACCCGGGCACCGTGAGGCAAATGTTGGGTAAAGGCCTCGTAGAGCGAGGTCATATCGACATTGACCGTGCCATCGAAGAAATCCTGCGCGTGGTTCTGGTAGTAGTGAAGTGTCATTAAAACGTTGCCTCGCCTTCCGCGTTGGGTTTCCAGGTATGGATAAGTTTGTCCAGCGCGGCCTGCCAGTTACGCTGAAGAAAGCTTCTCCGTGCTTCAGGACGTTGCCCTGTCTGTAGAACAATCGTCTCATGTAACGGCAGTTTGCTCTGAATAAAATACTCATTGCGGGTGTGTAACCGCTGCAGGAGCCTGAGCTCGGGAATGCGTGCAGATTTGCCTTCGACGCCACGGTTACAGCATCGACAGGCCAGCACTAAGTTCCATACGCCGTTAATATTGCTCACTTCATGGCGGGCAGCCCAGGGAATAAAGTGGTCGACGTCCGCCAGTTCCGCGTCTCCCGGTACCAGACTGATGGGTTTGAAGCAGTAAAAACATCGTCCTTTCTGGTAACCATTCAGGCTGTCGCGACAGCTGGTGATGTCTACGCGTCGCCCGTTCACCCTCGTGTACAACAGCTGATTATCTTCATCGAACTCCACGCCCACAAGGTTACGTGAAATCCCCATCGACCAGGCCTGTTCTACCAGGTTCCAGCGGGCATTGGTTTCAAAGGCGAGGTTTTTATACTGCAGGCGTTCGCCCAGTAAAAAGAAGTTATCCGTCAGGCGGATCCCGTTGTTGGTTTTGCGCTCATCGAGGAAAAAACGTTTATCGATCTCGCCCTGGTTTACGTAGTGAAAGGCATCGATCACGTTGTTAAAGCCAAGGCGCACCGTCGCTTCAATGAGTTGGGCATGGGTGATTTCCCCTCGGTTGAACTTCAGGCAGGTTTCCAGAAATTGGCTGCTGCGGGAGGTGATCTGTTTTGGCGCGTGCTTCAGGTGCTCGCAAAGATAGCGGCTGAACGGCACAGCAAGCTGGTCTAGCGTTATCAAATCGCTGCCCGTCTTATCCACTTCATACAACGCTGACGCCAGCGCAAATTTGTAAGATGCGACGTTCCTTCCAAAGAGGATCACACCACGCCAGTAGTTCTCAAGCGTCGGATCGGCCTGATAAAATTCCATCGATGAAGTCCTGTTACGGTTGGCTGGGCAGGGCGTTACTAAAGCCTGTAACAGGATCACATAACAAAATCAGAGTGATGTAAATCGTTAATCTTTAGGTTTGATGAATTTTTGAGAGATATGTGAGAAAGGTGTGGAGGCAACCGATGCGGAATTAGCGCCAGGTTTGCGAACGAACAGATATCTGGAGGAGGTGAGTTGAAGTGATTTCTAGCCGAAGCGTTGTCATCTCTCGAATTAAAACCCTATTTCCTGAATCCCCCTCGCAAATTCCAAATTAACCCGACACCAAACCGCTGTGTTTATATTCAGCCCTGTATAATGAGCACCAGAAAGTACGCCGAACGGCAAATGAAGTATCAAAGAATATTTAACGAGGAATTCGCGATATGAAGGTGCTGCAACACCCCCATACCGCTAACCACAACCAACTACTGAGGAGTTGAAAATGGCTGCGACGAATTTTAAGCCAGAGTTTACCGTTTGCAAAACAGAATCAGACGCTTTCACCGGCATGATTGAAAACCGCGAGCTAGTACGCAAAAATAGCGCCCGCCGCCTTCACGGCAACCCGCCCAACGCGGCACCCGTCCATCCCCGCGCGGAAACGCCGCAGGACAGCGCAGCCTGCTGCGAACTGTATGCGCGCATAGACATGAAATATCTTCTGCTGGGCGGCGACTGGTTAACCCGTGCAGGCTTTATCAACGGTATGCCGGTGAAAATCCGCGCCATGAAAGACTGCATCGTGATTACGCCACAGCATACAAGAGAATTATGGGGATGCCTGGAAGGTATGAGCGTGGTGAATATAAATAAACAGAAAGTCGCGCAGTGGTTGAAGACGTTTCCGGGCGCGTTGAATGATACGGGGGATATACCCGTTGTGAAGCGGGGAATCGGGCAAGCGATGCCTGAGTAGTTCTGGCTTCCTGCTTTATATTCCTGGAGCAATAAAACGATACGGGCATGTTATCCCATGCCCGTATTCATCAGAAATCACTCGTGCTTTACCTGCTCTTTCACAGCCTTAACCAGCACAGCGTGAAGTTCGCCAACGGTTAAATCGCGTATCACAGGTTCTGGTATGCCACGCACCCAGCGGATAAATCGACAGATGCCAAAAAAGTCTATACCTTCACCCGTAAACAGATACTCGTTATCAGCAAGAGCGAACGTTTTCCTATAGCCATCCTCTTCCATGGCAAGCTGAACGCCAAACGCTTTTTCGCAGTCTTCCAGTAGGTCTTCGCCATCCATACCGCAAATATGCAAATCGGCTTCAATCCAGGTGTTGTTATCAATAGGTTTACGATGTATCCCAGAGGACTCACGAACGACCTCAATAACTTGTGCGAGAGTAGGTTCCATTTACAAAAAATTCCGTATTCGTTAGATTCAATTGGCTATCCGGAACTTAACAGTCACCCGCTATTAGATAAGGTGTGAAGTAGAGTACTGCTCCAGAAAGCATGATTATCTTTGCTATGGTTTGAAACCGGATTTACCATTTTCCCTACGCCACTCCTTTACTTCCTGGACTACGCCTTCGGGGCTGTCTACTCTATCTTCTCGTGGATAGTAAATAAGATCGGAACCATCAGGGTGCTGCGTCAATCGTTTGAATTCGAGGATTTTTTTTATATCTTCAGCTTCAGTGGTACCAGATACATCAAAAAATTTTCTTACAAATTCCAAAAATTGTTCTTCTGTGTAATCTTCAATTTTATCCATTTTTTCATCTTAGATGAGATCTTTTAGTATGCCCGATACGATTATCGGGCAATGCCTCTCACCAATTATCCCTATAGTCGAAAGAAACCTGATAGTCATAAATAGTAGGGGTTATTTTATGTAAGAAATGGGGTTGGAGAACGGGTATCCATTCGGCTTCAACATCAAAAAAACCATTATTCACATTGTTTTTAGTCGGTATATGAAGACCTTTGGTCATGATCTCCGCATTATCGCCGAAGTCGTTCGAAAATTCTGTCCCTTCACTTAGCTCAGTCCTCATATCATACCATTGCAATCTAATCTTCAAACCCATGGTAGCCCTCTTTTTTGAATTAATGATTCTAAAGTTAGGTTAAATTTCCCCTCCAGAAAGCTGAAAGGTTAAATCAGCAGAATAAAATGTTCTTCCAAGAAGGCTTTCTAAAAGATGTGCCTGATGCTCATTGATATTATAGACGCCAATACCATGCGAAAAATCGCTTCTATCTTCAGTATTCATCCCCATAATCATACATAGATCATTGAGGTTTTGATGCGGTATTTCGATTTCGAAAAGCAAATCTTCATCTGTTTTGCTGTATGCATCAATTGTGTAAATGATCATTATTTTTCTACCTTTCTGGTTGGGTCTGCTGGTTTAGTTTGCTTACCCGTAGTGGGATCAAACTCACCGAGGTGATTGCGTCCTGAACGATCATATACCTCAACTGTACCGTGTTGAGAGTCCCATTCGTAAATTTTACCTTTTGAATCTTTCCAACGGGTACGCAGTTTTCCTCCCCCTTTAACTGGTGTTTTCGCTTGAGCTTTCTTAGCATCAGGAAATGCTGATAAAGGAGGATTTCCTTTAGGAGGTGAATGGTATTTGTGATCTGAATTTATAGAGACATAAATGGGCGGCACCCCGCCTACTGGCAGAATCAGAATATAATCCGCAAACGTCTTCTCTTCCGGTGTCGGGCTGGTCGTCACACCAATCCCCGTATCCTCCGGCAGCGGGTCAACCACAACCGGGTTCGGTATCCGTACCGGGTTGTGATTGCCCGTATCCCACGGCTTACTGTCTCCGGTGCGGTCCGGTGTCCAGATGAGGGTGATACCGGGGTCTTCTTCGGTGGTAAAGGTGTACGCCTGGCGTTGGCTATCCCACTCCATCCTGCGAACGCGCACGCTGTCTTTGCCCGGCGGCGTATGCCAGCCGCGCGGTGTCGGGTTACCGCTGGCGTCGTTCTCCCAGGTGAAGCGAACGCGGGTAGGGGCTTCCCGCATCTGTTCGGCGCGCATCCTGTCGATAAAATCCTGTTCGCCGTCGTTCAGCTTGCCGGGGTACATTCCTATCAGCAGCCCTGCGACAGGGGCACCAAGGCCTCCCGTGGCTATCTCGCCAAGTGCAGCGCCGCGCACGGCCCAGGTGCCAGGAGTGATTGTGCTCCCGCCAACCAGAACAAGTTCGCTGGCATCGGCGATCGCGGTCCGTGCAATCCAGGCCCTTTCTTCGTCCGCAACGGCAGCCTGATAGTCCATCTCCTCGTGATGCCCATTCCACCAAAGATAAAGCGCGCTGCGTTGCTTCGGCTTTGGGATCGCCTTACGCTTTGCCGCCTGAGCGTGTTGCGGGGCGTCTTTAGGCATGGCCTGGTAAAATGCCATCTCGGCGAAGTTGGTGTGCGGCTCGCTTCCGGTGCCTGCATCGTTACAGCCTTCACCACGCAGGCAGGATTTCGCAAAGACCCGGTTGCGATCGCGTTCTTCTGTTCGCCGCAGCGCTTCGGCCTCTTCCTCTTTTCGGCGTACTGCGAGCATGGCCTGATGCTTTTCCTGTGCGATCTGTTCAGGAGAGGGACCGGAGCCGAGCCACTCTCCCGATGGGGCGATCACGCGGTTGGTTCCATGTGGGCAGCCACAAATGACGACAGAACCATCGACGGCTGAGGCTTGCCCCATCCAGTTAACGCGAGGTTCGCCGTCTGCAACAACGCCCTGCTTGCCGCATTTAGGGCATGCCGTGGTTTTATCGCCAACGCGGATAACGCCGCGACCGTGCTCGGTGCAGTTGGGCAGGGTGCTACAACATATCGCGCCGGTGGTCGTTCTGTCGCCGTGCAGCGCCTGACCGCGGCCGTAGTTCGTTGAACGGTAGCCCATGGCCTATTCTCCGGGCCAGGTTAAGAAATCCTCTTGAGGTGGAATACCTTCGCGGGTGACCAGATAAATACTGCCGAGCGGTGTGCTGATAATCTCGTCATCGTTATCAAGCAGGCTACCAACCAGGGCAACGCCGTGTCCTTTCCACGTAAACGCGGTTCCTGATGAGGTCATAATCGTGGCGAGCGTTCCATCCGGATAGGCCACACAGTCTCCTTCGACAATCGGGCTGGTGTAACTACCATCGTCCATGAGCATTGTGGCTTCACGATCGACGGGAAGTACCATGCCGCCCATTCGGGTCTGGCTGCCAGCCGTGGCAATCCGCCAGATGGCGGTGACGGGATGTAGTCGATGAAAGGCTTCCTGTTCAGCAATAATGGCGCGCGTGTCCTCAGGCATGGCGGCCAGTTGTTCATCGGAAAAAGGCGAACGATCTATTTCCGCTTTCAACTCAGCGGTAAATTCATTGGTATAAAGCTGCATGACAATTCCTTGTAGGGGTAGAAGAGTAAATGCAGCAATGCTAGGTTTTAGACTGTATAGCGAATATACATAAAGTGGTTAATAAGCCGGGCTAAATTCCGAAATGAATACCCAGATTGATATTGGTCATCTTTTAAAGAAGGGATGGTAATGGTTCCTGTTAATAATAAATGTAA
The DNA here is from genome assembly GCF_001743375.1 of Enterobacter sp. IF2SW-B1. Taxonomy (NCBI): domain Bacteria; kingdom Pseudomonadati; phylum Pseudomonadota; class Gammaproteobacteria; order Enterobacterales; family Enterobacteriaceae; genus Enterobacter; species Enterobacter sp. IF2SW-B1. Next base: position 128,183 of record NZ_MJAA01000005.1, on the reverse strand, counting down.
TATTCGCTGAATTGCCGATAATAATATTATGTAGCGCATGTATTATTTGAATACATACGCTGTATGACGTTATTTTAAAACACCGGCACCCCCAGCCCAACCTTCACCTCCCTCAACGTCTCCTGCGTCACCCCCTGCGCCCGTTCGGTCCCGTGCTTCAGCATCGCCATTAGCTCCCCCTTATCCCGCATATACATCGCCCGCCGCTCCCGCATCGGTGCAATCAGCTCCTGCAAACACGCCTCCAGCTCGTTCTTACATACCCGGTCACCCAGCCCGCCGGCCTGATAGTGCGCCTTCATCGCCGCCACTTTCTCCTTGTCCGGATGAAACGCGTCGAGGTACGTAAACACCACGTTCCCCTCAATCTGCCCCGGGTCGCTCACCTTCAGGTGGTTCGGGTCGGTGTACATCGCGCTGACCGCACGGTGAATGGTCTCTTCGCTGGCCGAAAGGTGCAGCGTGTTGCCCAGCGATTTCGACATCTTGGCGCTGCCGTCGATGCCGGGCAGGCGGCTGGTGTCGCTCAGCATCGCCTTGCAGTGGCGCAGCACCGGAGCGGGCAGCAGGCTATTCATCTTGTGGACGATCTCGTTGGTCTGCTCAATCATCGGCAGCTGGTCGTCGCCGACGGGCACGCACTCGGCCTTGAACGCGGTGATGTCCGCTGCCTGGCTGATGGGGTAGGCCATAAACCCGACCGGCAGCGAGCGGGCGAAGCCCTTCTGCACAATCTCGTTTTTCACCGTCGGGTTACGCTCCACGCGGGCGACGGTGACGATGTTCATATACAGCATCGTCAGCTCGGCGAGGGCGGGCAGGGCGGACTGGAGGCAGATCGTGGTCATGTTCGGGTCGATGCCGGCGGCGAGGTAGTCGGCCAGCACTTCGGGGATGTTGTCGCGAATTTTTTGCGGGTTGCTGCCGTTGTCGGTCAGCCCCTGCAGGTCGGCAATCAGCACAAACTGGTTGTGCGTGTGCTGGAGCGCCACGCGCTGGCGCAGCGATCCGACGAAGTGGCCGAGGTGCAGCGGGCCGGTTGGGCGATCGCCGGTGAGGATGGTGGGTGCGTTCATAAAGACTCCTTAACGTTGTAATGCCGAAAGGGGTCTTAGAAAAGTGAAAGCCACCTTTCGGCGGCTATCTGAAAATGGGGAAAACTACTCCGTGCCGCCTTTAAGAAGGCAGCCACCAGCGGTTTACGGTGAGGACGGCGTGGTTTATGTTCATCTCTTTACCGTACCACGTCCGGCGCGAAAAACAAAAGGGCACGTCATGCTGCAATCACTCAACCACCTGACCCTCGCGGTCAGCGACCTGCAAAAAAGCGTCACCTTCTGGCACGAACTGCTTGGTCTGACGCTGCACGCCCGCTGGAATACCGGGGCCTATCTCACCTGCGGCGATCTGTGGGTCTGCCTGTCGTACGACGAGGCGCGCCGGTACGTGCCGCCGCAGGAGAGCGACTATACCCACTACGCCTTTACCGTGGCGGAAGCGGATTTTGAACCGTTCTCGCAAAGACTTGAGCAGGCGGGCGTCACCGTCTGGAAGCAGAACAAAAGCGAGGGGGCGTCGTTCTATTTTCTCGACCCGGACGGGCACAAGCTGGAGCTGCACGTGGGCAGCCTCGCCGCGCGGCTGGCGGCGTGTCGCGAGAAGCCCTACGCTGGCATGGTGTTTACCTCAGACGAGGCTTGAGGCACGCACCTTCAGCCTGCCCGCCAGCGTCACGTGCGTGGCGGCATCTTCCTCATTGCACAGGTACTCCACCGCCAGCCGTCCCAGTTCGCTGTAGGGCAGCTGAATACTGGTCAGCGGCGGGGTGAGCTGCTCGGAGATCTTCTGGTCGTCGTAACCCGCCAGCAGCATGTCCTGCGGGATGCGCACGCCGTTCACCGCCAGCGCCTGATAGCAGCCAATCGCCAGCCAGTCGCTGGCGCAGAAGATGGCGTCCGGGCGCTCGGCCAGTTCCAGCAGGGCTGTGGTGGCGGTAAAGGACTCGCTGAACTGCCAGTTGGTCTGACGCACCAGGCCGTCGTCGCACGCTAATCCGGCCTGCTGTAGCGCCGCCCGGTAGCCCGCCAGTCGCTGGCGCGAGGCCTCCATCCAGCTCTCGCCGGTGATGTGGGCGATGCGCGTGGCCCCGCAGGCGATGAGGTGTTTAGTGACCTGGAAGGCGTTGGCGTAGTCGTCCGGGATAAACGACGGCAGCAGCGGCGAGCCGGGGTCTCGCTGGTTGAGTAGCACCAGCGGGATGCGGGTACAGTCGTGAAACGCCGTCATGTCCACCAGCGTGGTGACCGGAGAGGCGAGAATAATCCCGATGCAGTTGCGCTTCTCCAGCTGGCGGATAATGTTCAGCGCCAGCTCCACGTCGTCGCCGTAGTCGTAGACGGTGAGCAGGGTCTCGTTGCGCCACGCGGCTTCCCGCGCCTGGCTGATGGCGTCGATAAACGGGTCAAAGCTCTGCAGCGAGCTGACCAACAGGGCGATCTCTTCCTGGTTGCGCGGGGCGTGAACGGCGGGGAGGCGGTCGTAGCCGAGCTCGGTGGCGACGCTAATCACCCTGTGGCGGGTGTCGTCGCTGAGCTTGATGTTGCGGGACTGGTTGAGCACCAGCGATACCGTTGCCTGCGACACCCCTGCCGCCCGCGCAATATCGTTCATCGTCACTTTTGTTTTTCGATTCATCCGTCCTCTCCCTTTCGCGACTTCGCATCATACCCTAACCGCACGCTTTAGCGCCGTCGATCACGTTTCTCATTCATCGAAGCGTGAACTTTGTGAGGGGCATCGCTTTTCTAAACGCCGTAATTTGCGCATTTATCCTGCAACTAATATTTATTAGCTAAACATTATCAGTAAGAGGATGCGTAATGAAAGAGCAGTGGAGCAGGGAGCAGGCACAGGCGTGGTATGAGCAGAAAGGCTGGCTGTGCGGGTTTAACTATTTGCCGTCGACGGCGGTGAACTGGACCGATATCTGGCAAGCAGAGACCTTCGATGCCGCAACCATTGACCGCGAGCTGGGCTGGGCGGCGGAGGCGGGCTATAACACCCTGCGCATCAACCTGCCGTTTATCGTCTGGGAGCATGACCGCGACGGGCTGATGGCGCGTATCGACCGCTTTTTGACGATTGCCGACGACCACGGGTTCAGCACCATGCTGACCCTGATGGACGACTGCGGCTTCTCCGGTGACGAGCCGTACCTTGGCCCGCAAAAGCCGCCCGTGCCGGGCAAGCACAACAGCCAGGCGGCGGCGAGCCCCGGTCGCGATAAGGTGTGCGATCCCGACTGCTGGCCGCAGATTGAACGCTATATCCGCGACGTTGTTCGCCAGTTCCGCGACGACAGGCGCGTGTTGCTGTGGGATCTCTATAACGAGCCGGGCAACCGCGGCATTTTCGCGACGGGCACGCAGGAGGTGCAGTACGACGCGAAGCTGGAGACCTGCGCCCACGCGCTGATGAAGCTGGCGTTCCAGTGGGTGCGTGAAGAAGACCCGACCCAGCCGCTCACCGTCTGCGCGTGGCGCGTCCCGCCGGAAGAGGAGGGCGAGACGTTCTTCCAGCACCCGCTGGACCAGACCGCGCTGGCGCTCTCGGACGTGGTGAGCTTCCACGCCTACACCCACACGGGGCGCATGACGGCGATGATTCAGCAGCTGCAAAAGCTCGGTCGCCCGCTGTTCTGCACCGAATGGCTGGCACGCCACGTGGGCAGCACGATTGAAGAACAGCTTCCGCTGATGTACATGGCGAAGGTTGCGCCGTATCAGTGGGGGCTTGTGCGCGGCAAAACCCAGACGTGGCTGCCGTGGCCGGTGGTGATGAAGGAGTCCACGGACTACTGTCGCCTCTGGTTCCACGACGTGTTTGAGGAGAACGGCATTCCGTTCTCACGCGCTGAAATTGCGCTGATGCAGAAGCTGCGCAAAATCGCCCCGAATCCGCAGGGCTAATAATAACGACCCGGCGCGCTGTCGCCGGGCAACCAGGTACGCACTATGGCAACGACAATGAAAATACCGTCTCGCGAGTTGTGGTCTTATTTTGGCTATGGTTTAGGTCAGTGTTTTAGCTTTGGTTTAGTGGGTTCGTTTATTAACTATTTTTACACCGACGTGCTGGGGATCTCGGCGCTGGCGGCGAGCACCATCTTCCTGATTGCCCGCGCGTGGGACGCGGTTCACGATCCGCTGTTTGCCAGCATAATGGACACCATTAACAGCCGGTTCGGCAAGTTTCGCCACTTTTTGCTGATCGCGCCGCTGCTGATTACCGGCGTCACGCTGCTGTCGTTTTATAAAATCGAAGCGGACATGACCACCAAAATCCTCTACGCCGGGGTGACGTATATCCTGTGGGGGACGCTGTACGCCATCTCCGATATCCCGTTCTGGTCGATGTCGTCGGTGATGACCAACGACTCCGGTCAGCGCACCCGCGCGGTGACGGCGGCGATGCTCGGGGTGAACGCCGGGATTGCCTGCGCCAACATCTTCTTCCCGAAGCTGGCGGCGTTCTTCGCCCAGTACAGCAACGATAAAGGCTACTTTATGGCGGCGCTGGTGATGATGCTGGTGGGCCTGCCGCTGATGCTCAACGGCTTTATGCAGATCAAAGAGCGTGTGCCGCCGAGCCCGGAAAAGGTGACCATCCGCGACACCTTCCACAACCTGCGCCAGAACAAGCCGCTGTTTATCGTCCTGCTGTCGTTCTTCTTTTGCGTGTTCCACAACGTGGCGGGCGGGCTGTATATCTACTTCTTTATCAACAACCTGGGCGACGGCAGCCTGCAGATGGCGATTGGCGTGATGGGCATTGTGGCGGCGGTGCTGTGTCTGGTCGCCCCGATGCTGACGCGCCGGATGCAGAAGCGGAAGCTGTTTATGATCCTCTGCGGGCTGGACGTGGCGGTGCGCGTGGTGATGTGGTTTGTCGGCTATCAGCAGGTGACGATGCTGTTTATTCTGCTCGGCCTGAGCACGCTATTCGTGATGATGACCAACATCCTCACCTCGTCGATGATTGCCGACACCATTGAGTACGCGGAGTACCACACTAACAAGCGCTGCGCGGCGATCACCTTCTCCGGGCAGACCTTTACCGGCAAGATGTCGGTGGCGGTGGGGGGGGGGTTAATTGGCGTGTTCCTGACGATGATCGGCTACGTGCCGCAGGCGCAGATCCAGAGCGAAGGCGTACTGTCGGGGCTGTTCTTTGGGATTTGCCTGCTGCCGGCGATTGGGTCGCTGATCCGCATGGGCTTTATGTCGCGCTTTACCTTTACCGAGGAGAAGCATGCGGAGGTATGTCGGTTGCTGGCGGAGCGTCGGCATCATGTAGAAAATAGCCGTGCGGAGAATGAGCGGCTGGAGCGTCCGGCCCCGGCGAACTAAGAGAAATGGGCGCCTGTCATGCAGGCGTCCACTTCAGAACTTAATTCACGTCAGTTATCCCACAGCAATCACGCGCTAATTTCAATAATTGCTGAGTCATTGTGGCGGCATCTGCTGCTAAATCTAAGGTGGCAAAGTGGATTTTATGCCCCTGTACCTCAACGAATTCGTAGAGCATTACATCGACGGCTGGATGAAGTAATAATCCAGCTGAACGGAGAGATAATGGGTCTGTTCGGTTCTCCTGCGTTCGCAGATAGGTATAAATCTGGTAGATATAACCGCTGCGCAAGCTCTTATCGCGATACCAGCCTTTAGTCAGAATGTTATTGAATTTGGTGTCGATGATGACGCGCTGTGGAGGTTGCTTGTGCTCAAGAATAATGTCCGAGTTCATGGTTGGGAAAATACTTTCGCTCCCTGCACTATGAGACGTTAATCCCCATTTCAACTCTTTTCCGGCAGCGACTGTCCAGTCTTTTTTGGGAAGATGGAAGTGATAGAAACCCGCCATACTTTTCTCGAAGAGCTTGCGCATCCAATAAGGGTCATCAGAAGGCGTTGGCAACAGTTTTTGCCCCGCAGTTTGGGTTGGTAGCCATAATTCAAATGCCAGCTTCGCGGCATCGACCATGGCTTTATCCGCCGCATCATGGCGGCCAAAACGTGTGATTGACGGCAGTTCACCTTTGCCGGGCATACCCCCCTCAATACCACGACGACGCAAATTGATTGCCATTGTGCGACATTGTGCAGCCAGCGTGCCGTTGCTGAGCAGCGGAACAAGGTGCTCTAACGCAGAGCGAACATAGCGATTTCGTGGTGTGTCCAGCGTCATTTCCTGAAACTGGCAGGCTACCTGTGCCCGCTCAAGCAATTGTCGACTAGTTGTGCGCAGAACATCAATGCGTCCCCTTACCCTGTTAAGCGTGGCGCGGCGAGTATGGTATCCCATACTTAAATGCCTTAACAGCCGCTGCTCCACTTCGTGAAGCAGGATCCTGGCCACCAGCGCCGGGATCTCCTCCGGGTTGTTTTCAGCGGCAACCATGCTGCGCCCGTGGTGGCGAAACAGACTGGAGGCGTACAGCATCAATAGCCAGATATTCCGCAAAGGAATACGCGATACAGCTGCCCGAGCCTGCGTATCGTCACGTTCAGCAAGATCGGTCATACGCTGAGAAGCTCCTTTCTGTAATCCTGGACTTTCTCCGGCGCATCAAACCAGTATTCGGCAAGTAAAGGGCAGATTTCGGTTTCGACAATCTGCTCGTACCAGGTCATCCCGTCGTCAATTTTCAACCCCGCAGGTGGGGTAACATAGCTATGCCCGATACAAAATTGAGGTCCCAGGGCCGCATCCCTGGACAATTTTTCATTTAAAGCGGTTAATTTGGATTCGATAAGGGCTAATGTTTCCAGGCTCACATTAAACCGTTGGTTAACCCATTTTTTCCACGCGTCGTTAAACTCGGGCTTTAGATCAATAAACGCAAAGCGGCGCCGTAATGCCAGGTCTAGCAGGGCAAGCGAGCGGTCAGCGATATTCATCGTCCCGATGATATACAGGTTTTCAGGAATGTAGGTTTTTTCATCCATATCAGATCGATATGAGAGCTCAAGCGCCTCATTCGGCGTACGTTTATCCGCCTCCATCAGCGTCAGCGTTTCGCCAAAAATTTGCGCAGGATTGCCCCGGTTAATCTCCTCAATAATGACCACGTACTTAGTTGTCGGATCGTTTACTGCTTTGTCGATTGCATGGAGAAAAGGCCCGTCTACCAGTGCTAAACGTCCTTCATTGTTAGGACGCCAGCCGCGAATAAAGTCTTCGTAGGAGAGGGTAGGGTGGAACTGCACCGCGCTGATGCGCTTAGAGGTTTCCTCGCCCATCAGACAATACGCCAGACGGCGCGCAAGCCAGGTTTTACCGGTTCCCGGCGGGCCCTGAAGGATCAGGTTTTTTTTGGCCTGTAACCGCTGAAGGATGAATTGGATTTTTTCCTCTTCTAAAAAGCAGCCCTCATCGATCAAATTGCTTATCGCGTAAGGCTTGTGGGGGATTTCTGCGGGCACGTTCTCTTCAACCGTTTCCTCGGTGATGCTCTGCAATTCACCTTTATCGAAGTTGAGGTATTCATAATTGCCGGGGGTCTGAAACTCCAGTTCATCATCATCACGTAGTTTTTGCAGATAATATGAAATGGATGATTCAATAGTATTGTTATTGGGATAATCCGCCTTAATCTCATCCAGATAGGCCTCTTTTAACTCCCTCAAAGAGAAAAATGGGCTGTCTTTTCGTAGGCACAGCACCTTGATCTTATTGAGCAAATACGCTTTCCATGTCAGCCGCTCGACTTCATCATTTGACTGTTGCAAATCGATATTCCATGCCGCCAGAGAGAGTTCAGGGAAGGAGTGAACCGGATAGTTTGGCTGGGTAAAAGCCTTTTTGAGCGCCAGGGCTACGGTCTGATAGTTGTGTCCGCTACAGCGCCCTTTGGCACCTTTTTTAATGATTTTAATGTTCAGGACTTTCTGGATGTAGTACTGAGACTGGCTATCCAGCGTAGGGTAGAACCAGGGGCGTAGCCAGTACAATCCCATTGTCAGGTTCCAGCCCACATTGCGCACGTTAGATACGGCGTCATAAGAAAAGAGGAAGTCAGCGGGATCGGCGTTTGGGGTGTCGGCGAAGGAGATTGCCTGAGAAAACATTTCCCACAGCGTATCGATGTCTTCAGGCTTACGTGATTTCTCATAGCCAAAGAACCATGATTTCTGATTGTTAAGTAGCGGAATACCGTCGAACGATTCAGGAACCTTTTCGCGTACGCCTATCAGTTTTGCCAGGCTGGCTGCGATATTTCTTCGGTTGGTAACGGTAAGCGAGCGATTAAACAACCCCATAGTGGTGAAAGGACAAATGTCTTTCAAAGGATGGGGGACGCCATTAGCGGGCTTGTCCTGTAGGTGTGACATACTACCAATCTCAGCAGCAATGCGGTGAATACCCGCCACCAACTCCTCTCTTCGATTTCGCCAGGTCAGTAGCTGAGAGGCAAAAGCCTGATAAAAGTCTGCCCATTCGAATCTGACGTCTTGCTCAACTGCGTCCATATGCTCTCCAGTAAAATTACAGGCTTCAGTAACCTGGCGAATGAATTTTACGGGATTGCAAGCCTGAGTGAATAACTACCTAAAACAGTGATCTATAAGGGCATGCCGGATCAACATGCCCCTGGACGACGTTACAGCGACTTCACAAACGCCAGCAGATCTTCGTTGAGCTGATCCTGGTGGGTCAGCGCGAAGCCGTGCGGCGCGTTGTCGTACACCTTCAGCGTGGCGTTTTTGATCATCTCTGCCGCCAGCTTGCCGGTGCTTTCAAACGGCACGATCTGGTCGTTGCTGCCGTGGATCACCAGCGTCGGCACGTCGATTTTCGCCATATCCGGGCGGAAGTCGGTTTCGCCGAAGGCGGTCACGCAGTCGATGGTGCCCTTCAGGGATGCCAGCAGGGCGATGTTCAGCGTCTGCGTCAGGGCACCGGCAGAAACGGTCTGCCCGGCGTTGGTGCCGTAGAACGGCGTGGCGAAGTCGCTGATGAACTGGGCGCGATCTTTACGTAGTCCGTCGCGAATGCCGTCGAACACGCTCTGATCCACGCCCTGCGGGAAGGAGTCGGATTTACCAAAGATCGGCGTGACCGCGCCCAGCAGCGCCAGACCGGCCACGCGCGCGCTGCCGTAGTTGTTGATGTAGCGGGTCACGTCGCCGCCGCCCATGGAGAAGCCCACCAGCGTCACGTCCTGGAGGTCCAGGGTGGTGATCAGGTCGTTAATGTCGGACGCAAAGGTATCGTAGTCGTAGCCGTTCCACGGCTGATCCGAGCGGCCAAAGCCGCGACGGTCAAAGGCGATGGCGCGGAAGCCGCGCTCCGCCAGGTAGTTCAGCTGGCTGTCCCACATGTCGCCGTCCAGCGGCCAGCCGTGGCTGAAGAGAACCGGTTTGCCCGCGCCGCAGTCTTTGTAGTAAATCTGCGTGCCGTCTTTTGCCTTAAACGTTGCCATAGTGTGTTCCTGTACAGGTGATGGTGATGGTTATACCGGCGCGACCAGATAGCGAATTGCCGGTGATGTTGTGCCCTGATGAAAAGCCAGAACGCGGCTCTGCAGCAGGAGGTCATTCATGGTGTGGCGCTCCTGCTGGCGCAGATGCTCAATCCACGAGCCCATCAGGAAGGTCTCGATAAACAGACCGGGGCGCTCAATATCCTCGTACACCGCCCAGCTCATCGCGCCGGCGCGGCGGCGCACCCGGCGCAGCTCGTGTACCGCCTCCAGGAAGGCTTTCGCGTTCTGCGGGTCGATGATGTACTCGTGCGACACCAGCACCGGGCCGCGCTCGTTCGGCAGCTCAATCTCCACGCCGTCCAGCGGCTGGCCGCTCAGGTCGAGGTTTAAATCAGGATCTTTCTCCAGCTTCCAGCGGAACACCGTTGCGCTTGCCAGCACCATGCCCAGCGTGGCGACAACCAGCGAGGTTGGGGTGCCAAACTGAGAGGCGATCTGCCCCCAGATGGCGCTGCCCGTGGTCATCGAGCCGAAGAACACCGTCAGGTAGACCGCCAGCGCCCGGGCCTTCACCCAGCGGGCGGCGCTGCGCTGCGCGCCGAGGTTGAGGGTGGAGAGCACCGCAATCCACGCGAAGCCGGTGAAGAACTCAAACAGGTTCAGCAGCCAGACGTGGCGCACGAACGCCAGCGCCAGCATGGTGAGGGCAAAAACCAGGCTCGCGGCCACCATCAGCCGATCGGCGTTCAGCCGCTGGCGCAGGCGCGGCAGCAGGATCGCCCCGGCAATCGCCCCCAGGCCAATGCACGCCAGCATCATGCCGTAGCCCGCCGGGCCTAAGCCCAGCTCGCGGCGCGCAACCAGCGGCAGCAGCGCCCAGCCCGCGCTGCCGAAAACGAAGAACGCCACGGTGCGCACCAGCACGTTGCGCAGCACCGGCGCGGCGTGCACGTAGCGAATGCCGGAGCGCACCGCGGAGAAGAAGTGTTCCGGCGGCAGGCGCTGCACGGACGGCGCCGGACGCCAGCGCCACAGCACCCACGCCACGCCCACCACGGACAGCGCGTTCAGGGCAAACACCATCCACGGCCCGGCGAGCGAAAGCAGAAAACCGCCCAGCGCGGGGCCAATCGCCCGGCTGATGTTCACCCCGAGTGAGTTCAGCGCCACGGCGGCACCCAGCTCAGGCTTGCTCACCAGATCGGGCACCACGGCCTGGAACGGCGGCGAGCTCATCGCCGCGCCCACGCTCAGCAGGAACGTCGCCACCAGCAGAACGGTAGGGGTGACGTGTCCGGTGAAGGAGAGCACCGTCAGCCCGGCGGCGGCGATGAACACCCACAGCTGGGAGAAGAGCAGGTATTTACGCCGGTCAACGATGTCCGCCATCACCCCGGACGGCAGGGCGAAGAGAAACATCGGCAGGCTGCTCGCCGCCTGCACCAGCGCGATATCCAGCGGGTCGGCGCTGAGCGTCAGCATGCTCCAGTTGATGCCGACGTCGCTCATCCATGAGCCGACGTTAGATACCACCGTGGCGATCCACAGCATGCGGAACACCGGCTGGCTCAGCGGCTGCCAGGGCGAAACCGCCCGTGCGGGCGTCGTCTCAACGTGTGCGTCGCGAACGTCGTTAACCTGGGTCATGCGAACCTCTCCGTTGCCTTGCGCTGCAGCCGCCACTGGCCCGGCCCGGTGAGGGCGAGAGTGGTGAAGATAATCAGCAGCAGCCAGCCAAACTGCCCTTCGGCAATCGACCAGTCCGGGTGTACCGCCAGCATCGCCACCAGCAGCACGGCGATAATCGGCAGGCACGCCAGGCGGGTGTAGACGCCCGCAATGATCAACAGCGGGCAGATGACCTCGGCGACGATCGCCGGGATCAGGCTCGCGTAAGGCCCGAAGCCGAACGGATCTTCAATGCGCGTCAGCTCTTCGCTGAAGTGCAGCACCTTCGGCAGGCCGTGCACGTAGAGCAGCAGCAGGCTGCCGGTGAGGCGCAGGAAGAACAGCCCCAGGTCGACCCGGGGCGGCATAGTAGTGTTTTTCATCAGAATGCAAAGCAGCTGCAGCCCAGCGCCCCCCAGAAAGCGTTATCGTCGGATACCGGCATCTCTGACGTGCGGGCGAAATCATGCTGGTGGCTGTGAACCCCGCACGGGCCGCTGCAGTGGTGAGCCACACTCAAGCCGACGCGCGTAGCCTGCGGCGGCGCGCTGCGGTAGTGGCCCGGCACCTTCACCACCGGGGACCACTCGGGCAGGATCGGAATGGCCGGCGGCGCGAGCGGGCCGAAGGTGCCTGCGGCGTAGACGATGTCGCCGTTCACCACCGTCAGGACGGACTCGATGCCCTTGATCTCCTCTTCCGGCACGCGGAAGTAGTCTTTGCTCAGCACCGCCAGGTCGGCGAGCTGGCCAACTTTAATCTGTCCCTTCTGGTTCTGCTCGCTGGAGAACCACGCGCTGCCCTGGGTCCAGAGCATCAGGGCTGTGTCGCGGTCCAGACGGGCGCTATGATCGTACATCTGCATCCCGCCTACGGTGCGGCCGGAGACCAGCCAGTAGAGCGCGGTCCACGGGTTATAGCTCGCAACGCGGGTGGCGTCCGTCCCTAAGCCCACCGGCACGCCGGTCTCGAGCATTTTGGCCACCGGCGGCGTGTGGCGGGTAGCTTCGATGCCATAGCGCTCGGCAAAGTACTCCCCCTGGAAGGCCATGCGGTGCTGCACGGCAATGCCGCCGCCCAGCGCTTTGATGCGGTCGATGTTGGCCTGGGTAACGGTTTCCGCATGGTCGAAGAACCAGTGCAGGCCGTTGAACGGAATGTCGCGGTTAACTTTTTCGAACACGTCCAGCATGCGGCTGATGGATTCGTTATAGGTGGCGTGCAGGCGGAACGGCCAGCGGTGCTCCACCAGATGGCGCACCACGCGCTCCAGCTCGTCCTCCATGCCCGGCGCGAGGTCCGGGCGCGGCTCGAGGAAGTCTTCAAAATCGGCTGCGGAGAAGACCAGCATCTCGCCCGCGCCGTTGTGGCGGAAGAAGTCGCTGCCCTGGCCCGGCGTGAGCATGTCGGTCCATTTTTCAAAGTCTTCCAGCTCGTGGCCCGGACGCTGGGTAAACAGGTTATAGGCGATGCGGATGGTCATCTGCTTTTTCTCGTGCAGCTCGGCAATCACCTCGTAATCTTCCGGGTAGTTCTGGAAGCCGCCGCCCGCGTCGATGGCGCTGGTCAGCCCCAGACGGTTCAGCTCGCGCATAAACTGGCGCGTGGAGTTAACCTGCTGCTCCAGCGGCAGCTTCGGCCCTTTCGCCAGCGTGGCGTAGAGGATCATGGCGTTCGGACGGGCAATCAGCATCCCGGTCGGGTTGCCGTTGGCGTCGCGCTGGATCTCGCCGCCCGGCGGGTTCGGCGTCTCTTTGGTGTAGCCGACCACCTTCAGCGCGGCGCGGTTGAGCAGGGCGCGGTCGTACAGGTGCAGGATGAAGACCGGGGTGTCCGGCGCGGCGTCGTTAATCTCATCCAGCGTCGGCATGCGGCGCTCGGCAAATTGGAACTCGCTCCAGCCGCCCACCACGCGCACCCACTGGGGAGACGGCGTGCGCAGGGCCTGCTCTTTCAGCATCCGCAGGGCGTCGGCCAGGGACGGCACGCCTTCCCAGCGCAGCTCGAGGTTGTAGTTCAGCCCGCCGCGGATCAGGTGCAGGTGCGAGTCGTTCAGGCCGGGGATCGCGGTGTGGCCTTTCAAATCCACCACCTTAGTGCCGTCGCAGTGGTGCTGCATCACCTCGGCGACGGTACCCACTTCCAGAAATTTTCCATCGCGCACGGCAACGGCTTCCGCGACAGGGTTCTCGCGATCGACGGTGTGAAACTGGCCGTTAACCAGAATAAGATCGGCTTTACCGAGGGTAACCATAACTGCTCCTGACTGAGAGGGGGAATGGTCAGGATTATGGGAACCGGTTTCGGCAAAGATCCAGTTATACAATAGGATAGGTATACCAAAGTATAACTATACCTAAGGTTAACTATACGAAGAGATAATTACGCGCGGTGACGGAAAACCGCAGGATGAGGGTGACTTTATCGTCGCGGCGCTCGCGGCGATTTCTACCCTTAACCACTGGAAAATGCTATGACCTCTTCAAAGCTCGAAGTGTTAACCCCTGCGAACTGTCAGATCATCTTTATCGATCACCAGCCACAGATGGCGTTTGGCGTGCAGTCTATTGACCGCCAGGTGCTGAAAAACAACACCGTGGCGCTGGCGAAAGCGGCTAAGGTGTTCAACATCCCGACCATCATCACCACCGTTGAGACAGAAAGCTTCTCCGGTAACACCTATCCGGAGCTGCTGGACGTGTTCCCGGGCCAGGACATTCTGGAGCGTACCTCCATGAACTCCTGGGACGACCAGAAGGTGCGCGACGCGCTGAAGGCTAACGGCAAGAAGAAGGTGGTGGTTGCCGGCCTGTGGACCGAAGTGTGCAACAACAGCTTTGCCCTGTGCGCGATGCTGGAAGGCGACTACGAAATTTATATGGTGGCGGACGCGTCCGGCGGCACCTCCAAGGAAGCCCACGACTTCGCGATGCAGCGCATGATCCAGGCAGGCGTGATCCCGGTGACCTGGCAGCAGGTGATGCTGGAGTGGCAGCGCGACTGGGCGCGTAAAGAGACCTACACCGCGGTGATGGATATCGTGCGCGAACACTCCGGCGCGTACGGCATGGGCGTGGATTACGCCTACACCATGGTGCACAAAGCGCCGTCTCGTCAGAAGAGCGAGCACCGCACCTTAGCGCCGGTCCCGGCTCGCTAAGTTCCGCTGGCGGGCTGGTCCCTCATCCGGCTCGCCGCTGCCTCTTTCTCTGGAGTTCACAATGAGTACTGGGCTGATATCCCTTGCCGCAGGCGTGTTGATTGGCCTGATGTATGCCGTGCTGAAGGTGCGCTCCCCCGCGCCGCCCGCGCTGGCGCTGATTGGCCTGCTGGGCATGCTGGCGGGTGAACAGGCGACGCGCCATCTGTTATCCCGCGACGGCGCGCCGCCTCCTCAGGTAACGGTTCCACAGGTGAAATCGCCGACGGGAGCAACGTCATGAGAGCATGGATAATTTCGCTGGTGTGCGGCGTGGTTGCTGGGGTAATTTACGCCCTGCTCGACGTTCATTCCCCGGCACCGCCGGTTGTCGCCCTGCTTGGCCTGTTTGGCATGCTGGTGGGTGAACAGCTCATCCCGGTGGGACGGCGTTTACTGAGTCGCGAACCGTTTACCCTCGCCTGGTTTCGTCACGAATGCGTGCCGAAAATCAGCGGCACGGCGCCCCCCGCGCCCGCGAAGGACGATCGCGACGTTTAATGATTTTTTTGAGGAAAGACAGCATGACGCTGCCGTGGCGCATTGCCATCATTGATGACGAACGTTCCGTCCGCAGCGGGCTGAGTAATCTCCTGGAGTCGGAAGGGTATGCCGCCGATACGTTTGATTCGGCAGAGGTATTTCTGAGCCATCCGCTCGCCCTGTCCGGCGCGGCGCTGGTGATCGCCGATATCAAGCTGCGGGGCATGAGCGGCCTGGAGCTGTTTGAAAAGCTGCGGCTGCTGGCCGTTCCCCCGCCGCCCGTGATCTTTATCTCCGGTCATGCTGATGAAAATATGCAGCGGTACGCTCTTAGCCTGGGCGCCGCTGCATTTTTGCGTAAACCCATTAACATCGATATTCTGCTGGATCATATACAGCGGGAGCTGGCCCGCCGACGATAAGGATCGCGGATGAACGAACACGAGCAGCCTGCATTCTGGCCCGCCCAGGGGAATCTTCACCAGGGGCGGGTTTTTGTCCTTAAAGAGGATGTGATTTTTACCGTGCTGGCGCAGGAGGGCGGTATCGCCTGGATGCACGCGCGCCATCCCCATTCAGGCGGCTCGTTCATCATTGCCACCGCGGTGAGCGACGAAGAGGAAGAGCGGGCCACGCGGCTGCTAAAAAACGAATTTGCGCTGCGTGACGTGCTGCAGGACAGCTGGGCCATCCGCGCCGTTGCCTCGACCCAGTACCGGGGACGTTTCGCGCTGGTGTATGCGCCGTTTGCGTTTGAGTTGCTGGCGCGGCGCGCGGGCAGGGCGATCTCGGGGATCTCGCGCTTTATTGAGATGGCGATCCAGATCTGCGTTCCCCTGCGCCAGATGCACCTGCAAAACCTGATCCACGGCGATATCAAGCCCGGCGCGATTTTTGTTCATCACGATGCCACCTGCCGTCTGGGCAGCTTTGGCCTCTCCTGTAGCCTCTCCGGTGCCTTCTCCCAGGCCCGGCTTGCCGTTTCAGGCGGTACGCCCGCGTATATGTCGCCGGAGCACACCACCCGCACCCGGCGTCCCGTTGACGGCCGCAGCGATCTCTACAGCCTCGGCATGGTGCTGTATGAACTCCTGACCGGTCGCCTGCCGTTTGAGTTGGGGGAGGACGATCAAACCAACTGGGCGCACTACCATATTGCCTCGGAGCCGCTGGCCCCGGACGTGATTCGCCCGGACGTGCCGGGAATGCTGTCGACCATCATCCTCAAGCTGCTGGAGAAGCACCCCGATAACCGCTACCAGACGGTCGACGGGCTGATTGCCGACCTCCGCCGCTGCCAGGCGACGCTGACCTGCGAGGGCGAGATCGTCGCCTTTACGCCCGGCCAGCAGGACCGCACTCCCGCGATCCATCTGGCGGACTCCCTGTTCGCGACGCATCCGCAGGCGAATGACGTCATTGCCGCGTTTGAGCGGGTGGGGCAGAGCCTCGTGCCGGAGCTGGTGACGATCGGCGGGCCGTCGGGGATTGGCAAATCGTCCATCATCGCGACGGCGCTCAAAACGCTGCAGCAGCGTCAGGTATTGCTGGCGGTGGGGAAAGTCGATCAGTTCTCGCCGTCTTTGCCCTACGGCGTATTAAGCTCTGCGTTCCGCACCCTGACGCTGCACCTGCTGGGGCTGCCCGCGGAAGAGGTAGCGAAGTGGAAAATCCGCCTGTCGCGCGCCCTGGAGGGGTACGAAGCGCTGGCCGTCAGCCTGGTGCCCGAGCTGGGGCTGCTCCTTGAGAGCAAGCCGCGCTACTCGGCGGATACGTTTTCCATTGATGCCCGGGCGCGCTTCAGCCATATGGTGCTGGCGCTGGTAAAAACCTTTGCTTCTCAGGGCTGCCCGCTGGTGCTGGTGCTCGACGATCTCCAGTGGAGCGACGCGGCCAGCCTGCATACGCTGAAACATCTGCTGGTGACCTGCGGCGCTATCCCGCTGCTGCTGGTGGTTGCCCACCGCGATATTGGTTCGTTGTCCGAACCGACACTGCAACAGCAGCTGGCGAGCCTGCCGGAGGCGGCGCAAAACGCGACTGAAATTGTCCCGCAGGCGCTGTCCGTGAAGGCGGTGGCGCGCTGGCTGGCGACGATATTTCGTGCCCGCAGCGCGGCGACGACCGACCTCGCCACGCTGATCCACGAGAAAACCGGGGGCAACCCGCTCTTTGTGCACGAGTTTTTCCGCCGCATCGTGGATGACGGGCTGGTGGTGCACAACAAATATCAGGATAAGTGGCACTACGATCTGCAGGCGATCCGCGCCCGACACTACACCGAAAACGTCGTTACCCTGGTGCTGGAGCAGCTCGAAGAGCTGCCCGACGAGACGCGCCGCCTGCTGGGCAGCCTCGCCTGCCTCGGCGGCACGGGCGAGATGGAGATGATCTGCCGGGTGGTCAGCATGTCGATGGCGGAAATGCGCTATGCGCTGCATCCGGCGGTGATGGCCCAGCTCATTGTGCTGACGGAAAAAGAGTACGCCTTCACCCACGACCGGGTGCAGGAGGCGGCCTTTGCGATGCTGGATCAGCATGAGAAAAGCCATCTTCACCTGACCACCGCCAGCCTGCTGGCCGACGCCGCGCGTCAGGCCGCGGGGAACGAACTGCTGTTCCGCGCCGTTCACCACGTCACGGCCGCGCTGGACTGCATCCAGCCCGCGCCGCAGCGCCAGATGTTCCGCGAGCTGAGCCTGCTGGCCGCACGACGGGCAAAGCGTTCGGGGGATTATCCATCGGCGCTCAGCTATATCCAGACCGCCAGAGCGCTGGGCAACGCCGGGACGGTGTCAGACTTTATGCTTGATATCGAAGAGGCGGGCTGCGAGTTTGCTCTGGGGCACCTGGAGCGCACCCGCGAGCTGTGTGACGCCATCCTCGGCTGCCCCGGCGGGCTGACCGAAAAGGCGCTGGCGGCCAACCTGCTGGTGGAAGTGTACATTCGCCAGTCGGACAGCCGTCTGGCGCTGGAGGCGGCGCTCTGCTGGCTGGGGATTTTTGGTATTCAGATTGGCCGCCACCCGGAAGATGCCGACTGCGACGAGGCCTGGGAACACTTCTGCAACCGCACGGCCGACGCGCCGCAAAGCCTTTTTGCCCAGCTGTCGCGAATGGATAACCCGGAAACCGAAGCGGTGATGAACCTGCTCTACAGCGCCAGCATTTGCGCCAGCTTCATCTGCCCGCGCCTGCATTTTTTGCTGCTTTGCCGCATGATGCACCTCACCCTCGACCACGGCATCACTGGCGCCTCCACCACGGCGATGGCCTGGTTTGGCGTGCTGATTGGCCAGCGCTACGCCGAGTACCGCCTCGGGTTCCAGTACGGCACCCTGGCCCGCGAGCTGGTGAACCGCCACGGCTACGACGCGTTCGAAGCCAAAACCCTGCTGCCCCTCGACCAGCTCAGCGTCTGGACTCAGCCGCTGTCATTCACCATCGAGTGCGCAAAAGCCTGCTTCACCGCCGCCGTTACCCACGGCGATATGACGGTGGCCTGCTTTGCGGCCTGCCATCAGGTCATTAACTTCCTCTCACGGGGCGATCACCTGGACGGGGTATTGACCAGCATCGATCGCGGCCTGGCGTTTGTACGTAAAACCCACTTCCAGGACGTGGAGACCATATTGATGCTCCAGCGCACCTTCGTGGAGTTTTTGCGCACGCCGACGATTGGCACCTGGACCGCGTCGCAGGCGCTGCCCGAGGCGCTGCTTCCCGCGTCGCCGGAGCAGGCCCCGGAGCAGACCTCCACCATGCTGTTCTGGTACTGGCTCTACCGCGGCATGGCGCACTTTACCTGCGGCGAGTATACCGACGCGCAGGCGGATCTTGAGATGGCGGGCTGGTACGCGTGGTCTGCGCCGGGCCATATCCATTTGCTGGATTACCATCTCTACAGCGCGCTGGCGCTCTCACGTCAGCTGACGCCGGAGACGTTTTCGGCGAATCACCGCCGCAGCATTCACGCTCACTACGACAAAATCGCCCTCTGGGCGCGCATTAATCCCTGCACGTTCGCGGATAAAGAGGCGCTGATCTACGCCGAAATTGTCCGTCTGGACGGGATGAACAGCATTGCGCTTGAGCAGTATGAGAAGGCGGTCCGGCTCTCCCGCGAGGGTGGCTTTAACCCGATTAACGCCCTGGCCCACGAGCTGGCGGGCCGCTTTGCGCTGGCCTGCGGCTACCCGACCGCATCAGACGCGCACTTCCGCGGCGCGATTGCCGCCTGGGGCCGCGCGGGCGCGCAGGCCAAGGTGCGCCAGCTGGAGCAGGATTTCCCGCACCTGCTGGCCTCCGGGCAGGCCAGCGCCTACGACACGGTGGCGTTTGCCCAGAACGAGACGATCCGCGATCTGCAGAGCGTGATCAAGGCTTCCCGCGCGCTGTCGGAAGAGATCAATCTTGAGCGCCTGATTGAAAACCTGATGACCATCCTGCTCGAACGCGCCGGGGCGCAGCGCGGCCTGCTGCTTCGCGTGAGCGATAACCTGATCCCGGAGATCGAGGCCAGCGCCTGGACCAGCACCGACGGCGTGCGGGTGCGGATCCTGAAAGACGTGCCGATGGCGACCGACATGCCGCTGTCGGTGCTGGCTGCGGTGATCCGCACCGGGCAGGAGATCCGTACCGGCAAGCCGGAGGAGTTTCATCCCTTCAGCCAGGACCCTTATCTGGTGACTTCGGGGGCGGCGGTGATGTGCGTCCCGATGTTCAAACAGGCGCGGCTGGTGGGCGTGCTCTACCTGGAAAACCGCCTGATGCCGGAGGTCTTCACCGCCGAGCACTCGCGCGTGGTCAGCCTGCTGGGCGCGCAGGCAGCGGTATCCCTGGAGACGGCGCGGCTCTACGCCGAGCTGCTGGCGGAGAACATTCAGCGCCGCCGGGTGGAAAAAGAGCTGCGCGCCAGCCAGACCTCGCTGATGCTGGGCGAGCAGATCAGCCACACCGGCAGCTGGCGCTGGGAGCTGGAGCAGGATCTGATGTTTGTCTCGGAAGAGTACGCCCGCATTCTCGGCCTGCCCGACCAGCAAAAGATGATCTCCATGGCGGAGTTTTTAACCTTCGTCCACGAGGACGATTACGCCCGCATCAGCGCCATCGTCACCCAGAGCGTGCGCGACGGGCTCTCCATGCGTGCGGAGTTTCGTATAAAGCGCACCGACGGCTCAACGCGCTACATCCTCGGAATTGGCGATCCGGTGGGGGTGGGCAGCGAGGTGAACGAGTACTACGGCATCATTACCGATATCACCAGCCAGCGCGCCGCGGAGGATGCCATGCGGGTGGCGCAGGCGGATCTGGCGCGCGTTTCCCGCGCCACCACCGTCGGGCAACTGACCTCCTCCATCGCCCACGAGATCAACCAGCCGCTGATGTCGATCGTCTCGAATGCCGGGGCGAGCCTGCGCTGGCTCAGCCGCGAGCCCGCCCGCCTGGATAAAGTGCGCGAAGGGCTGGAGGAGATCGCCGCGGAAGGTGCGCGAGCGGGGGAGATCATTCGCAGCATCCAGTCCCTGACGCGCAAGCAGGATCCCACCTTCTCGCGCATCGATATGCACTACCTGATTCACCATATCATCACGCTTTCGCGCAGCGAGCTGGAGCAGAGACACATTAGCGTTGATTATCTGTTGAACGCCAGCGACAGCTTTATCACCGGAGACAGCGTGCAGATCCAGCAGGTGCTGCTGAATCTGGTGATGAATGCGGTAGAAGCGATGGCCGAGGTGAGGGATCGCGCCACCACCATCATCCTCAGCACCGCCAACGCGGACGGGAAAGTGATCGTTGAGATCGCCGATACCGGGAGCGGCATTGAGCCCGAACGGCTGGAGCAGATTTTTGACTCGTTCTACTCCACCAAGCCGCAGGGGATGGGGATGGGGCTGACCATCAGCGCCAGCATCATCGAGCGCCACTGCGGAAAGCTGAGCGCGCGCCGCCGGGAGCCGCACGGCACGGTGTTTACCTTCGCGCTGCCGCTGGCCGCGCAGGAAGGGTAAACGTTACTCCGCGGGCTGGCTTTTGGTCAGGCGCTCAACGGCCCTGACCAGCTCGGCCACGGAGCGCACCTGCATTTTCTCCATCACGCGGCGGCGGTGCACCTTCACCGTGATCTCGCTGACGCCCAGCTCGGCGGCAATCTGCTTGTTGAGCTTGCCGGTGATGGCAAGCTCAAGCACCTCGTGCTCGCGCGGCGTGAGGGACAAATGGCGCTGCTTCAGGGCGTAGTGCTCTTTATTGCGCACGGCGTTGTTTTCCGCCAGCTGCAGCGCGGACTCAATGGCGTCGATCAGCGCGGCGGATTCAACGGGCTTGGTGAGAAATTCGTACGCGCCGCCTTTGATGGCGCGCACCGACATCGGGATAGTGCCGTGGCCGGTGAGAAAAATAATCGGGATCTCGCGCCCGCTGTCTTTGAGCGCGTCCGCCACCTCGAAGCCAGAGATGGCGGGCATCTGCATGTCGAGGATCACGCACGACGGCAGATCCTCAAACCGGTGTTGAAGAAACGTTTCTGCTGATGAAAAGCCGATGGCGTTTAAGTCTGCCGATTCCAGCAGCCCGATTACGGACTGCCTGACCGCGTCATCGTCATCAACCACATACACAATGTGTTCCATTCACCGCCCCGGTGCTGATTTAAATGTCGAGGATGCAAACAGTCTCAACGGTGGCGTAAGAGACTGTTTATGCTGACTTTCATCTTAACACATTAAATATCATTATCATTTAACAATATGATAACCATATGAAGTATAGCGAGCCGGGGCGGGGGGGGGGAAGGAATGAAACGCTGTTTTTATGCACCGACAAGCTCGATGCGGTTGCCGTCCGGGTCCGCGATTACCGCTTCATAAAAGCCGTCCCCGGTCATGCGCGGGGCGCTGAGCAGCGTGCCGTTTGCCTGCGCCCGCTCGGCCATGCTGTCCACTTTTGCCTTGCTGCCGACGTTAATGGCGATATGCGCCCAGCCGATAAACTCCGGGTGCGACGGGGCGTCGGGCAGGTCCGGCAGCGTCATCAGCTCGAGGGTCGGCCCGTCATCCAGGGTAATAAAATGGGATTCAAACCCCGGACGGTTTTTGCTGACGTAGCGTTCGTTACTGCGGCCATTAAACACCGTTTCCCAGAACTGAACCTGGGCTTCAAGGCTGCGGGTCCAGAGTGCGACATGTGCGATATTCATAAGCTCCCTCGTTATTTGTCTGTGAGGACTTTCACCGATAAAACAGGCTACACTCTGGTTTTGAGCGCGACAAGCTGAGGAAACAACAATGCACTACACACTGAAAGAAAGCGACAAGGACAAAGCGGAAGGGTCAAGCGGCGCGGGCGCTCTGCAGCAAAAACTGCTGGAGTCCCGTTCGATTGTCATCTCCGGCGAGATCAACCAGGAGCTGGCGCAGAAGGTCATTACCCAGATGATCCTGCTGCAAAGCGTCAGCAACGATCCGATCAAGCTGTACATCAACAGCCAGGGCGGCCACGTGGAAGCGGGTGACACCATTCACGACTTCATCAAGTTCATCCGCCCGGAAGTGCACGTTATCGGCACCGGTTGGGTGGCAAGCGCCGGGATCACCATCTTCCTGGCAGCGAAAAAAGAGCACCGCTACTCGCTGCCGAATACCCGCTTTATGATCCACCAGCCGCTGGGCGGCGTGCGCGGTCAGGCGACGGATATTGAGATCGAAGCGCGCGAGATCATCCGCATGCTGGATCGCGTCAACAAGCTGATCGCTGACGCCACCGGCCAGCCGCTGGAAAAAGTGAAAAAAGACACCGACCGCAACTACTGGATGTCTCCGGCAGAAGCGCTGGACTACGGCATCGTGGGCAAACTGATTACCCATTACGACGAGCTGAACCTGGATTAAGTTTTACTACCGTGTACGTGTCGGGTAGCGGCTTCGCCTTACCCGACCTACGTGCGCTCGTTTGACCCATGACAAGTTCCCCCTCTGCCTTCTTGCCTATAATCGCGCCTGTTTCCCCTCTCACTGGTGCTACCCATGGCGTATCAATTGAACCTGAACTGGCCGGAATTTCTTGAGAAATACTGGCAAAAACAACCCGTAGTGCTGAAAAATGCCTTCCCGAATTTTGTCGACCCGATTACCCCGGACGAGCTGGCAGGCCTGGCGATGGAGCCGGAAGTCGATAGCCGTCTGGTGAGCCACGCTAACGGCAAATGGCAGGCCAGCAATGGTCCGTTTGAGCACTTTGACGGTCTGGGCGAAACCGGCTGGTCGCTGCTGGCGCAGGCGGTGAACCACTGGCATATGCCCGCCGCGGAGCTGGTGCGTCCGTTCCGCGTCCTGCCGGACTGGCGTCTGGACGATCTGATGATCTCCTTCTCCGTGCCGGGCGGCGGCGTGGGTCCGCATATCGATCAGTACGACGTGTTTATCATTCAGGGGATGGGAAGCCGCCGCTGGCGCGTGGGCGACAAGCTGCCGATGCGTCAGTTCTGCCCGCATCCGGCGCTGCTGCACGTGGATCCGTTTGAGCCGATCATCGACGAAGATCTTGAGCCGGGCGATATCCTCTATATTCCGCCTGGATTCCCGCATGACGGCTTTACCCATGAAACCGCGCTCAACTACTCCGTCGGCTTCCGCGGGCCGAACGGCCGCGATCTGATCAGCAGCTTTGCCGACTACGCGCTGGAAAACGATCTGGGCGGCGAACACTACAGCGATCCGGATCTCACCTGCCGCGAACATCCGGGCCGCGTGGAGCAGTACGAGCTCGATCGTATCCGTCAGATGATGATCGACATGATTAGCAAGCCGGACGATTTCACGAAATGGTTTGGCAGCTTCGTCTCCACGCCGCGCCACGAGCTGGATATTGCCGCCGCCGAGCCGCCGTATTCGGCAGACGAGGTGCTGGACGCGCTGCAGGGCGGCGAAACGCTGTCGCGCCTGAGCGGCCTGCGCGTGCTGAACGTTAACGGCAGCTTCTTCATCAACAGCGAACAGCTGGAGACGGTAGACGCGAAGGGCGCGGATGCGCTGTGCCGCAACACCGAACTCGGCCAGGCCGAGCTGGGCGATGCGCTGAAAAACCCGGCGTTTGTTGACGAACTCACCGGGCTGATTAACCAGGGGTACTGGTACTTCGACGAGTAACAGGAGGCGGCGTTTAGTCAGCCTAAACGCCGCTACGTTCAAACCAGCATATTACACGCCTTCCAGTAGTTCAAAAGCCGCTCGTCGTCGCGCTCTTTCTCCGCTTTGATTTTCATCGCCTGGGCGAGATTCTCTCGCGATACCTCATGGCCTTTTTGCACGATGTCCAGGACCGCTTCACCAAGAGCCAGCGAAATTTCTGCCCGATTATTGTTGCGAATCGTCATAAATACCTCCTCGTTGGTTGCGATAATTTAATTATGATCGGGAAATAATCAGTCGGAAATAATTCATCTCATTCTTATTTTTTTCATTTCGGCGTTAAATAGACATCATATTCCATTCTGTCAATGATGTTTCAAAATGCTAATAAGCCTTTTAAGCCTGAATTTATGCGCTACAGTTATTTTTCGTGCAACAGGCAAATAACCGAAACAGGAGAATGATTATGGTAGATAAAAGCGCAATTAAGGATCACACTCAGGTTGTCGCCAGCTGCGGAACGCACGTCGGGGTTGTGGACCATTTAGACGGCGAGCGTATCAAGCTTGCTAAGAGTGACCCTGAATCAGGCGGCAAGCACCACTTTATTCCTCTCGGCTGGGTCGATAAGGTCGAAGATAATAACGTTATCCTGACCAAAAACCATAAAGAGGTTTTTGCTGAGTGGCAGGAAGCATAAATATATTTCTCGTAAAGAAATATATATCTTCGCTCCGGCTTTGTCCGGAGCGTAATAGTGTCTGCGCCCGGTGATTGCTGATATGGCAAAGGGATGGTACTGTTTTGCCTGTCCTTTTCCCGATGCAGGCCCCGAATTATGCTCCAGAGTGAAAATAGATCAGCGAAACGCATATTTTTTGTTGAGGATTTTCAGGTATTCGGCGAGCGCTACGGCATCGACTACCGTTTCCCGCTGTTAAAAGGGGATCAGATCAGCGGCAGCCCGGTGTTGCAGGGGAATGTGGAAGAGATGACGCTCTCGTCCGGCATTTCGCTGACCCACTCCGACGTGCATGTATTACAACCCTACGAAACCACATCCCGCCACAGCAGCCCGCTTTATATGCTGGTAGTGCTGGAAGGCTGCGTTACGATCGCGCTCAATGGCATCGACTATCACGTTCGTCCCGGCATGGCGTTCAGCGCCCGTCTGAGTGAGGAGCAGGTGATGAGCGCGCGTCACGACGCCGACAGCGCGCTGAAAACGCTCTCGTTTGGCGTGTACCCGCATGAAGCCGGGCGTGAAGCCCTGCTTGAGTCGCTGCTGCTGGAATGGCAAAACCTGAATACACCCACGTTTGTCTGGCACGTTCCCGAGTTTGTTATGTCAGGCATTCAGCATGCGCAGCAGCAGAGAGGAAGCGTGCTCGCGCGTAAGCTATTGCTGGAGGGGCTGATGTACCAGCTGCTCGGCCACGGCCTGAATCAGCGCCAGCAGCCCTGCCCGAGCCGCCCTGAGCATGCGCGCCTGGAACGCGTACGGAGCATGCTGGAACAGTCTCCTGAACGGGATCATACTCTCGCGCAGCTGGCAGCCTTGGCTGCAATGAGCCCAAGCAGCCTGCGCAGCAAGTTCCGTCAGCGCTACGGCTGCACCCTCTTCGATTATCTTCGCGACTGTCGCCTTGCGCTGGCGCGCCGCTATCTGCTGGAAGGCCACAGCGTGCAGCAGGCGGCCTGGATGTGCGGGTATCAGCATGCCACCAACTTCGCCACCGCATTTCGTCGTCATTACGGGATTTCTCCGGGCGACGTGCGCAAACTCCGCTAACGTAATTTCGCCCATCGCGCGAACGCATCCCGTGCGGTTTAGCATCACGCATACGTAACCTGGCGGCGCGCATAGCCGTTTGCACTCTCAAAAAGGTAATAATTCTTATTAACAATAAGAAATATCTCTGGAGAGGGTTATGTTTGCTAAATCGCGTCTGGCACTGCTGGTGGGATGGGTTACCGGTAGCGTCGCTTTTCCTTTACTGGCGCAGGATGCGCAAAAAACTGACACCGTGGTGGTGACCTCGCAGATGCAGTCTGCGGCCACCAAGCTTGAAACGCCGGATATTGAAACTCCGCAGTCGGTCTCTATCGTCACGCGCGAGCAGTTCGAAGAGCAGGGCGCAACCAGCGTGCGTCAGGCCGTGAGCTACACGCCGGGGGTCTACAGCAACCAGATTGGGGCGTCTAACCGCTTTGACTACATGGTGCTGCGCGGCTTCTCTGACGGCAGCCTGGACAACGTCTACCTGGACGGCCTGAAGATGATGGGCGACACCAACTCCCACAGCTCGCTGGTGGTTGATCCGTGGTTCCTGGACAGTATCGAAGTCGTGCGCGGTCCGGCCTCCGTGCTCTATGGCCGTTCATCGCCGGGCGGGATTGTGGCGCTTACCTCTCGTAAGCCGTCGTTCGATCCGGGCGGGGAGATCAAGCTCTTCGCCGGGAACAATAGCCAGCGTGGGGCGATGTTCGACGTCACCGGCCCGGTTGATGATAATGACCGCGTGGCGGTGCGCCTCAGCGGGATGACCCGCTATGCCGATTCCCAGTTCGATCCGCTGAAGGAAGAGCGTTACGCGCTGATGCCGAGCCTGACCTGGCGTATCACCGATAACACCCGTCTGGATCTGATGGCCTACCTGCACCGTGATCCGGAAGGCGGCAGCCACTCCGGCCTGCCGTATGAGGGCACGGTTGTGCCGCACAGCGGGAAGAAAATCTCCAACACGTTCTTTGAAGGTGAAGACGATTACGACAAGTACGATCGTCGGGAAAACATGGTCGGCTATAACCTTGAGCACCTGTTTGACAGCGGCTGGTCCGTGCGCCAGAAGCTGCGCTACCTGCACACCAAAGTGGAGCTGAACCAGGTGTATGCCGCAGGCTGGCTGAATGACACCGAGCTGAACCGCGGCTATTCCGGCTCCGACGAGAAGATGAACGCCATCACCCTGGATAACCAGGTCGACGGCAGCTTCGACACCGGGGCGGTGAACCACCGCGTGCTGATCGGCATGGACTACCAGGACCGCACCAACAACGTGACCGGCTACTATGGCGGCTTCCCGCCGATTGACGCCTTCCACCCGGTTTACGGTGCAAAGCCGGACTACATCACCCAGTACAGCAGGGAAAAGCATAAGCTTCGCCAGACCGGTTACTACCTACAGGATCAGATGTCCGTTGACCGCTGGCGCCTGACGCTCGGCGGGCGTTACGACCAGGTGAGCGTGTCGAACGTCGACAACTTTAACCACACCCGCAGCGATCTGGATAAAAACAACTTCAGCAGCCGCGCGGCGCTGCTGTATCTGTTTGATAACGGCGTTGCGCCGTACGTCAGCTACTCCACCGCCTTTACGCCGACCAGCTTTGCTGACGAGCAGGGCAATATCCTGGATCCGATGAAGGGCAAGCAGTGGGAAGCGGGCGTGAAGTATGAGCCAGAAGGGATGAACAGCCAGTTCAGCGCCTCGGTGTTCCGCATCAACCAGAAGAACATTGCCACCAAAGAGGAGCCGACCGATCCGTACCGTTCCATCGGTGAAATCGAATCCGAAGGCGTTGAGCTGGAGGCGATTGGTCAGCTGACCGACAGCCTGCGCATGCAGGCGGCGTACACCTACACGGATATTCGCTATAAGAAGAGCAGCCCGGAAGAAGAGGGCAAGCGCGCCGTCTATGCCCCGCGTAACATGGCCAGCGCCTGGCTGAGCTACGACGTCAAAACCGGCCCGCTGGACGGCCTGACCGTCGGCTCCGGCGTGCGCTATGTCAACGGGATCGCCAGCGATCGCCAGAACACCCATACGCTTCCATCGTACACGCTGGTGGACATGGTCGTGGGGTATGACCTGTCAAAAGTGGGGCTTACGGGCGTGAGCGCGCAGCTGAACGTCAATAACCTGACGGACAAAAGCTACGTTGCGGCGTGTAACTCGCTCTCTTACTGCTACTTCGGCGCAGAACGCAGCATTGTGGGCAGCGTTTCGTGGAAGTTCTGAGCCGTTGATTTTGCCGGGTGGCGGCTTCGCCTTACCCGGCCTACGCTATTCCGTAGCGCCACCGGCGCTAAAAAACGTACTACTCCTCCATCGCAATCACAATCGCCTCGCCCATCTTCTTCAACGCTTCGCGATGTTTATCCGTTGGCGGCAGCGCCACGTTGATCCGCAGGCAGTTGCGGTACTTCCCTGACGCGGAAAATAACGATCCGGCCGCCGCCTGGATCTTCAGCCGGCACAGCTGCTTGCTGACGCACACCATATCCACCTTCTCTGGCAGCTCAACCCACAGCAGGAAGCTCCCCTGCGGGCGCGTGACGCAAATCTCCGCCGGAAAATACTGCCGCACCCAGCAGGTGTAGGTTTCCATATTCTGCTGATAAATCTGGCGCATACGGCGCACGTGGCGATGGTAATGGCCGTCGCGAATAAACGCCGCCACCGCCATCTGGGTGCCCGGCACGTTAAACCCGCCCGCGGCGTATTTCATGTGCATCACCCGGTCGTAATAGCGCCCCGGCACAATCCAGCCGACGCGCAGGCCCGGCGCCACGGTTTTGGTAAACGAGCTGCAGAGGATCACGCGGCCATCGATGTCCATCGAGTGAATGGTGCGCGGGCGTGGGTACTCCGCCCCCAGCTCACCGTAGATATCATCCTCCACAATCACGATATCGTGCCGCTGGGCGAGGGCTAAAACCTGTTTTTTCCGCGCTTCCGGCATGATAAACCCGAGCGGGTTATTGCAGTTGGGCACCAGGATCACCGCCTTGATCGGCCACTGCTCCATTGCCAGCTCTAACGCCTCGATGCTGATCCCGGTTTCAGAGTCGGTGGGAATTTCAATCGCCTTGATGTCAAACCCGCGCAGCATCTGCATGGTGCCGTGAAAAGATGGCGACTCCACCGCCACGATGTCCCCCGCTTTGCACACCGAGAGCAGGGCGATCGACAGCGCGCCGTGGCAGCCGTTGGTGATCACAATGTCGCTTGCCGAGACGGTAGAGCCGCCGTCCAGCATCAGGCGGGCGATCTGCTCGCGCAGCTCAAGGCGGCCATCGAGCACGTCATAGCTCAGCATCTCGCTCGGGTTATGCAGCGCAAGGCGGCTCATCTCGCGCCACAGGGGCTTCAGGCTCGGCTGGTTAATGTCCGGCGAGCCGCCGCCAAAGGAGATCATCTCTTTGTCGGCGCGGGCGTCCAGCAGCATCATCACCTCATCCCACTGGGTGACGTCCACCGGGCGCTGCACCGGGCGCGTCATCGCCGGGACGGGCGGCTGGGCTTTGCGTTTCGAGACAAAATAGCCGGAGCGCGGCTGGGGGGTGATCAGCTGAAGGTTTTCGAGGATCTGGTAGGCCTGCTGTATGGTGCTGATGCTCACGCCATGCTCCTGGCTCAGGGCGCGCACCGACGGCAGACGCTCGCCGCTGCGATACAGCCCTTGTTCAATGCGTTCTGCCAGAAGGTTGGCCAGGTGTTGATAGCGTGTCATGCTGTATCCTTTATTTTCACCATACAGATTATTAAACCAGTACAGATTGCCGCAAAAAACGGCATGCAGATACCGTTTTAGCGGATCTGTATGTTAAACAAAAGTTGTTTTTGCATCTGTATTGCGCAGGTCGATTTCCAGGATGATAACCCCACTGGCACAGTGAGGAGAGCATTATGGAATTCTACGAAAACCGTTCAAAACGTCCGTTCGTCGTATTTGTCTGGATCGGCAAAACGATCCGCAACTGGTATCGCATCAACCGGACCCGCCGCATCCTGAGCCAGATGAGCGACGAGCAGCTCAAGGACGTTGGGTTATCGCGATATGATGTATGAGGATAGGGTTGTCCGGTGGCGCTACGCTTACCGGGTCTACAGAAGAACGTAGGCCGGGTAAGGCGTAGCCGCCACCCGGCATATAACAAGCGGATTATTCGGCAGATTTTACGGACGTGTTTTCAGCGATACGGCGCAAATATTCGTTGTTCTTGAACGCAACCATAATCAGTTCGAACATCACGCGGCATCCGACCAGGCTGCATACCGTACCGATAAAGCCGGTGATGAGATGGTCGCTGAACATGGTATACACACCGCCTGCAAAAATAAGCAGCATGGCGATCCAGTAAAATAAGACCAGCACGCGTGGTGTTAATAAATAATCAAATCCCAAAATTGATTTCATTTTCTTTTCCTTAGAAATGTAAAAAGCCATCAGATTATATCGATATTTTAAATTGGTGCTAATTGGGCAGATATCTGAATTCAGAGTAATATCTCCAGCGTCTGCCGTTTCGGCCTTTCCAGCAGCTCCACCGCCTCCTGATACGTCCGCACGTTGTTATAGCCCATTACCAGCCCGTAGCGTTTGCCCGACCCGCGATACCACTCAGAGAGCGCATTGACCTGCAGCTGCTGTTCCTGCCAGCAGCGGGCCACTTCCCGGTCGCAGCTCCCTTTGGTGAGAAACGCCACGATATGCATCCCGCCGTCGTTTTGCTCGGTGAAAAACAGATCGCCATACACCTCGCGCAGGGCGGCAATCATCCAGTCGCGGCGGGTCTGGTACAGCGCGCGCATCTTTTTGAGATGGCGGAAAAAATGCCCTTCGTTGAGAAACGCGGTGAGGATCTTCTGCGTCAGCACCGGCTGGCCGCTGGTGGTGATATCCGCGCAGTCGGTAAAGGCCCCGACGGTGCTGGCGGGCATCACCACGTAGCCCATGCGCAGCGACGGCATGATGGTTTTACTGAAGGTGCCCATAAAGATCACCCGGTCGTGCTGGTCGAGGCTTTTCAGCGACGGCAGCACCTTGCGGGTGTAGTGAAACTCCCCGTCGTAATCGTCTTCGATGATCCACGCCTCGTTCTGGCTGGCCCAGTCGAGCAATTGCTGCTTGCGCGGCAGGGAGAGCGTCACCGCCAGCGGGCTCTGGTGCGAGGGGGTGACGATGGCAAAACGCGCGTCACGATGGTGACGAAGCAGGTATTCCGTATCAATGCCGCAGCGATCGACCGGCGCCGTGTGCAGGCGCGGCACGATCCGCTTCAGCAGCTGCTGGCCCATAAAGTAGCCCGGATCTTCAAACACCACCTTGTCGCTGCGGCTGGCGAGGGTGTCGAGGATCAGCCGCAGGCTGCCGCTGTAGCCGCTGGTGATCAGCACCTCTTCGGCGGTGCAGGACAAGCCGCGCGAGATATTGAGATAGCTGGCGATGGCCTGGCGCAGCGGATACCAGCCCAGGACGGGCGGGTTGAGCATCTCCTCCTGACGCATGGCGCGCGTCGCCTGGCCCGCCAGCAGCAGCCATTTTTTATACGGGAAGCTGTCGAGGGCGGGGATGCCGGGGCGCAGAAATCCGGCCCGCTCGCGCTGGCTGATAAGCGAGGCCGGAAGCGTGCCGGTAGGCTGTTCCGCAGGGGCATTGTTATCCGGCAGCAGTAAATCCGGGTTGACCCGCGTGCCGCGCGCGCCCTGGCTCACCAGATACCCTTCACCCGTCAGAATGGCGTACGCCGTTTCGACGGTTTTGCGCGCCACCTTCAGCTCTTCCGCCAGCACGCGGATGGCAGGTACCTTATCCCCCGGCTTCAGCACGCCCCGCGTGATGTTGTCGCGATAGCGTGTATAAATGTCGTGATAGCCCGGCTTCATGTCCTACCTCATTTCACGCTTTTTGTATCTTTTTACTATGTCATGAACGGCGTAGATTTGCCTCATCGCACGGCACATGCCGCACAAAAAGAGGAAAGACAATGAGCACTCGCGTTAACCACCATAAAGTTACACCTGCCCTCGCCAACGCGCTGTCTGCCCTGAGCATGGAGGTGGCAAAAACCTCCATCGACCCGGCGCTGAAGCACCTGATCGACATTCGCGTGTCGCAGCTGAACGGCTGTACGTTCTGTCTGGATATGCACTCTAAAGAGGCCAAAATCGCCGGGGAACGCGAGCTGCGCCTGTACCATCTTGCTGCCTGGCGCGAGTCCCCGCTGTTCAGCGCCCGCGAGAAAGCCGCGCTGGCCTTCACCGAAGCGCTGACCCAGATTGGCGTTCACGGGGTGAGCGACGCGCTGTACCGCAGCGTGGCGGAGCACTTCTCGGACGTGGAGATTTCAGAGCTGAACTTCGCCATCGTGGCGATCAACGCCTGGAACCGTCTGGGGATCACCTCCCGCATGGCGCCCGGCTCGCTGGACGCGGCTTACGGGCTGAATAAGGCTAACCTGGAATAATCCCGCGCTCGCGGATCATCGCCACCAGCGCCCGCAGTCCCGGCGGAACGTGGCGATGGCCAGGGTAATACAGGCGCAGCCCGGCAAAGGGCTGCGCCCAGTCGTTTAAAACGCTCACCAGCTCTCCACGCTCAAGCTCTTCCCGGATATACAGTTCCGGCAAAAATCCTACCCCTAATCCCGCCTTTACGGCGCGGATCGAGGCGAAAAGATCGGATGTCGCAAAGCGCGGCGGTACGGCAAGGGCGTACGTTTCCCCCCGACGCGCCAGCTCCCAGCGGTAGATCCCGCCGTGGGCCATGCGCATGCCGATCCCCTGATGTGAAAGCAGATCGTCCGGCGTCTGCGGAGTACCGTGACGGGCAAAATAGTCCGGCGTGGCGGTCACCAGCTGGCGGATCTCCCCGGTAAGCGGCACGGCGATCATGTCCTGCGGCACGGACTCCTCAAGGCGGATCCCCGCGTCGTAGCCTTCCGCGACGATGTCGATCATGCGCGCTTCGCTGACGGTTTCCACGCGCATCTTCGGATAGCGGATCATAAAGTCGATCAGCAGCTGGTCCAGAAACAGGGTGCCGATATGGTTCGGCACGTTCAGACGCAGCGTGCCGGCGGGTTCCCCGGTGTCGCTGTGGATCTCCTCGCTGGCGAGGCGGATCTCCTGCAGCGCCGGGCCAACACGCGCCACGTAGCGCTGTCCGGCGTCGGTGAGCGCCACGCTGCGGGTAGTGCGGTTAAAGAGGCGGGTATCAAGGCGGCTCTCCAGCCCGGCGATAGCGTTACTGACCGCCGTGGCGGACATGCCGAGCTCCTGCGCCGCGCCGCGAAAGCTGCCGCGCCGCACCACCGCCATAACCACTTCCAGCTCTGTCAGACCTGAACGATGCATAGATTATCCTGAAAATCGAAACAACCCTTGCAGCATAGCGTGGATTATCGCAACGGAGAAGCCGTGCCAGACTGTGCTCACACAGCCTGAGGAGGTTTATATGCACACTATCGAACAGATCTTTATTAACGGCGAATTTGTTACCCCGCACGGCACCGAACGGTTTGATTTATACAACCCGGCGACGGCGCAGGTCATCGGGCAGGTACGCCTGGCGGATGAGGTTGACGCAGCGCGCGCCGTTGCGGCGGCAAAAGCGGCGTTCCCCGCGTGGTCGCAGACGACAAAGCAGGAGCGCATTGCCGCGCTAAAACGTATGCACGCCGCCGTGGCCGCTCGTCACGACGATCTGCTGGAAGCGGTCATCGAAGAGTACGGCGCGCCCGCCTCGCGCTCGGCGTGGATGGCCAGCTATCCGGCGGAGGTGATTGCTCAGGCGATTGAGGCGCTGGAGGCGTTTGAATTCGTCACCCACGCGGGCGCAGCCACGGTGCAGATGACGCCGCTTGGCGTGGCCGGGCTGATTACGCCGTGGAACAGCGACGCAGGATTTATCTGCGGCAAGCTGGCGGCCGCGCTGGCCGCGGGGTGTACGGCGGTGATCAAGCCGAGCGAAATGAGCGCCCTGCAAACGCAGATTGTCACCGAAGCGCTGTGCGATGCGGCTCTGCCGCCGGGCGTGTTTAACATCGTCACCGGACGGGGTGAGACGGTCGGTGACACAATCAGCCGCCATCCGGACGTGGCAAAAATCTCGTTTACCGGTTCGACGCATACCGGCAAGGCGATCCTGCGCAACGCGGCGGAAAGCTTTAAGCGTGTGACGCTGGAGTTAGGCGGGAAATCGCCGACGATCCTGCTGGATGACGTGGATCTGGCGCAGGCGATCCCGCTGGTGATTCAGGCCGGGTTTATGAACAGCGGGCAGGCGTGCGTGGCCGGTACGCGCATTCTGGTGCCTTACTCGCGTAAGGCGGAGATCGAAACCGCGCTGGCGCAGGCCGTGGCGGCGGTGAACTCCGGCGATCCGCGCGATAAATCAACGGACGTCGGCCCGATGGTCAGCGCAAAGCAGTGGCAGCGGGTGCAGGGCTATATCCGCAAAGGTGTTGAAGAGGGGGCGCGCCTGCTGGCGGGCGGCGAGGGGCGGCCGGAAGGCACACAGGACGGCTGGTTTGTGCGCCCGACGCTGTTTGCCGACGTGAACAACCAAATGACGATTGCCCGCGACGAGATTTTTGGCCCAGTGCTGTGCGTAATTCCCTACCGTGACGAGGCGGAGGCGATTGCCATTGCCAACGACACGGACTACGGCCTGAGCGCGGTGGTGCTGGGCGGTGCGGACCGCGCGCGCCGCGTGGCGCAGCAGATTGTTTCCGGTCGCGTGCTGGTGAACACCCTGGCCCATGAACCGAAAGCGCCATTCGGCGGGTTTAAGCACTCCGGCGTGGGGCGCGAGATGGGCGAGTGGGGGATCCGGGCGTTTATGGAGCCGAGATCGGTTCTGGGCTAAAGCTTCGCTCTTTACCGAAGCATTGTGCTTTTCCATCCTGCATTCTCTCCTCAACATCACAGCGGAGAGACCATCATGATCGCAGTCCTTTTCGAAGCCAAAGCCGCGCCTGCCCATCAGGCGCGCTACCTCCAACTTGCCGCAGAGCTTAAGCCTTTGCTGGCCGACATCGACGGCTTTATCGATATCGAACGGTTCCAGAGCCTGACGACCGACGGCAAAATTCTTTCCCTTTCCTGGTGGCGGGATGAAGAGGCCGTCCGCCGCTGGAAGCAGAACGTTTTCCATCAGGCGGCGCAGGCCGAAGGGCGGGAGTCGATTTTCTCTTTCTACCGTATTCGCGTGGCGCAGCTGGTGCGGGAGTACAGTTCTGAAACGGGAGGGCGCGCGGATGTATGACGTTCACGTGATTTTCCGCGACGGGCCCGGCGAGCTGGCGCGCTTTGGACAGCTGTTGGGGCGCAACGGCGTAGGGCTTGAGGGTGGCGGCGTATTCGGTACCGATGCCCATTTCCTGGTGGAGGACGGGGAAAAAGCCCGCCGCGTGCTGGTGGAGGCCGGGTTTACCGTGCAGGCGGTGCGCAGGCCGGTTATCAGAAAGCTCAGGCAGGAACGCCCCGGAGAGTTGGGCGAGATCGCGGCGGCGCTGGCGGCACGCGGCGTGTCTGTTCTTACCCAGTACAGCGACCATGCGAATCACCTTATTCTGCTGACGGATGATGATAAGCTGGCCGCAGAGATCACCGAACCCTGGGCAGCACATGTTAAAGACAAGCTTACCGACTGATAACGGCGCGGCGCTGGAGCAGGCCATTGCGGCGGTGGCGGCGGCAATGGCCGATCCGTCGCGCGTGAAGATGCTGTGCGCGCTGATGGACGGGCGGGCGTGGACCGCTACCGAACTGAGCACCGCGGCAGACGTCGCCCCCTCGACCGCCAGCGGGCATCTCGCCCGGCTGGTGGAGGGAAAGTTGATTACCTGTCTGTCTCAGGGGCGGCACCGCTACTATCGTCTGGCGGGGCACGACGTGGCGGAGCTGATCGAACAGATGATGGGGCTCTCCTGGAGCCGCATTGCGCCGCCGGAAACCACCGCGCCGAAGGCCATGCGGGAGGCGCGCACCTGCTACGATCATCTGGCGGGCGCGGTGGCGGTAAAGATCTACGATTTCATGCAGGCGGAAGGCTGGCTGGAGGCAGACGGTTCAGCGCTCACGCTGTATGGCCGGGAGCAGTTTCTGAAGCTCGGCGTGTCGTTAAGCGCTCATCCGCGCCGCAAGGCCTGCTGCGCCTGTCTGGACTGGAGCGAGCGGCGGTTTCACCTCGGAGGCGAAGCTGGCGCGGCGCTGCTTATTCATCTGGAAAGCAAAGGGTGGATCCAGCGGGTGGCGGGGTATCGGGAGGTGGTGTTGACGGCTTCGGGAAAAAGTGCCGTCAGGAGGCATTTTAGCCGCTAAACTCCACTGCGGGCTGGTGCCCTCACCCCGACCCTCTCCCACAGGGAGAGGGAGACATCGTTTTCGCAATTCCTGCGCTTTCGCCTCTCGTTTCTTGATACTTACCCTGATAACTATTATCTTGACCGCGTGTGACGAGAGGTTTCCCCATGAGTGAAGAAGCGCTGTTTAGCCGCAGGCCGATGGGCATGCGGATGGCGATGATCGTGCGCCAGTGGCGTGCGGTGATCGATGATGCCATTCTCGATACCGGCTTAACCCAGTCGAGCTGGACGGTGATGATGCAGCTTCATCAGCTCGGGGATAACGTCTCAATGAGTGAGCTGGCGGAGGTGCAAGGTATTGAACTGCCGCCGCTGATGCGCACCCTGACACAGCTGGAAAAACAGGGTTACCTGCTGCGCACCACATCGCCTTATGACAAGCGCATCCGGCTTCTGACGCTGACGCCTGAGGGAAAAGCCATATTAAAAAGGCTCACTCAGGTGATTGAGACCTATCAGGCTCGCGTATCGCAACACATCGCGCCGGAGCATATCGAGATTTTCAGCGCCACGTTAAATCAAATCGCCTGCAATTTGCGGACAATCCGCGAAGAAGACAACAAGACCGAAAAATAATGACCCCTGAACAAAAATTTGCCCGCTGGGTAAGGGTGAGTATTGCCTCTTTCCTGCTGATGTTTATCTATTTTGTCGTCGCGGATATCTGGATCCCGCTGACGCCGGACTCCACCGTCATGCGCGTGGTAACCCCGGTTTCTCCGCGTGTCTCCGGCTACGTGGCGGCGGTACATGTCCACAACAACAGCCAGGTGAAGAAAGGCGATCTGCTGTTTGAGCTCGACGACACGCCGTTTCGCAATAAAGTGGAAGCGGCGCAAATCGCGCTGGAGCAGGCGCGTCTCTCTAACGAACAGCTGGACGCGCAGATCGCCGCCGCGCAGGCCAGCCTGAA
Source organism: Enterobacter sp. IF2SW-B1 (assembly GCF_001743375.1). NCBI lineage: Bacteria > Pseudomonadati > Pseudomonadota > Gammaproteobacteria > Enterobacterales > Enterobacteriaceae > Enterobacter > Enterobacter sp. IF2SW-B1. The sequence continues at coordinate 91,145 of NZ_MJAA01000005.1, read as the reverse complement.
AACCGCGGTGCTGACCGCGCGTAACGACAAGGTGACCTTCGAACGTTACCAGAAGCTGAGCACGTTACAGAACGTCTCGCAGGCGGATCTGGATAAGGTCCGCACCGCCTGGCAGAGCAGCGAGCAGTCCGTCAGCACGATTCAGGCCAACATCCGGAACCTGCGCATCCAGCGCGGCGAGCGCGAAGAACACCGCAACGTGACGCTGCAAAAATACCGCAACGCGCTGGATGAAGCAGAGCTGAACCTCGGCTGGACAAAGGTCTACGCCCAGGCGGACGGCACGGTCAGTAACCTGCAGTTAAGCCCCGGTTTTTACGCCTCATCCGGCTCCGCCGCGCTGGCGCTGGTAAACAACCAGACCGATATCGTGGCCGATTTCCGCGAGAAGAGCCTGCGCCATACCCGTCAGGGCACCGATGCCGCCGTAGTGTTTGACGCCTTCCCGGGGCAGGTGTTCCGCGCCCACGTGGCCAGCAGCGACGCGGGGATCCTCGCAGGCCAGGAGGCGGTTAACGGCCAGCTCTCCCAGCCGGAGACCTCTAACCGCTGGGTACGAGACGCCCAGCGCATGCGCATTCACGTCACGCTGGACGAGCCGCTGCCGAAGCCGCTGCCAACCGGCGCGCGGGCGACCGTGCAACTCTACAACAGCGAAGGGCCGTTTGCGCGCTTCTTCTCTGGAATGCAGATCCACCTGGTGAGCCTGCTTCACTATGTCTATTAATACGCTGGCGCGGGTCTTTACCCCGCACGGCAACATCGTCTACACGGCAAACGACTTTCGCCAGACCCTGCGCATCGTTTTTGCCGGGATGATTGCCCTGAGCATATCGAGCTTCTACAACACCAGCTACGGCGTGTTTTTCGTGGTCTATCCGATCATGCTCCTCTCGCTGGTGCCGGTGTTTAACCGCCACGTGGCGAAACAGTTTATCTTCAGCGCATCGCTGAACTGCGTCGAAATGGTGATTATCATCGGCTATCTTTCCCAATGGCCGGTCATCATGACGCTGGTGGTATTTGCCCTTTACGTGATGCGTTTTCGCTTTATGAGCAAAGGGCCGCTGTTCCTGTTCGGCTCGATGGGCGTTGTGTGCCAGAGCGTGATGCTCAACTTTATGAGCTACCCCACCACCAACTGGCACACGCTGCTGTTTTCCAACATTGAAGCGAGCGTGATGGCGGTGTGCCTGAGCGCGCTGATGAACTACCTGCTGCCGGACGTGGAGCCCCGCAAGCCGCCGCCGCTGATTGAGAAAGACGACGCCCGCGTGCGCCACGAGTCGCTGCTCTCCGGCAGCGTCGCGACGATGATTTTCGTGGTGTTTCAGATTAGCGACTTAAGCGATTCGCTCTCGGCGCTGATGGCAGGAATTCTGATCCTGTTCCCTATGCACTATCGCGGCGCGGTGATGAGCTCCATCTGGCGCGTGGTCGGGGTAGTGCTGGGCTGCCTCTACATTTTGGTTGTGCAGCTTATCCTCTACGATCACAGCAGCCATATGCTGCTGATGATGCCGCTGATTGGCCTCGGCCTGGCGTTTGGCGCGCGGCTGCACGTGATGGAGAAAGTGGGCGCGGGCGTGGGGTTTTCCAGCATCACGACCATCGGCATTATGTTCGGGCAGAACATCCACCCGGACAGCGACCTGGTGTTCAGCGATCTCTATCGCATCACCTCCGTGACCTTTTCGCTGGTGGCGACGCTGACGATGGTCTTTCTGGTGCATTTGATCCTGAACCGTTTCGCCGCCACGCGCTACGTCATTCAGGGCTGATAGCGTTTGCCGCCGCTGAAGCTCCAGTCCTCAGCGGCCGTAAACTGGATAACGACCATCACGTCTCCACCTTCAATGCCCATCTTCTCATTCAGTTGCGCAGCCAGCTGGTGGTAGAGGGCAGATTTCTGTTCAGTGCTCCTCGGCTTACCAGCAACGATATTAAACAGTATCGCCCCCTCCGTTCTGCCCGTGCTGAGATAGTGCCGATCAATGTATCGATCCCCGGCCGCGAAGCATTCAAAAAAATGGAATCTGTCCTGTGCGGGAACGGCGAAGGTTTCCGTTAGCGCCTGGTGCAGAATGTCCGAGATCTGCTTTTGCTGCATCTCGCTATAGCGGTCACCCGTCATGATACGAACAAACGGCATTACTGTTTCTCCTCTGCAAGGCTGCTCAGCGCGCTGACGGCGGCCGGCCAGCCTGCGTAAAACGCCAGATGGGTAAACGCTTCGGCTATTTCGTCGTCCGTCACGCCGTTTTGCCGGGCGAAGCCGATATGCCAGGGAAGCTGCGCGGTGCGCCCCAGGGTAGCCAGCGCGGCAAGCGTGATCAGACTGCGATCCCGCGGGGCTAACTGCGGACGCTGCCAGATATCGCCAAAAAGTACCTGCTGGCTCAGTTCCGCCAGCTTAGGGGAAACCTGCGCAAGCGTGTCGCGATTCAGTGTTGTGCTCATTTTTATTCCTCCTGTCGTCTGGAAATCACTCTCGCAGGCTGCCACCATAAATAAAATCGCAATGTTCAGGACTGAATGTCCTGAAAATGAGGATGATATGGATAAACGCTTTTCAGCATTAGACCTGGACGCGCTGCGCAGCTTTGTGGAGGGGATCCAGTCCGCCAGTTTTGCCGAGGCGGCGGACAGACTGTGTCGGTCCACCTCTGCGGTCAGTGCCCAGTTAAAAAAGCTGGAGCAGCAGTGTGGCGTGGCTCTGACCGTTAAGCAGGGGCGTACGCTGGCACTGACCCGAGAGGGTGAAATTCTGCTGAGCTACGCCCGACGCATGCTGGTATTAAATGATGAAGCGCTCCGGGCTATCAGAGGTGAGTTGCTTCAGGGCGAGGTGCGGCTGGGTATGCAGGAGGACTTTGGCGAGTCCGTGATGCCGAAGGTCCTCGGCGATTTTCACAGACAACACCCTGAGCTTCGCATGACGGCACGTGTCGATCGCAACCCGCCGCTGCTGCGCGGCGTGGCGGCGAATGAACTCGATCTGGCGCTGGTCTGGCAGGAAGGTCGAGAAGGCGACTACGTGCGAAGCGAACCGCTGGCATGGATTTGCCGGTCCCGCGAGGATATTGAGGTCCTTCTGCAGCGAGGTGAGCCGCTGCCGCTGGTGATGTTTGACGCGCCCTGCCTCCTGCGAAGCCGGGCCATCGCGACACTGGATGCCGCAGGTATTCCCTGGCGTATCGCTTATACCAGCTATAGCCTGAGCGGGCTGTGGGCGGGAGTTAGCGCGGGGCTGGGTATTACGCTCCGCACGCGTATTGGTCTGCCCGAGACGTTACGGATCGACAGCCACCTGCTGCCAGATGCAGGAGAGCTGGGTATCGCCCTGCATCAGGGGAGCGCCTCCCCCGATGCAGCTATTACCAGCATGAAGGCGCTGATCCTCAGGACGCTGAATGGATAAGCGTTGGGACTTGCGAGAGTAAGAACAGGATTAGGCCTATCGTCCCGCCCACCAGCGTGCCGTTGACGCGGATGAACTGCAGGTCTTTGCCGATGTTCAGCTCAATCTGGCGGGACATGTCTTTGGCGTCCCAGCTTTTGACCGTGTCGCTGATGTGGCGGGTCAGGAACGCGGCGAAATCCGGCGCGACGCGGTGCGCGGCCTGCTCCAGATGCTCGTTCAGCGACGCGCGCAGGCTGGCGTCGTTTGTTAGCGTTTCGCCAAACCACAGTCCGGCGTTGGCGATGCGCTGCTTCACGCGCGAGTCCTCGCTCTGCATATCCGCCTTCAGCCACTGGCGCAGGTCAGCCCACATCTCGCCCAGATAGCGGTTAAACGCCTCATCGTTTTTCAGGTAGTGCTTGATGTTGTCGGCTTTCGCCGCCATTTCCGGATCGTTTTTCAGGTTGTCGATAAGCTTCAGCGTGGCGCGGTCGAACGCCTGGCGGATCTGGTGCGTGCGGTCGTGGCTGATATCGTCCAGCAGCGTGTTCACCGCGTTCGACACCATCTCCGCGCTTTGATCGCCCAGCCACTCAGTGGGGAGCACCATCGCCTTGCGCGGGTGTTCGGTTTTCAGCCAGTGGACAATCTGATCGGCAATAAACTCCCGCGTGCTTTCCCGCTGAATCAGGGTAATCAGGCGGTTGATGATGGCGTCCAGCAGTACCTGATGGCGGTTGTTTTTGGTCATGCTCTCCAGCATGACGGCGCTGGTTTCGGTGAAATCCACCTTATCGATGGCCTTATGCACCGCCCGTTTAAGCAGGCGCTGAATACGTCCGTCATCGGTCAGCTCGAGAAAACCGCTCATCACCTGCATCAGATGCAGCCCGACGCGCTGGGCGTTGTCGGGCTTGCTGAACCAGGCGCCAATCATCTGCGCTGGCTCATAGCGGCGGATCAGCGCCACAAGCGACTGAGTATCAAGAAACTTCTCCTGCACGAACTGGCCAAGATTGTCGCCGATTCGGTCCTTATTGCGCGGAATAATCGCCGTATGGCGTGAGATAAACGGAATGGGAACCCGGCGGAACAGCGCGACGACGGCAAACCAGTCCGCTAGCGCGCCGACCATCGCCGCCTCGGCAATGGCTTTGACGCCGCGCACCCAGAAGGTCTGCGGCAGGAAGAGAGTGGTGACAAAGGCCGCGGCGGCAATCAGCAGCAGCGACAGCGCCAGCAGCTTGGCGCGTTTGAGTTCAGCGATTTTTTCCATGGGTTAAGGATAGAGGGAAGCGGGGGAAAAGTGCAAAAATCGCCACAGCACCCACCCGCCAAACCCCATCAGCACCACGCCCGCCGTGCGCTCAATCCACCACAGCGAACGGCTAAGCTTCTGTTGCACCGCCGATAGCCCCATCATCGACACCAGCGCCAGATCCCACGCCAGCACCATCATCACCATCCAGACGCCGCAGGTCGCCTGCTGAAGCAGCGTGACGTCCGGCCCGAGTAACGCCGTCATCAGCGCCAGGTAGAACAGCGCATTTTTTGGATTTAACAGCGCCGATCCCAGCCCCAGTAGGAGCTGCTTCATCAGAGAAGGGCACCGCTGTCGGGTTTCTGCAAGCGCCAGTGCCTGCGGTTGGCTGCGCACCAGATGCGAGCCGATCCACAGCAGGTACAGCGCCCCGCAAAGCTCTATCAGCGTAAACAGCCACGCAAACTGCCGCAGCGCGTTCCAGCCGATAATCACCAGAACAATATAGAGCGCGTTACCCGCGGCGATGCCGACGCACAGCCCGGCGCTGCCGCGCAGCCGATAGCGCGCCGCGTAGCCCACAAGCAGGAAAAAATCCGGACCCGGGCTCAACAGCGCAACAAAATGCGCCAGCGCCAGAGCGAGAAAAGCGGAAGGGAAGAACAGTTCCATAGCGACCTCAGTTAACCATCTGAGGACAGGCTACGGCGCTGCAGAACCTATTTATTGTCTGATATTGATCGGCCTGTGGCGTACTGGCGCGGCGTGGCGGCGGTATAGCTGACGAAGGTCTTATGAAAATGGCTCTGGTCGGCAAAGCCGCTCTGGTAGCCGACGTCGGCGATGTCGTCCCCGGCACGTAGCCGCGCTTTGGCGAACTCCACGCGGGAGATGTTGAGGAAGCTGCCCGGCGTCAGGCCGGTGTCCTGCCGGAAGGTGCGGATCAGCGTCTCCTTGCGCAGCGAGAAGCGTTGGGCAAGTTCGTCGAGAGAGGGCGGGCTGGTGAGATTGGAAAGAAACGCCTCCTGAACCTGCTGGCTGGTTGGCCGAAGCGCGTCTGCGTTATCCGCGCAGCGGGGAAGGGCAGAAAGTAGCGCCTCCACGGACGCTGGAGACATTGTCTTAACGACGTCCAGGTAATGGGCAAACAGGGCAGGGTTACGAATCACCTGTAGCGCCAGAGGAAGATCGGTGTCGATATAGAGCATATGGTAGCTGCGCGGCTGCCCGTCGACGGGGTTGCAGCTGTGCGGCACATAAGCTGGGATCGCAATGAGGTCCCCGGGATGAAGAATGTACTCTTGGTCATGGCACACGCAGCAGGTCTGGCCTTCCATAATCGCGCCGATAGAGAGTTGAGGGTGACAGTGGCGTTTGTACGCCCGCGTGCTTTGCCAGGTGCTGCGCAGCTCAAGACCCCTGGCGCGGTGAAAAGTCTGGCGAACGTATCGGGTATCGGTCATGGAAACTCCTTCTGGACGTTTTTTATACCACGTCAGCGAACCGTCCGGCACTGCTTAACTCAGAACCTTCCGGATATACCCAACTTTACGTCCACAGCCAGTCATGTTGACTACCCTTAATACCCTAAGCGGTAAAACATGGAGATTCGATATGGCTTATCAGACAGTAAATCCTGCCACTAACCAGCTCATCAAAGAATACCCCTCACATACCGACGCGGATATCGAAGCGGCGCTGAAGGCGGCCGATGCGCTTTACCATTCGGATTGGGCGAAAGGCGACATCAGCCAGCGCCTGCCGGTGCTGCATAAGCTTGCCGACCTGATCGACGAGCGCGTGGAGGATCTGGCCAAAATCGCCAGCCAGGAGATGGGTAAGCTCATCGAACAGAGCCGCGGCGAGGTGAAGCTTTGCGCGCAGATCGCCCGCTACTACGCCGACAACGCGAAGCAGTTCCTCGCCCCGGTGAAGTACGACTCTGAACTTGGGGAAGCGTGGGTGGAGCATCACCCCATCGGCGTACTGATGGCCGTCGAGCCGTGGAACTTCCCGTACTACCAGCTGATGCGCGTCCTGGCACCAAACCTGGCGGCGGGTAACCCCGTTATCGCCAAGCATGCCAGCATCGTGCCGCACTGCGCCGAGACCTTTGCGCATCTGGTGCGCGAGGCGGGCGCGCCGGAAGGGGCGTGGACGAACCTGTTTATCTCGTCCGAACAGGTGGCGAATATCATCGCAGACGATCGCGTGCAGGGCGCAGCGCTAACCGGCTCCGAAAAGGCGGGCAGCGTGGTGGCCGCGCAGGCGGCGAAGCACATTAAGAAATCGACCCTCGAACTGGGCGGTAACGACGTCTTCGTGGTGCTGGACGACGCGGACCTGGATAAAGCGGTTAAGATTGGCGTGAATGCGCGGCTCAACAACGCCGGGCAGGTCTGTACCGCGGCGAAGCGCTTTATCCTGCATGAAAAGATTGCGGATGCCTTCCTCAGCAAATTTACCGAGGCGTTTAAGCAGGTGAAGATTGGCGATCCGCTGGACGAGAGCACCACGCTGGGGCCGCTCTCTTCCAAAGATGCGCTGGAAACGCTGACCAAACAGGTTAACGAGGCGGTGAAAAACGGTGCCACGCTGCACTATGGCGGCAAGCCGGTGCAGCGCGACGGGAGCTTCTTCGAACCGACGATCCTGACGAATATATCGCGTGAGAACCCGGCGTACTTCGAAGAGTTCTTCGGCCCGGTCGCGCAGATGTACGTGGTGAAAAACGACGACGAGGCGGTCGCGCTGGCGAACGATTCCCACTACGGCCTGGGCGGGGCGGTGTTCAGCCAGGACATCGAGCGCGCGAAGAAAATGGCGTCGCGGATCGAGACCGGGATGGTGTACATCAACTGGCTCACCGATACCGCAGCAGAGCTGCCGTTCGGCGGCGTGAAGCGTTCCGGCTACGGACGCGAGCTGTCGGATCTGGGGATCAAAGAGTTTGTGAACCAGAAGCTGGTGGTGGTGCGTAAGTAAGAGGTAATAAAAAAACCTGCCGGTTGGCAGGTTTTTTCAGTTGATTACTGTACTTCGATCTTGTCCCAGCCGCTTTTGAACATGCAGCTGTCGACTAACGTATCCCGGCGATATTCATTCGCGTCTTCAACCGTGTAGCTCGTGGAAATATCCTTTTTCTTGTTCTTTTTGTCCGTTTTTTCCGAGCTCGAACCGGTCACTACGTTATCCGGAGGCAGATCGATCAGGGCCTGCGCTTCGCATTCCGTGAGCTTTTTATTCATCTCAGCGTCGCTCACGCCCGGTTTTACCCATTTGTACTGGACGCAGCCGGTGAGCATCAGCGTGAGGCTCAGAACGCAAAGCGCGGTAATGCGGTGTTTCATCAGAAGCTAACTCCACCGCCGACATATGCGCCATCAATCAGGGTGTGGTTTGGACGACCATCTTTACCGTCAACGCTCACGTGGCGGTAGCCCACTTTCAGCGTAACCGGTTTGATTGGGGTCCAGCTTACGCCGCCGTTAGCTTCAACGTAGTTTTTCACGCTGTTGTTCAGGCCTTCTGGTGCCGCATAGCCTTCGCCATAGACGTGGATGCTGTCGGTCAGCGCAACGTTTACGCCGCCGCCAATCGGGAAGGCCACGCCGTTATCGCCTTTTTTCGGACCGATGTAGATGGCTTTTGCGCCCGCATTCAGCATCACCGGGCCCACTTCCAGGTTGTAGCCTGCGCCCACGCCACCGGTCTGGGTACCGTCGTCGGTGTTTTTCAGCCAGTTACTTTCGAGATAAACACCGGATGAGGATTTGCCCATTTCCAGGTTGAGGTTGGTAAAGTTTTTACCCTGCTCAATGCTGCCGCCCATTGCCAGTGCGGAACCCGAAATGGCGGTCAGTGCAGAAAGAAGAAGAATGTTCAGTTTTTTCATGTTTCGTGCCTCATCATCAAATTAATCTGGGGGCACCTTAACAAGCGATGTTTATGACTGCAAATGTGATGCAAATCGACTTTTCATGCTGTAATTGTTAATTCTTTTATCTTTATTTGTAACGCTTAAGTTGGGTTGTCGGTGTGTCAACGCGCAAATTTCAGGTGTTGAGGAACAGTTTAATTTTTTGACTAAACGAAATCTGAACGAGGCAGGGATAGTGATTTGATATGCATTAATTGCGCTTCTAATAATTTCCAATTCCATTTCTAAAATCACATAAAAAAACAAATTTTTACATTTTTATGGTCATTATTCGTTCAGATGTCCGGCCACGTTTCCTTTCCATGTCATTTTTCTGACACGTTTGTTCATTACGTTGTGGGCTTCACTTTCCGGATGCTAACAATATGAAAAGAAAAATCATTCCTGTGCTTATCGGCTGTACGCTCTCTTTCTCTGGCCTGGCGGCGCAGCCCACGGCTGAGCGCTATGTTGTCAGCTTCCCTGACGGCTCACACGTGAAATACAGCGGCGCCTTTGCCGGTGCGTTTCCGAATGGACTCCCGGTAGGGATTGGCTCCGGCCTGCTGTTTACGGGCAAGCAGGGCGATGCTCTGACCTTCGCGACCGTAACCGATCGCGGTCCTAACGCCGATGCGCCCAAAATGGGTAAAAACGAAGCCAAAATTTTTGTCACGCCGGATTTCGCGCCGCAGCTGATGACCATCCGCGTTCAGAACGGCAAAGCGGAGGCAACGGATGCCCGCCCGCTGCATGATGATAAAGGCGAGATTAACGGCCTGCCGCTGCAAAGCGGCGTGATTGGAGCCACCAATGAGGTGGCGTTCAGCGATACCCTCAAAATTCTGAAGGGTGACAACCGCGGGCTGGACACGGAAGGCATCACCCCGGACGGCAAGGGCGGTTTCTGGCTGTGCGACGAGTATGGCCCGTTCCTGATTAACGTCGACAGCAAAGGAAAAATTCTGGCGATCCACGGGCCGCAGGCGGCGGAAGGGGAAAAATCCATCGCGGGCGGTCTGCCAAACGTTATTAAATGGCGCCAGCCGAACCGGGGCTTTGAAGGCCTGACCCGGATGCCGGACGGGCGGATTATCGCCGCCGTGCAAAGCACGCTGGATATCGACGGTAAGAGCAAAAAGCAGGCGCTGTTTACGCGTCTGGTCAGCTTCGACCCGGCGACCGGGAAAACGGCGATGTACGGCTACCCCATCGACAGCGCGGCCTACAGCAAAAACAGCGACGCCAAAATCGGCGACATCGTGGCGCTGGACGACCAGCACATCCTGCTGATTGAACAGGGTGAGGATAAAAATGACGCGATGCGTAACCTTATCTACAAGGTGGATCTCAGCAAGGCGAGCGACCTGACCGCTTTCGACAAGCCGGGCGAGTACCCGGAGTTTGATGATGAGAAAACCCTGGCGCAGCGCGGCATTACCCTTGCTGCAAAAACGCAGGTCGTCGATCTGCGCGCGCTGGGCTGGAAGCAGGAGAAGGCCGAAGGGCTGGCGCTGATCGACGGCAAACGGATTGCGGTGGCGAACGATAACGACTTTGGCGTAAAGGTGGCGATGCAGCATCCGGTTGAGGGCAAAAAGCTCAAGGATTATCGGGTGAACGAGGAAGGCAAGCTGACGCTGGATGATAAACCGGTGGAAACCACGCTCAGCGTGAAGCCGCTGAAGAAGCCGGAGTCAGAGAGCGAGCTGTGGATTGTGACGCTGCCGGAAGCGTTGAAATAATTTTACCCCTCATCCTAACCCTCTCCCCAAAGGGGAGAGGGGAAGCAAGGCGGTTATTTCTTCAGACCTGCAAACGCTGCTCGGATTTCTTCTTCCGGCAGCTGGATACCAATAAACACCATCACGCTGTGCGGCGCTTCATCGCCCCACGGGCGGTCCCAGTCGGCGCTGTACAGGCGCTGTACGCCCTGAAACAGCAGGCGGTTCGGCTCGCCGTCGATCCACAGCATGCCTTTGTAGCGCAGCAGCTTGTCGGCAAACGACAGCAGCAGGTTTTCCATTACCCGGGAGACCTCGCTGATGTCCACCGGGTAGTCCAGCTCCACCACAATCGACGCCACGTCGTTTTGCTTGTCTCCCATAAAGTGGAAGCGCGGTTTCGTGGTGACGTTCTCCTCCAGCATAAAGCCGTTGGTGTTAAACAGCTGGGATAGATCGATATCGCCATGCGTCACCGTATAAATCGGCGCGCGCGAGTTGATGCGCGTCAGGCGCTCGCGGAGTTTTTCGCTGTCGCCTGCCACGTCGGTTTTGGTCAGCAGGATGCGGTCGGCGTAGCCAACCTGGGACTGGGCGATGGTGAACAGGTTCATCTGCTCGTCGGCGTGCACCGCGTCTACCAGGGCAATCACCCCGTCCAGCAGGTAGCGCTGGCAAAGAATATCGTGCGAGAAAAAGGTCTGAATAATCGGGCCGGGGTCGGCCATGCCGGTGCACTCGATCACCAGACGGTCGAAGCCGATGTCACCGCGATCGCGGCTGTCGAGCAGGTCCAGCAGGGCGTCTTCCAGCTCGTTAGAGCGGGTGCAGCAGATGCAGCCGTTGGTCAGGGTTTTGATTTGCGTGGCGCGGTCTCCGATTAATTGATCGTCAACGGAGACTTCGCCAAATTCGTTTTCGATGACGGCGATTTTGAAGCCGTGCTGCTCGTTCAGGATGTGGCGCAGCAGGGTGGTTTTACCGGCGCCGAGGAAACCGGTCAGCAGGGTAACGGCAATCGGGGTCATGGTCTCTCCTTTAGCAGCAGCGGACGCCGCCTTCTCCACTTCCGCCGTAGCGCGCTTCCTGACGCTCGCGGAAGAATTCGGTGTAGGTCATATACGGCTTATCCGGATGGTTGGTCTTCATATGCTCAACGTAGTTGTCATAGTCCGGAATGCCAATCAGCATCTTCGCCGCCTGACCGAGGTATTTTTTTGCTTCGCCTAAGTTACCAAACATTGAGAGTTCCAGATAGAAGAAGCCCGGAGGTGCGCAGCGATCCGGGCCTACAGTGACAGGCTTAATTAATGGTGTGAAGAGGTCTTCACGCCGCCTTCCGGCACCGGCACGTACGGGGTCTCTTTATCCGTACGGCCTTCGGTGTTGCGCACTTTCATCCAGGTTTTGATGCCGTAGAAGATAATGCTGTACACCACCACCAGGAACAGAATGCTCAGACCCGCGTTGGTGTAGTTGTTCACCACGATATGGTTCATGTTGGCAATCTGCTGCGCGGTCAGATCCGCGCCGCCTGCGGCAATCTTCTCTTTGTACTGGTTAGCCATGAAGAAGAAGCCTTCCAGCTGCGGGTTGGTGCTGAACAGCTTCAGGCCCAGCGCCCAGGTGGTGCAGAGCAGCAGCCACAGCGCAGGAACCACGGTCACCCAGATGTATTTGGTGCGCTTCATCTTCACGAGGACGACGGTACCGAGCACCAGGGCAACGGCTGCCAGCATCTGGTTAGAGATACCGAACAGAGGCCACAGGCTCTTCACGCCGCCGAGCGGGTCGACAACGCCCTGATACAGCAGGTAGCCCCACAGGCCTACGCACCCGGCAGTACCCAGAACACCCGCTACCAGAGAGTCGGTTTTCTTCAGGAACGGCACGAAGTTGCCCAGCAGATCCTGCAGCATGAAGCGGCCCGCACGGGTACCGGCATCCAGCGCGGTGAGGATGAACAGCGCTTCGAACAGAATACCGAAGTGGTACCAGAAGCCCATGTCCGCCCACGGCAGCACTTTGTGGAACACGTGTGCGATACCCACGGCCAGCGTCGGCGCGCCACCTGCGCGGTTCAGCACGGACGGTTCGCCAATGTCCTTCGCGGTCTGCATGATCTGCTCAGGCGAGATCACGAAGCCCCAGGAGCTGACGGTCGCCGCCGCGTGTGCGCTGGCCTCTTTCAGCTGCGCCATGATCAGCGCGGTATTTTCCCCGCCCATCTCATGCAGGTTTGGCATGGTGATGCCCAGACCCGCCGGTGGAGTGTTCATCGCGAAGTACAGGCCTGGCTCGATAATCGACGCCGCTACCAGCGCCATGATCGCCACGAAGGACTCCATCAGCATCGCGCCGTAACCGATAAAGCGCGCGTCGGTTTCGTTAGCCATCAGCTTCGGCGTGGTGCCGGAGGCGATCAGCGCGTGGAAGCCTGAAACGGCGCCGCAGGCGATGGTGATAAACAGGAACGGGAACAGGGCCCCTTTCCACAGCGGACCGGTGCCGTCAATGTACTGGGTCACCGCCGGCATTTTCAGCTCAGGGTTGATGATGACAATCCCGATCGCCAGCCCGACGATGACACCGATTTTCAGGAAGGTCGCCAGGTAGTCGCGCGGAGCGAGAATCAGCCACACCGGCAGCAGGGCGGAAACGAACGCGTAACCGATCAGCGCGAAGGTGATGGTGGTGTCCTTGAAGGTCAGCGCCGGGCCCCAGTACGGGTCGTGCGCAATCACGCCACCGAAGTAGATGGAGGCGACCAGCAGCACGATACCAATGACCGACACTTCACCCACGCGGCCTGGGCGCAGGAAGCGCATATAGATGCCCATGAACAGCGCAATCGGTACGGTAGAGCAGACGGTGAAGACGCCCCACGGACTTTCGGCCAGCGCTTTCACCACGATCAGCGCCAGCACCGCGAGGATGATGATCATTATCAGGAAGCAGCCGAAGAGGGCGATAGTACCCGGCACGCGGCCCATCTCTTCTTTGATCATCTCACCCAGCGACGAGCCGTTACGGCGCGAGGAGATAAACAGCACCATAAAGTCCTGCACCGCCCCCGCCAGCACCACGCCCGCCAGCAGCCAGAGCGTACCCGGCAGGTAGCCCATTTGCGCGGCCAGTACCGGGCCAACCAGCGGGCCAGCGCCTGCAATGGCGGCAAAGTGGTGACCAAACAGCACGTAGCGGTTGGTTGGCACGTAGTTCAGGCCGTCATTGTTAATGACCGCCGGGGTGGCGCGCGTCGGGTCGAGCTTCATGACCTTCTGCGCGATGTACAAGCTGTAGTAGCGATAGGCCACAAGGTAGACGGAGACCGACGCGACCACGATCCACAGGGCGCTGACGTGTTCGCCCCGGCGTAATGCGACAACCGCCAGACAAAAAGCGCCGAGGATCCCGAGTAAGGCCCAGGGCACGTGCTTAAGTAGTTTTTTAGTATCCATAGTAAGACCTGGTTTTTTATGTAAAGAAAAAAGGGTCAGGGTTCGTTGTGAGGAGGTATTGATTAATGCTGGAGCGATCGTGCCAGATCCGCGCGCGCGTAAAGGACGGTAAATGAGTGAGTGGTTGAAAGTGATGGGTGAGCGGTCAAAGGACGCGGCGAGTGGTTCAGGCTCGCCGCTGGTCGGGGAAATTATGTGATTGAGATCACGTGGTTTTCCGGGCTGCGCTCCATCGACAGGTAGCTTTCCAGCGTCTTGATGAGTTTCTCCTTCAGCCAGCTTGGCTCCAGGATCTGAATATTCGGCAGCCAGTAGAACAGCAGCGGCAGGATCTGGTTTTCGTGTGCCGCCTGGCAGCGCAGCGTGACGCCGCCGCGCCGCTCCTCCAGCAGCTCCTGTTCCGGCAGGAGATCGCGACGCAGGAAGTAATGTGAAATATTATCCTTAATGAATATTTTCACGGTGAAAGTAGTTTCGGACACCCACGGGTCGAGGCTTTTTTCCAGCAGTTCCCGAACATTTTCATCAGGAGTAAAAAAGGTTTTTTGAACATCAAACCAGCTAATCTGGCTTAATGAAAAGGATTTCAACCGGCTATTTTCGGTAGCTTGTAAATACCATATATTTTTTTTGTTAATGAGTTTATAGGGATTAATCAGACGGGTTTTACCCTTATAAACGATCTGACAGACATTATGGTTCTTAATCGATTTCTCGATTTTCGCTAAATGGCGGCGGATATCACGCTGCACCGTGTGCTCTGCGTCATTACCGAGGATAAGAATATGGTTTTCGTCGACGCGTGCCTCCAGCTTTTGCCAGAAGTCCGTATTTCTTTCAGGGAAAAAGTTATCGGCATTCAGGAAGTTAGCCAGAGCATGATGTAATCCCTGCCCGCCGGGAGATTGGGCGGAGTGGATCAGTCGATATAGCCCGTTACCGGTATGTTCAACAATGGGCGAGAGCGCATTTAAATCCCGGTAGACGGTACGCTCGGTAATTTTAAATTTCTCCATTAGCGCACTGCGGTTTACCACCCCGTGTAAATGTAGCTCAAGGAGAATATCGACCAGACGTTCAGCCGAGCGGCTCCGCGTCGTTTTAGCCATAAGGTCTTCCTGTATATTGGGTATGCGCTGAACAATGCAAAAGCACTGACCGGAGATGTCAGTATTCAGGCACAGAAAATTTCTCTTATGGATATATAACGGCGTGATTTAGCGGAAACCTTAGGAATTTTTGTAGAAAGCGGCGCTGGCCCGAAAAAAGGCCAGCGCGAGGGGGATCACACGACGGCTTCCATCTCCATCATCACCGGGTGGAAACGGCGCTTAAAGTAGATCAGGCCGTGTCCCGCGTCACTCAGGATGATGTTTTTCACTTCGACAAGATAAACCAGATGCGTGCCGATGGTTTGCACCTGGGAAATCTCGCCTTCCAGGCTCGCCAGCGCGCCTTTCAGCACCGGCTGCCCCAGCGGGCCTTTCTGCCAGCAGGAGAGGGCAAAGCGCTCCTCCATTGCCATCCCGGTCATCCCGGCGAAGTGGCGGGCCATGATCTCCTGCTCGTGGTTCAGCACGTTGACGCACAGCCTGCCGTTGCCCTGAAAGACCGGGTTCATGGCGCTGTTGGCGTTAATGCAGACCATGACCGACGGTGGGGTATCCGTCACCGAGCAGACGGCGGTGGCGGTAATGCCGCAGCGTCCGGCGTCGCCCTCGGTGGTGACCACATTGACCGCCGCCGACAGGCTGCTCATTGCGTCGCGAAAACGCAGGCGTTGTTCATCTGAATGCATTGTAACCTCCCGCTGCGCTATTTCAGCAGCTTGTCGAGCATGTTGATATCGCTGTTGTTGTGCAGGTGCGGCACGGTCCAGCCGTGCTGGTCGTACTCGGACATGCAGCGGTCGACCATTGCCATCATCTTGTCCATATTCCCGGAGCTTTGCGCCTGACGCAGGCATTGCAGGCGGATCTCATCCTGGCTGCCGGAGTAGTTGATTTCGTACAACTCGTGACGACCCCCAAACTCGCTGCCGATGGCGTCCCACATCAGTTTCAAAATCTTGATGCGTTCGACGTGATCCATTCCGTTGGAGCCGCGCACGTACTTCGCCAGATACTGGTCGATCTGCGGGTTGTTCAGGTCCCGCGCGCTGGACGGCAGATAAATCAGCCCGGAGGTCACGTTACGTTCGATGATATTCTTGATCTTCGCGTAGGCCATCGGGGCCATCACGCGGTAGGTTTGCAGCGCCGCGTGGTCCGGCAGGTACGCGCCGTTCACCCACGGCGTCGCTTCTGAGCACATGGAGTCGCTCAGCGCCCAGAACATATTGCGCCAGGCCACCACTTCGCCGAGATCTGCCTGCACGCCGCGGAACTCCAGGGTACCGGTGCACTCCAGGGATTTCTTCAGCAGGGCGGTGATGAAGTCGAGCTTCACCGCCAGACGCACGCAGGCCTGAAGCGGGTACATGCGGGCGAAGCCGCCCTCCATCGTCCAGCGACGGCAGCGGTCGAAATCGCGGTAGATCAGCACGTTTTCCCACGGGATCAGCACGTTATCCATCACCAGGATTGCGTCGTTCTCGTCGAAGCGGCTGGAGAGCGGGTAGTCGTACGGGGAGCCGGTTGCGCCTGCCACCATCTCGTACGAGGCGCGGGAGATCAGCTTCACCCCTTCGGCATCCATCGGCGCGACGAACATCAGTGCAAAGTCCGGGTTTTCGCCCATCACCTGCGCGGAGCCAAAACCGATCATGTTGTAGTGGGTCAACGCCGAGTTGGTTGCGACGACTTTCGCACCGCTGACGATAATCCCGGCATCGGTCTCTTTCTCCAGCTTGATGTAGACGTCCTTCACCTCGTCCGCCGGCTTGTGGCGATCGATCGGCGGGTTGACGATGGCGTGGTTAAAGTACAGGCCGGTTTCCTGAATGCGGGTGTACCAGTTGCGGGCGTTCTGCTCGAACTGGCCGTAGAAGGCCGGGTTCGCTCCCAGCGCGCAGCCGAACGCCGCTTTGTAGTCCGGCGTGCGGCCCATCCAGCCGTAGCTCAGGCGCGACCACTCGGCGATGGCGTCGCGCTGCTGGCGCAGGTCGTCGGCGCTTTTCGCCACGCGGAAAAATTTGTGGGTGTAGCCGCCGCTGCCGGTGTCGGTGCCCCAGCACAGCGTGTCCTGCATGTCCGGCTTGTGCAGGGCGTCGTACATCTGGGCGATGGACGCCGCCGCATTGCGAAATGCCGGGTGGGTAGTGACGTCCTTAACGCGCTCGCCGTAGATATAAATCTCACGGCCATCTTGCAGGCTTTTTAAATACTCTTCGCCGGTTAACGGACGTTTGGCATCAGCGCGGAAATCTTCAGGCTTCATAGGGACCTCGTATCGGAAGAAGGTTGTTAAATTTATGTTTTGTTTTTGTTGTTTAATTGAAGCGTGAGAGGGGCGGAACGTGAAGGGACGATTGGGACAACGGCGGGTACTTTTCGGGCGGGATTGGGATTTGTGATCTGTGCGGGTTTTTGGCGGGTGGCGCTGCGCTTACCCGCCCTACATACCGCGATGCGTTCAGGAAACCGGTACTTTCTGCGCCCGATACGCGCTGGGCGAGCAACCCGTCAGGCGATTGAAAAACCGGGCGAAATAGGCCGGATCTTTAAATCCCAGCTGCCAGGCAATCTCGCTGACCGCGCTGTCGGAAAACAGCAGCAGGCGCCTGGCCTCGCGCAGCTGCCGGTCGAAGATCAGCCGTTTCGGCGAGCGGTTGGCGAAGCGGCGGCAGATGTCCGTCAGGCGGGATTCGGTGAGGTGCAGTTCGCTGGCGTATTCCGGCACCGTCCAGTGCTGGTGGTAATGGGTGTCGATCAGCTGGGTAAAGCGCTGGAACAGCTTCAGCTCGCCGCGCATCCCGCTGGCCGCGTGGTCGTCGAGCTTCGCGTTGCGCAGCAGCAGGGTAAATACCGCCTGCGCCAGCAGGACCAGCGTATGCTCACGGCCCGGCAGCTGCGCCGTGGATTCCCGGGCGATGAGCTGCCAGTAGTGCTTCAGCGCCGTCAGCTCGTCAGGCTTGTCGGCAAGCGACAGACAGATCCCCGGCAGGCCGAACGCTTCCCGCGTGCCGGGGTAGAGCACCTCCAGCAGCGGCCAGATGAGATCCTCGCGCACCGTCAGCACGTGCCCGTCGCTGTCGGATTCGGTGATAAACGCGTGCGGCACCGACGGCGGCGTCAGCACAAACAGCGGCGCCTGCACCGAATAGCGGTGGTCGTCGAGCTGGAGCTCAATCTGCCCGGTGTCGAGAAAGTGCATCTGAAAATACTGGTCGTGGCGGTGCGCCTGCATGTCGCGGCCAAAAAAGGCCGCCATGCGGGCGAACGACTGATAGTGCACGTCGTCGGTGCCCAGGCTTTCGTCGTACTCCTTGCTGATATCAATGTTGGCGATAGGGCTCTGGCACATGATCGTTCCTCTGTTGAACCCGCTGCGTCATCGGGATGCGCGTCAGCACCAGCGCGCCGACCACCAGCAGACCCGCCACGAACCACAGCCCGGAGCTGAAGCTGCCGGTCGCGTCGCGCAGGATCCCAATCAGCAGCGGGCTGACGGCGGATCCGACGTTACCGATGGCGTTGATCACCGCCAGCGCCACCGCGCGTGACTGCAGGCTAATAACCCGATCCGGCGTGGTCCAGAATATCGCCATGGCGGTAAACGATCCGGTTGAGGCCATGATGATGCCAAGCAGCTGGATCAGGCTGTGATCGGTCGCTGAGGCCAGCATCCATCCCGCCGCTGCAAACAGGTACGGCAGGATGGTGTGCTTTTTTCGCTCTTTCAGCCTGTCGGAGCGGCGACTCCACCAGATCATCCCGAGGATGGTACAAAACTGCGGGATCGCCGCCAGCAGGCCAATCACGATATTACTGCTGCCGGTGTTGAAGCTTTGCAGGATCTGCGGCGTCCAGATGTTGATTGCGCTCAGCGTATTGGTCAGGCAGAAGTAGGCCAGCGTGTAGAGCAGCACGGCGGGCGTAAGCACCTCGCGCAGCGTCGAGCGCGGCGTGACGGATTGGGCGATGGCGACCTCCTGCTCGCGCGCGATCATCGTTTTCAGCGCCTGCTTTTCGTCTTCATCCAGCCAGGTGGCCTGATCCGGCGTGTCGTTGAGGTAAAACCAGGTCACCACGCCGAGCACCACCGATGGCAATCCCTCCAGCAGAAACAGCCACTGCCAGCCCTTCAGGTTCCACAGCCCGTCCATCGCCAGAATATACCCGGAGAGGATCGAGCCGAGCATCATGGTCACCGGCATGGCGATCATAAACAGCGCGTTGGCGCGGGCGCGGTGATAGGCCGGAAACCACCAGGTGAGATAGACCAAAATCCCCGGCAGGAAACCGGCTTCCGCAATGCCCACCAGCATGCGCAGGACGTAAAGCGTTTCGGGGCTGGTAGCGAACATGGTGCAGGTGGAGGCAATGCCCCACACCACCATGATCCCGGCGATCCAGCGGCGTGCGCCGACCTTCGCCAGCATGATGTTGCTGGGGATCCCGCACAGCACGTAGGTGACGTAAAACAGCGTCGCGGCCAGGCCAAACATGGTCGACGTGAGGCCCAGATCTTTGCCCATCGTCAGCCCGGCAAAGCCGATGTTGATGCGATCGAGAAACGAGAAAACAAACAGGATAAAGAGAAACACGATCAAACGACGGAACAGCTTATTCATTGCGCGATGTTCTACATCTTTATTATGCAGGGTTGAGGTCGTCATGTTGCGCTCCACATCGTACGTTTAGTAGACGGATTTATTGTTATCAACTGCTGTGGTGACGTCGGTAAAGCGGGCCGCCAGCGCTTCGGCGCTGCGGGCGAGCAGGGTGGTATCCACACCGACCGCCACAAACAATGCGCCGAGGCCGAGATAGCGTTTCGCCAGCTGTTCATTCGCCATCAGGATGCCGGGCGCTTTGCCCGCGCTGAGGATCTGCGCGATCGCCTGCTCGATGGCGGCCTGCACCTCCGGGTGCTGCGGATTGCCGGCAAAGCCCATATCGGCGCTCAGATCCGCCGGTCCGATAAACACGCCGTCGACGCCTTCCACGTCCAGGATCTGCGGCAGGTTTTTCAGCGCCTCGCGGGTTTCGATCTGCACCAGCACGCACATGGCGTCGTTAGCCTGATGCAGGTAATCCGGGATGCGATTCCAGCGCGAGGCGCGCGCCAGGGCGCTGCCGACGCCGCGAATGCCCGCAGGCGGGTAGCGGGTGGCGCTTACCGCTAGCCGCGCCTCGTCAGCGTTTTGCACCATCGGCACCAGCAGGGTTTGCGCGCCTATGTCCAGCAACTGCTTGATCTGCACCGGATCGTTCCACGACGGGCGCACTACCGGCTGGCTGGGATAAGGGGCGATGGCCTGGAGCTGGGTCAGGACGGTCTGCACGCTGTTCGGCGCGTGCTCGCCGTCGATCAGCAGCCAGTCAAAACCGGCCCCGGCCAGCAGCTCTGCGCTGTAGCTGCTGGTCAGCCCCAGCCATAAACCGATTTGCGGGCGGCCCGCCTTCAGCGCCGCTTTGAATGCGTTTTGCATGGTCGCCTCCTTATACAAAGCGACAGCTGATGGAACCCATGTTGCCGTAGTCAACATGGAAGGTGTCGCCTCTGCTGGCGGCAACCGGACGGGTAAACGAGCCGCCGAGGATGATTTGTCCGGGCTCAAGCTGCACGTCGTACGGCGCGAGCTTGTTCGCCAGCCACGCCACGCCGTTCGCCGGGTGGTTAAGCACGCCAGCGGCGACGCCGGTCTCTTCGATCACGCCGTTGCGGTAGAGCAGGGCGGAGATCCAGCGCAAATCCAGTGCGTCGGGCTTAATCGGACGACCGCCGAGGATCACCCCGGCGTTGGCGGCGTTGTCGGAGATGGTGTCGAACACCTTGCGCGGGCGCTGGGTCTCCGGGTCAACGTTGTGGCAGCGGGCGTCGATCAGCTCCAGCGCGGGGATGACGTAGTCCGTGGCGTTGTAAACGTCGAAGATCGTGCAGTTCGGGCCGCGCAGCGGTTTTGCCAGCACGAAGGCCAGCTCCACTTCGATACGCGGGACGATAAAGCGATCGACGGGGATGTCGCTGCCGTCGTGGAAGAACATGTCGTCCAGCAGCGCGCCGTAGTCCGGCTCGCTAATCTGCGAGCTGGCCTGCATCGCTTTCGAGGTGAGGCCAATCTTGTGGCCTTTCAGCACGCGGCCTTCGGCAATTTTCAGGCTCACCCATTCGCGCTGTACGGCGTAGGCGTCTTCGATGGTGATCTCCGGGTACTCCAGCGAGATCGCGCGGATCTGCTCCCGGGACTGTTCCGCCTGATGCAGGCGCTGGGCGATCAGGGTATGGGTGTGTTTGTCGAGCATGGCGATATCCTGTTTTTGCCGGGTGGCGCGTAGCGATCCCGGCCTACGTTCTTGGCCGTTGTAGGCCCGGTAAGCGAAGCGCCACCGGGCGAGCAGACGGCTACTTAAACAACGCGTGCACGTTGTTTTGTTTGTAATTGAGCGTCGGATCGAGTTCTTCCATGGCGAACGACAGCGCCAGATAGCGCTCCGCCATCAGCGCCGCGAAGTGGGTTTTGATCAGCGCAAACAGCATCTCCCCTACGGCTTCCCGGCTCTCCAGGCTTCGTCCGGCGCCGATCTTCAGCGTCATATGCACAAAGGCGTAATCATGCTTACCGTCCGCCATCTGCCAGGTATCGAGCCAGTGGGCGCGGCTGCGGATGCCGCCGAGAGGGAAGATGCCCGTGGCGGCCAGCGCCTCGTTCACTTTGGCGAACAGCCCCGGCAGGTCGGCCTGCGCGCGGATGTTGTCGGTACATTCAGCAATAAAGTGCGGCATAACGACTCCTTATGCGGGCAGCGGGAAAACGGCGTTGACCTGGCCGGTGCCGGAGCTGGCGAACAGCTCGGTGAGGAACTCAACCTTGCCGTCGTATTTATCCCAGCCCAGCATCCCCAGCAGCATCACCGTGTCGTGCATGTTGCCCTCGCCGTAGCAGTAGTCGGCGTACTCCGGCAGCATGCTGCAAAACTCTTTAAACTGGCCTTCGCGCCACAGCTTGACCACCCGCTCGTCCATCTGACGGTCGAACTCGCGGGTGTAGCTGTTCATCCCTTCTTCCGCACGCTGGTCGTCGATAAAGCGGTGCGACAGCGAGCCGCTGGCGAGCACCGCCACGGTGCCGTCGTACTTTTCGATGGCGCTGACGATGGCCTCGCCCAGCCTGCGGCTGTCGGCGAAATCGTGAACCGTGCAGAACGCGGAGATGGAGATCACTTTGAAGTGCTTATCCGCGTTCATGTAGCGCATCGGCACCAGGGTGCCGTACTCCAGCTTGAGGCTCGGGATGTTATGCGCCTTGGCGCGCACGCCGAGCTTCACCGCTTCGTCGGCGATCAGCTGCCCGAGCTCCGGGTTGCCGTCGTAGTCGTAGGTCATGTCGCGGATAAAGTGCGGCAGCTCGTTGCTGGTGTAGACGCCCGAAAAATGATCCGCACAGTTGATGTGGTACGCGCTGTTCACCAGCCAGTGGGTGTCGAACACGATGATGGTGTCCACGCCCAGTTCACGGCAGCGCTTGCTGATCTCTTTATGCCCGTCGATGGCGGACTGGCGGCAGCCGTGGTTTTTCCCCGGCAGCTCGGAAAGGTACATCGACGGCACGTGGGTGATTTTTGCTGCTAACGCTAGCTTGCCCATTGTCAGATCCCCCATTTTGGAATCGGATGGTCGCCCATGGAGATGCAGACATTCTTCATCTCCGCGAACACTTCAAAGCTGTACTCGCCGCCCTCGCGGCCGGTGCCGGAGGCCTTCACGCCGCCAAACGGCTGGCGCAGGTCGCGCACGTTCTGGGTGTTCACGAACACCATGCCCGCTTCAATGCTGCGCGCCAGGCGCAGCACCTTGCTGACGTCCTGGGTCCAGATGTATGACGCCAGGCCGTACTCCACGTCGTTCGCCAGGCGCAGGCCTTCCGCCTCGTCCTTAAACGGCAGCAGGCAGGCCACCGGCCCGAAGATCTCCTCCTGCGCCACGCGCATGCGGTTGTCGACGTCCGCCAGCACCGTCGGGCGCAGGAAGTTGCCGCCTTTCAGGTGTGCAGGCAGATCGACCGGTTTGTCCGGGCCGCCCGCCAGCAGGGTGGCGCCTTCCTCGATGCCGAGGCGGATATAGCCGGAGACTTTCTCCCAGTGCTGCTGGCTGATGAGCGCGCCAATCTGGGTGTTCGGATCGGTCGGATCGCCCACGCGCAGGCGATTGGCGCGTTCGGCGAAACGCTTGACGAACTCCGGGTAAATGCTCTGCTGGATGAAGATGCGCGAGCCTGCGGTGCAGCGCTCGCCGTTGATGGAGAAGATGGTGAACAGTGCGGCGTCCAGCGCGCGCTCGATGTCCGCATCTTCAAAAATCAGCACCGGGGATTTGCCGCCCAGCTCCATGGAATATTTCTTCAGCCCGGCGTTTTTCATGATGTTGCGCCCGGTGGCGGTGCCGCCGGTGAAGGAGACGGCGCGCACGTCGTGGTGGCGCACCAGCGCGTCGCCTGCCGTCGCCCCGTAGCCCTGCACCACGTTCAGCACGCCCGCCGGAATGCCCGCCTCCAGCGCCAGCTCGCCCAGTCGGTCGGCGGTCAGCGGCGAGAGTTCAGACATCTTCAGCACCGCGGTGTTGCCCAACGCCAGGCACGGCGCGACCTTCCAGGTGGCGGTCATAAACGGCACGTTCCATGGAGACACCAGCGCGCAGACGCCCACCGGCTGCACCAGCGTGTAGTTGAGCATTTTGTCGTCGACCGGGTAGGTTTTGCCGTTCATCTGCTGGCACACCTCGGCGAAGAACTCGAAGTTGTGCGAGGCGCGCGGGATGAGCACATTTTTGGTCTGGTGGATCGGCAGGCCGGTGTCGGCGGTTTCCATGGCGGCGATCTCGGGCACGTTCTGATCGATCAGATCCCCCAGGCGACGCATCAGGCGCGCGCGCTCCTTCATCGGCAGGTTGGCCCATTTCGGGAACGCCTCTTTAGCGGCGGCAACGGCCTGATGAATTTCCGCTTCACCGCCGGAGGCGACTTCCGCTAATACCTCGCCGGAGGCCGGATTAGTGGTATTGAAGAACTCGCTTCCGGCGACGTTTTTACCGTTGATCCAGTGGTTAATCTTTTTCATTTTGCAGTCTCCTCGCTGACAATCCGGTTCACCAGGCGGCCCACGCCTTCCACTTCCACCACCACTTCATCGCCCGGCACCACATCGGACAGCCCCTTCGGCGTGCCGGTGGCGATCATGTCGCCCGGCTGTAGAGTCATAAAATCGCTCAGATACGCAATCAGGTAAGGAATGCTGAAAATGAGATCGGCGGTGGTGCCTTCCTGACGCAGTTCGCCGTTGACGAAGGTGCGCAGGGTTAAGTTATGCGGATCAGGAATGGCTTCTTTCGGCACAATGTTCGGGCTGATGGGGGTTAATCCGTCGCGGCTTTTGACCCGCAGGTTCGGGCGGTAGTAATTTTCCAGGTAGTCGCGGATGGCGTAGTCGTTGCAGACCGTGTAGCCCGCGACATACTCCATCGCCTCGGCTTCGCTCACCTTACGCGCGGTTTTACCGATGACCACCACCAGCTCCGCCTCGTAGTGCATGTATTCGATATTGTTCGGGCGCACCGAGGTCTGGTTGTCGCCATTGAAGGTGTTCGGCGCTTTGATAAACACCAGCGGCTCGGTGGGCGGCTTGAAGTCCAGCTCGCTGGCATGATCGGCGTAGTTAAGACCGAGGGCGAACAGCGTGGCGTGTTCAGGCGTGCGGTGGGAAAGGGCAACGTCGCGCTCGTTCACCACCGGATTTTCCAGCGGCGGGAAACCTTCCGCCAGAATCCGCACGCGATCGCCCGGGCGGATCTCCACGCGGCTTTGCGGCGTGCCGAGCAGGATCGCATCGCCGGGATTGAGGGTGGCGAATTCGCTCAGGGCGCTCAGCAGTTCGGCGGCGCTGCGCTGCAGATCGGCGGTGTTCCAGTGGTCCGCTTCGCGGCCGTTGATCTCGGTGATGATGGTCAGGTTGTCGACGTTATCAACGGCGGCCAGCTCGCCAAGCGGGCAAAAGCCGTCCCGGCATTTGGCCTTAATGGCCGGGCGGTAGAAGCTCTCTTCCGGCAGGCTCACCTCGTTGGCCAGCGCGTACCCGGCGATGTAGGCCGCGGCGTCCTCTACGCGCACCCTGCTGGCGGTTTTACCCACAACCAGCGCCACCGTCGCGCCGCTTAACACCGTTTCCCCCTGCGGGAAAGGAATGGGCTCGCCCGCGCGAATCACCGTGTTGTGCGGTTTGATAAACCACACCGGCGTTTTTGGCGGCGTGTTGTAAGGGGCTTTTTCAAACGCCTCAGCCCTGGCTTCTTGCTGACTCTGGTGGTTCAGCGCGACGGCAAATACGGTACCTTTCATTCACCTACTCCTCACCCCGACGGTCCGGGTTATGATTTCATTAATATGTTAATGATCTGGTTTTATGCTTTTGCTGTTTATTTCGCAATCAGAAGTGAAAAATTTGTGATATGAATAACAATAAATTTACATTATGAATTTTAATCCTATGTAAATCAGTTGATTAATAAAAACGAATGGTTTCTGTTAGACTTTCTGGCAGGAAACGTGTTGTTTATAAAAACATCTTTTATGAATCGTTTACTTGTTAATGATGTGAAGGGGAGAGGCTATGCATGATTCATTAACCATCGCGCTTTTGCAGGCGCGGGAAGCGGCGATGTCGTACTTCCGTCCGATTGTGAAGCGGCATAACCTCACCGAGCAGCAGTGGCGCATCGTGCGCGTGCTGGCTGAACATCCGTCGATGGATTTTCACGATCTGGCGTTTCGCACCTGTATTCTGCGCCCGAGCCTGACCGGCATTCTGACGCGCATGGAGCGCGACGGCCTGGTGCTGCGCTTAAAGCCGGTGAACGACCAGCGCAAGCTGTACGTGTCGCTGACCAAAGAGGGAAATGCGCTGTACGAGCACGCCCAGGCGCAGGTGGAAGAGGCGTATCAGCAGATTGAGGCGGAATACACGCCGGAGAAGATGAAGCAGCTGACGGCGCTGCTGGAAGAGTTTATTGAACTCGGAAACCGGCATAACGCAGCGCGGGAAGAAGAGTAAAAACCACAAATTCCAGGATGATTTTCGTAAAGTTTTCCCTTTCCAGGCCGAAAATTCTGTATCTGTCTGAGGAAAGAGAAAACATGTTAAACCGTATCAAGATTGTCACCAGCTTAATGCTGGTTTTAGCGATATTTGGCCTTTTACAACTCACATCCGGTGGTCTTTTCTTTAATGCTCTGAAGAATGACAAAGAGAATTTCACCGTCCTGCAAACCATTCGTCAGCAACAATCCACCCTTAACGGGAGCTGGGTTGCGCTGCTGCAAACCCGTAATACCCTGAACCGCGCGGGCATCCGCTACATGATGGATCAGAACAATATCGGCAGCGGCGCGACCGTTAACGATCTGATGCAGATTGCGTCTGCCTCGCTGAAACAGGCGGAAAAAAACTGGGCTGACTATGAAGCCCTGCCGCGCGACCCGCGTCAGAGCGACGCCGCTGCGCTGGAAATTAAACGTAACTACGATATCTACCACGGTGCGCTGGCTGAGCTGATTCAACTGCTGGGGGCGGGTAAAATCAACGCCTTCTTCGACCAGCCGACCCAGAGCTACCAGGATGGATTCGAGAAGCAGTACGTGAGCTACCTGCAGCAGAACGACAAGCTGTACCAGATGGCGGTTGAAGACAGCAACAGCTCTTACACTCAGGCTATCTGGGTGCTGATCAGCGTGCTGGTTGCCGTGCTAGTGGTGATTGTGGCCGTCTGGCTGGGTATCAAGCAGGCGCTGATCTCTCCGCTGACGCGTCTCATTGACAATATCCGCCACATCGCCAGCGGCGACCTGGTGAAGCGCATCGACGTGGAAGGCTCTAACGAGATGGGCGAACTGGCCGACTCGCTGCGTCATATGCAGGGCGAGCTGGTGCGTACCGTGGGCGACGTGCGTAACGGCGCGAACGCTATCTATAGCGGCGCGAGCGAAATCGCGATGGGCAATAACGACCTCTCTTCCCGTACTGAACAGCAGGCCGCTTCACTGGAAGAGACCGCTGCCAGCATGGAGCAGCTGACGGCGACCGTTAAGCAGAACGCCGAGAACGCCCGTCAGGCGAGCCACCTGGCGCTAAGCGCGTCTGAAACCGCGCAGAAGGGCGGCAAGGTGGTGGACAACGTGGTGCAAACCATGCGTGACATCGCGGGCAGTTCGCAGAAAATTGCCGATATCATCAGCGTGATCGACGGCATTGCCTTCCAGACCAACATCCTGGCGCTGAACGCGGCGGTAGAAGCGGCGCGTGCGGGCGAACAGGGTCGTGGATTTGCGGTGGTGGCAGGGGAAGTGCGTAACCTGGCCCAGCGCAGCGCTCAGGCAGCACGTGAGATCAAGAGCCTGATTGAAGACTCCGTGGGACGCGTGGAAGTGGGGTCAACGCTGGTGGAAAGCGCCGGTGAAACCATGGGTGAGATCGTGAACGCGGTGACCCGCGTGACCGATATCATGGGCGAGATTGCCTCTGCGTCCGACGAGCAGAGCCGCGGTATCGACCAGGTGGGCCTGGCGGTGGCAGAGATGGACCGCGTGACCCAGCAGAACGCCTCGCTGGTAGAAGAGTCAGCCGCAGCGGCGGCGGCGCTGGAAGAGCAGGCGAGCCGTCTGACGCAGGCCGTGGCAGTGTTCCGCATTCAGCAGGAGCAGATGAAGGCGCGCGAGTTCGCTGCCGCGAAAAGCGTTGTCGCGCCGGTGATGTCGCGTAAAGTCGCGACGGCGGACGCGGGCGATAACTGGGAAACGTTCTGATCCAGCGCATTGTGCCGGGTGGCGGCTACGCCTTACCCGGCCAACGGAAGCTTGTTGTAGGCCCGGTAAGCGAAGCGCCACCGGGCGATATCAAAGCGGCAGGCGCATGGCGCAGCGGGAGTCATACGCTAAACCGTGCGCCGTCTCTTCTTCGCGTTTTTCACGCAATTCAGGCGTCAGCCTCGTCATCATTTCAAACCCCAGCCGCGCATAGAAGGGCGCATTCCACGGCACGTCCCGGAACGTCGTCAACGTCAGCGATCTCAGCCCCTTTTGGCGGGCATGGTCAGCTGCACAGGCGATGAGCTGCCGACCGATCCCTTTTCCCTGCCAGGCCAGATCGACCGAGAGCTCCACAATAAACAGCGACGAAGGGTGCGCTTCAGTGAGAATAAACCCCACGGGACGGTCGTTCGCCAGCGCCAGCCAGCTTAGTCCCCGTTCGGCATAGTCGAGATGCTGTTCAGCGGAAATGACCTCGCCATCGGCAAGCCAGGCGAGGTCGGGGTAGTCACGAAAACGCTCGCCCGCCGCGCGCTCAATGGCGGGCAGGGCGGCAACGTCGTCGGAATGTGTGGGCCGAACGGTGAGGTTAAGGGCGACCATTAGCCTGCGCGACTCACGATTTTAATTTCAACCATGCCGATCCCGAGCTGGCGCGGTGAATGGCCGAGAATATTTCCTTCATTGGTGGACTGCGGGTCTGGCGGCACAATCACCAGGGTACTGCTGCGCGATGGATTCTCAAAATGCAGGGTGTGAGTGCTTACGTCATTTCCAAGCGTCAGCGTCTGCTCTTGATCGCCCACGCGCACCGGTACAGGTTTATTCGCGTTAGGCCCGTACGCCCTGGCCGTGATCACCAGATCAAATTGCTCCGGCAGCGGATGGGTGTACTCAATTTTCACCTCGTTACCCAGCTGCGCGTTTGACCAGCGTCCCCACGACTCCGGACGGGAGATGCCGCTAAACTGCTTCACCTCTTCGGGCGCGCCGGCCACGTTAAAGATAAAGCTGTCCGCTTTATAGCGGATGTCGTTGTCGACGATTTTCAGCATGTCGATGTTGTGCTGATAGCGAGCCGTATCAATCACCGTATCTTTAAAGGCGGTTTTGCCTTTCCACTGGGCTTTGTCGACATGCTGCACGGTTTGCTCCCCGCCAAGCTGGCCCTGAGAGACGCACCAGTCCGTAGAGAGCGCCAGCGGCTGCGACCAGAGCTGACCCATTTTGTAACACCGGTCAATCCAGACGAAGTTATCGCGAGGGGCGAAATCGGCCAGCTGGAAGCGCAGCGGCGCGGAATACTCGCTTTCCGGCAGCGGTTCGACGCGACTATCCGACACGCGCACCAGCAGCGGCAGGCGGAAATTGCTGCCGGAGAAGGCAACGGTGTTTTTATCCCGATCGACGGTGAAGTCTTTCATCTCTTTCGGGAAATTCCACAGGCGGATGATGTCGGGCTTCCAGGCGAGGATTTTCTCCTTCATGTTGAGGAACACTTCCGACAGGGATTGCCCCGACAGCGTGCTGCGCCCGAGGCCAATAAAGTTGTCGCCCCCCAGAATGTCCAGCACGGTTGCGCCGTTATCCATGGAGTTGCGTTTGGTGGCGATTAACTCCTGCTGCGGCTGGTCGCCGCGCAGCACGAAGAACAGGTTGCTGCGATCCTGCTTGCTGAGCTGGTCCCACGCGCTGTTTTTCATTGCCAGATGGTCAGACGATACGACGATGACGGTGTTTTTAAACCACGGCGAGGCTTTGATTTTCTCGACCAGCGCGGCGATGTGCTCCTGGCTACAGGTCACGGCGCTGAAAGACTTGTTGTTTTTGCCGTCCACGTCATAGCTTTTTCGCTTACAGGTGCGCGAGACGAACCCGTCCGGATGGTGCGTATCTACCGTCAGCGCAAAGAGAGAAAAACGCTTCCCGGCGCGGGAAAGTTCCTCGAATTTCTTCCAGGTTTCGTCCAGCACCGTATCGTCATAGAAGCCCCAGTCGTTGCGGTAGGTGGGATCGGCAACCGTCGTTTTTAACTCTTCTGAGCCATACAGGTGGTCAAAACCGTGGGATTTCAGGAACACATCTTTTCCGGCAAAGCGCAGGTTTGCTCCCTGCATAAAGTAGTTTTCATAGCCGGAGTTTTTCAGGATATCGCCCAGGCAAATATTCTGCGGGAAGAACGTCGACATCGAGGCGGAGGCGTTGCCTTCAAAAGGTGCGAACAGCGGGATACCGCACTGGGAGGCCACCATCCCGGCGATAGTGTAATCCGTGCCGGGTAACTGCATGGTGTGGCTGAAATCGAGGCCTTCGTTTTTCAGCGCGCCCAGTTCCGGCGTGAGGTTCGGAAACGCATCGTTATCAAAGTAGGTGCGCTCCAGGCTTTCACCGTAGATGTAGACCAGGTTGAGCTTCGGGTTGGCGATCGTTTTCGACGGCTCTTTATAGTAGGCCACGAAGTCCGGATCGCCGTCGCGCGACTGGGATTTTACAAGCTCGGTGATCTGATGAAACGCGGGGCTGGCGTCGACGGAGGCCAGCGCCAGGAAAAGCGCCAGCAGGCTGTAGCCATGATGGTGAGGAAGATGGCGACGGCGGCGCAGCACCCAGGCGAGCGCGCCGAAAATCGTCACCAGCGCCACGATCAGTCCCAGCCCCGGAAGGATGTATTTACCTACTCCCGCGCCCGTCAGGCTGTTCGTCAGGGTGTAGAGCACAGCATCGTTAATGCCGTCGCCAGTGAAGTAATCGCTGGCGTATAAGGTAATGTTTAAAACGATAAAAATGCCGAGCACCACCAGCGTGGCGATAAACCACCAGGTGTTACGGCCGGCTTTCCAGGCATAAACGCCGACGGAAGCCAGAAAAAGGATAAGAGAGATGAATTCTGACAACAGCATATCCTCATGACGCCAGGTGCTTCGCTGGCTAACTGTTTATTTTTGGTAAGACAATGTAATGGCGATGTCGTTTAGCTGCAATTTTAGTGTCACGAAAGTGTGCTGTTGTTAGGATTTGGTTTATAAAATCGTTTTTATGAGGATGGTCGCATCCTGACAAACGGACGCTGAGACGATGGCAGGTAGGAAAAACGCTCGTTTAACGCCGCGATGCAAGCCTATCGCATTAAACGCGGCGTGTTGTGGCAGAAAATGGGGCGGATCAGGAGATGAAATTAACGCCTTGTTTCAGCACCAGATCGCAGGCTTTGGTTTTCACCTGTTTTGCCAGGGCGGAGTTGCCGAGGGTGCTCAGATTCAGCTGTTGGCCGTTTTGCGCGTTAAGCAGGCCCTGAATGCCGTCCATATAGCTGGTGTCCGCTTTTTGCTCCTGCGTGTCGAGACCCAGTTTACCCAGCACCTGGTTTTTCACGTTTTGCGCGTCGGTCACCGAGGCCAGCTTTTGCTTAGCGCAATATTCCAGAATCCCCGCCGCGTTGTTCATCGTGCCCGCGCTCAGGCTCTGGGAACTGTTGCTCAGCAGGCTGGTGAGAGAAGAGGCCGAGAGCCCGCCCTGGGCGCTGCTGCTCTCTTTGGTCAGCTCATTCGCGGCGCTTGACAGGGACTCCTGCCACGAAGCCGCTTGTGCTGCGCCGGTAACCAGCAGCGCGCCTAAAAAAGTGCTGATAAGAATCTGTTTTTTCATAATGGCTTTCTCAAAAAGGTCCGTTTTGGGCCGGAAGGGGTTCCAGTATATACCTGCGCCCTGCTGGCGATTCCTGGAACTGTCTTAATACTCTTTGCCGGTGACGCGGCTGCGGTAACTGTCCCAGTCGAAAATGACATACAGACTATTACCCAGCTTCATGCGGTCCATGACGCGTTCGCCCAGTAAGCGGGTCATCTCGTCAATGTTGTGGTTCGTCAGCATCCCGGTGGGACGTTTGGACGAAGAGCGGCGATCGACTATCTGGTTAATGATGACCTTTTCATAACGGGATTCGGTCTGAACGCCAATCTCGTCGATGACCAGTAGATCGACATTGCTCAGATCGTTAAGAAGCTGCTCTTCGCTGGTTTCACGGTTGCTGAAGGTGTCTTTCATGGCGGACATGATATCGGCCACGGTGATGATGAGGACCGATTTACCGCGCAGAAGCAGTTCGTTGCAGATGGCGGCCGCGAGGTGGTTTTTACCTGTGCCCGGCTTGCCGCTAAAAATGAAGCTGGCGATATTGCCGTCAAATTCATCCACGTACTGACGCGCGGCGGCGAGCGCGTTCATCTGCCCGCTGGTCTCAATTTTATAGTTATCAAACGAGCAGTTCTGATGCAGGGGACGAATACCGGAGCGGTTAAAGGTGCGCTGCATTTTCATCGCCCGGTTTTCGCGGGCGAGCGCGGCGGCACGAATTTTACCTTGCTCCTTTTGCCACGCCAGCAGCTCTTCACCCGTGGTGAAGGCGGGCTTCACGTTGGCTGGCATCATCTTTTGCAGACGTTTCATCAGGTCGCCGACGTTCTTCATTTCGCACCTCGGAATCCACTCGGGATCTGTTTATCCGGTTCTGAAAACGTGTTGATATCGCGCTTAGGCTGGCCATTGTTACTGGCGCGGGTAATTTGAAGATGACGCGCGAGCTTTTGCTGCCACTGAATGTGGGTGAACACTTTGCCTTCCGCCTGCCACCAGGCGATAAACGCGGCGAGCTCTTCCGCGGTGGCTGGCTGAGTTAACGCAATGCCCCACAATGCTGCTTGCCGCTGAAAATCTGCGTCAGGCTGCCAGCCCGTGTACAGGACAAATTTGCCCATCGGAACGGTTAGCGGGGTATTAACCGGTTCTTCAAAAAACTGGTTATCCAGCGTGACGTCGCTTGCCGGACGTGACATCTGCGCTTCGATCTCCAGAAGCTGCGCCAGACGTTCCGGCGTGATTGCGTAAAACGCCGGCGCGTTGTCGGCAAAAACCGCAACCGTGCCGCCTTCGGCGTGGGTCAACACACCGCGTGGGTCGCGCATAAAGGCATCAATGCCAGCAATGCTGGTGGTCAGAATTCTGGAGGACATAACGCTTACTCAACTGATTACTACGGGCGTGATATGGGCTTATGGTAGCACAGAGAGGGGAGGGGATGGAGGGGATTTCCCCAGTGGCGCTGCGCTTACCGGGGCTACAGTCGTAGGCCTGAAAAGCGCAGCGGCATCAGGCAGTTATCACGCGATGATATTCAGGGTCACGTCGATGTTGCCTCGGGTCGCGTTAGAGTACGGGCAAACGATATGCGCCGCATCGACCAGCTTTTTGGCTTCCGCAGGATCCATACCTTCAACGTGGATATTCAGTTTTGCTTCGATACCAAAACCGGTCGGCAGCGGGCCGATACCCACTTCGCCTTCAATAAACGCCTCTTTTGGCAGGGTAAATTTGTCGCGAGCCGCCACAAACTTCATCGCGCCCAGGAAGCAGGCAGAGTAACCCGCAGCAAACAGCTGCTCAGGGTTCGTGACTTCTCCACCCATACCGCCCATCTCTTTGGGCACGCCCAGTTTGACGTCCAGTACGCCATCGGAAGAGGTTGCGCGGCCGTCACGGCCCCCGGTTGCTTTTGCTTTGGCGGTATAAACAACTTTTTCTAAAGACATGGCAGGTTCCTCATCTTACTTTTGTATGTGCTATTAAATAGCGTGCGATGTATATGGGTAAATAAAAACGCGTAAAGTATAGCCTTACGCGCGTTGAATCTGTTGTCGCAAAAGTTCCAGTTGCTGCTTGAGCGCCAGCATGGTGTCGGTATCACACTGTGCGGCGCATCCCACCGCGTGTGGGATACCCAGTGCCTGCTGCTGAAGTTCACGTCCGGCTTCAGTCAGCGTGACGGCGACCTGACGTTCATCTTTACGCGAACGGTGGCGGTTGATTAGCCCTGCGCTTTCCAGACGCTTCAGAAGCGGCGTCAGCGTTGCGGAGTCAAGGAACAGCCGTTCACCGATGTCCGACACCGTCACGTCATCCTGCTCCCACAGCACCAGCATCACCAGATATTGCGGGTAAGTCAGGTTTAGCGGCGCCAGCAGTTGCCGGTACAGCTTATTAAGCGCCAGATTTGCCGAATAGAGGGCAAAACAGAGCTGGTTATCCAGCAGGAGCGCAGCGGTCGTGTCGTTCGTTTTTGCGTTCATGAAATGAATATAGATTGTGCGCGATTTAATTGCAAGCAATTTTAGGGGCAGGTATAACGCAGCGCCACCTGAACGGCCATTTTACGGTAGTGCTGGCGCTGGGCCTGCTCGTCTGCACCCTCTTCAAACAGCAGGGTGAAGGTGTAGCTGTTGGCAACGTAGTGAAAGCTGAAGCTGCTGATCAGACGGTGAAGGTCGCGGGCGTCAACCGTCTGGCTGAAAAGCTGTTTTTCTTTGCCCCGGCGCAGGATGCCTTCCAGCAGGTCGAGCGCGCTGCGGTTGACCTGCCGCAGATAGTTTGACTGCTGCATAAAACGGCCGCGCTGCATGTTTTCCATGCAGATAATGCGGATGTAATCCGGGTGGTCGGCATGATAGTCAAAGGTGGCTTCAACCAGATGGACCAGCGCTTCGACGGGAGGCATATCCGCCAGGCT
This sequence comes from Enterobacter sp. IF2SW-B1, assembly GCF_001743375.1. Classification (NCBI taxonomy): domain Bacteria; kingdom Pseudomonadati; phylum Pseudomonadota; class Gammaproteobacteria; order Enterobacterales; family Enterobacteriaceae; genus Enterobacter; species Enterobacter sp. IF2SW-B1. The sequence continues at coordinate 56,861 of NZ_MJAA01000005.1, read as the reverse complement.
AAGCGCCTTTTCACTGGCGCGAATTTGGGTGTAAACGTACTCCAGGACGAGCAGGTAGAGATTTTCTTTGTTTTTAAAATGGTAAACGACCATGCGTTTGGTGGTACCTGCTTTCTCCGCGATCTGCTCCATGCGGGCGCCATTCAGTCCAAATTCGGCAAACAGCGCGATAGCGCTCTGAAAAATTTTCTCTTTCAGGCTCGATTCTTCACTGTGATCGGGGTGTTCGCTGCCAGAGTTAGCCACATCCTTTCCTTATTTTTACCAAACGGACCAGAAAGATTATCTCCACGGCAGCGAAATAACACAAATATCAAACGCGCGGGCGTTTGCGGTAGAGCCATAGCCCGGGTATCGACAGCCCGATAGAGAGCGCACCGACGATGGAGGACGCCTTAAGAAAGTTGCTAAGGAGAAGAATCATCTGCGGCTCGGTGTAGCCAAAATGGCTGATTTTCACCGCGGAAATCATCGCCGTATAGGCAGATATGCCGGGGAACATCGGGATAACGGCGGCGACGGTGAACACTTTCGGATGCGCCAGATACCAGCGCGACCACTGAATACCGATGCTGCCGACCAGCATAGAGGCGATAAACGTCGACCATTCGATGTTAAAGCCCGCCGTCATCATCACCATTCGCGAGCCGTGGCCAATTGCGCCCAGCAGCGCACACCACGGCAGAGCGCGTTGCGGAACGTTAAATACCATCGCAAAGCCGACGGCAGGAATGGCCGCCAGGGCCATGTCCTGTGCCAGCGCCAGCAGAAAATCTATCACGCCCATCCTCGTAACCCCCATAGCGTCATCGCCATCACCACGCCGATGCAGGTCGCCAGCGTCAGCAGGCTGGCGATAGCCCAGCGTGCCAGCCCGGTATTGATGTGCCCTTTAAACATGTCGGCAACGGCGTTAATCAGCGGGAAGCCCGGCACCAGCAGAAGCACGCTGGCGGCCATCGCAATCGTCGGGGTAGCGGCAAACTGCGGCAGGCGCAGCAGCAGGCCAGACACCGTAGTGGCAACAAACGCGGTAATGCAGAAGTTAATTTGCGGGTGCAGCTGCCGGTGCGTCAGCAGCTGGCGCACGTACATGGCGATGCTGCTGGCGAAAAAGGTGACGATCGCGCCGTCCCAGCCACCTTTATTGAGCTTACAAAAACAGGCGCATGACAGCCCCACCATGAGCACGACCAGCCAGCGTGGATAACGTAATGGCTTGATTTGGTTAAAACGTTTTTCAATCTCCTTGAGATCGAGAAGCTTATGCTCAGCCAGGATGACGATGTGCTGGACCTCGGTTACAACGTGCATATTAATGCCGCGGTCGTGATTTTTACGGGTGGACGTAAGACACTGCCCGTCTTTAATGGTGGTCAGCACAATGGCGTTGGACGAGATAGCGCTCTCAACGCTGTCCATCCCCAGCGCCAGCCCCAGCCGGGTTGAGAGCTCCTCGACCAGCGCGCTTTCCGCGCCGTGCTGGAGCAGAAAAAGACCGCACTGAATACAGAGCCGCGTGATAGCACGCTGCGTTGACCGATCTGCCTGCATGTATTATCCCGAAGATAAGGTGAATAGTTGCCGGTTGGCCCGTAATGCCTACTTTTAGCACAAAGTGCAGTGGCTCTTGCTGTGGGTCAGATCAAGGTTTATGCAAACAGTTACCCCCCTCGTCACGACGACTTACAGGATTAATTTATTAATACGATGAATTAGTAATTTGAAATAATAAAATATTTGTATTTAGAAATTCTAATTTTATTTTGTAGTTATTTTAATGTCTGCACAATTAAATTGATTTGCGCTTTGTGAGATATTAGCGCTGTTTTAGGCATTTCCTAAACTAAGAACATATCTCATCTTCTGCTTGTATTAATCTTTTTATACTCAGGGAAGAAAATATTTATACCTTGGTGTGTTTTACATGACGCACCGAAGGAAAATGGACACGGAGGGTCTATGTTGTCGTTGCCTGGTAAGCATGGCGTTGTCATTAGCCGGATACCCGTCATGCAGAATGGGTTAGGGGACGTGATGGCACGTCATTTCCCCGATTTTGAATTGACCTACTGCCGCTCACTGCAGGAGTTAACCCTGCTTCAGTTGCGCCGCGCAGATGTGATTATCGCCGACGTTTCAGGCGAATACAGGAACCCACGGGGTACGCTCGAAGAGTATTACCGCTTACTGAACCAGTACCGGGAAATCCACTGGATCTTTTTGGTCTCCCGGCCGTTTTACCCTATTGCCGTTGAGCTGCTTATGCGGCCGGAAAGCACGCTTCTTTCTGATATGGAACCTATCGAAGGTGTCGTTAACGCTATCCGGGCAGGGAGTGAACGCGCAGAACGGATAAGCCAGACGTTATTAATCCCAGAACCTGAGGAAAGTGAGGATGACGAAGAACACTTTATTGCGCTCACGCACTCAGAACGTAAGGTGCTTCGCCTGTTAGGCAAAGGGTGGGGGATTAACCAAATCGCTACGTTGCTTAAAAAGAGCAATAAAACGATCAGTGCGCAGAAAAACAGTGCGATGCGAAGGCTCTCATTGCGGAGTAATGCCGATATGTACGCCTGGATCAACAGTACACAGGGAATGAGAGAGCTGAGTTTAATGTCAGCCTATGGAGAGTTCGAGGAATGGAAAAAACCGATTCAACAAGACATATCGCCATCATCGAAAATTGCTCGATGAGTGCGGTCGGGCTGCAGCATCTTTTTACGCAGCCTGAACTCAGCCAATATCAACTGCACCTGTTTAATGATTTTGATGGCTTTAAGAAAGCACTGCAACACGTGAATTTTTTCTCGCTGATCTATTCGCTTTCCGATGCGCGAGAAGAACGACGTAACTGCCTGGCGCATCTGCGGGATCTCGCGTTTACGCATAGCCATATTCAGCGCATTATCCTGGTCTCGGATGAGATGGAGGCGAGGTTGATTAGCCATCTTTCGCCTTCACGTCTTCACGGTGTGGTCAGTAAATCGGTGACCCTTGAACACCTGCTGAAGGAGTTAGTGGTATTGTTGAGCGAAACGCTGCGCATAAATGACAATATGCTTAACCACTGGTACTGCAGTCAGAACCGGATGTTAAGCCCAACGGAAAGAGCAATTTTACGTTATATGTCATGCGGATATTCCATTCCCGAAATCGCGGCGCAGCTTGAACGCAATATCAAGACTATTCGCGCGCATAAGTTTAATGCGATGGTGAAGCTAGGGGTGAATTCTGACGTAGGATTGCTTGATGCAGCGGATATTCTTACCCATCTTCCGGTTAGAGAACCGAGAACTGTGGGGCTAAGCAAACCGACATTTTTGTAACCTGTGCCTTTTGCGCGCCAGATATGCCCTGGCGCGTCATTCAGATGCACACATCAACCCACTTTGCTGAAGTCAGCTCTGCCATTCTGTCTGGAGAAATACGTACGGCGCTATGGATAGCGCCAGCGGCGGGAAGCACTTCAGCGTATTGTTTTAAAGAGATATCGCAGTAAACCGCAAGTGGGTTTTCAAGCCCAAACGGGCAGACGCCACCAACGGGATGACCCGTCACGGTAACCACTTCATCACTGCTGAGCATGCGTGCTTTCGCGCCAAACGTGTCTTTCAGTTTTTTGTTATCCAGACGCGCATCACCCTTCGCCACCACCAGAATCACCTCATTTTTAACCTTCAACGATAGGGTTTTGGCGATTTGTCCCGGCTCTACACGGTGGGCGGCAGCAGCCAGCGCAACGGTAGCCGTACTCTGGCTAAGTTCTATTACCTCTATTTCCGGCGCGTTGTCGGCAAAAAACTGCTGTACGGACTGCAAACTCATTGTTTCCTCCTGACAAATATCCTGCGTAATCTGTCATAAGAATTTATGCTCTGTAAATATCTCTTAAGTAACAAATATCCAGGATGGCTGATTTCTGGATCCTCTTCACAATCACAGAAACCGGTTACAGTAACCGGTTGCAGAGCGTGATGCGTAGATTAATACTGAGTATGTAACGTCCCCTGTATCCAATAATAAGAGCCAATTATGAAACCATTTCGTCTGAGCAGTACCGCTGGTACGCAAGCCAGCAAGGTTGTGAAGCTGATTTATGGAACAACGTGCGGCGCGAGCGCGCCTGTAATAAACGTCTGACAGGAGATCAACCATGTCTGCCAACCATGCTGCGTTTAATCTGATATTCCGTTTCGTTGAAAATTACGTGAGCCCGATTGCCGGGCGGATCTCGTCCCAGCGTCATGTCATGGCTATCCGTGATGGGTTCATCTCTGCGATGCCGTTCATGATTGTGGGTTCATTTTTATTAGTGTTTGCTTACCCGCCGTTTTCGCCTGATACCACCTGGGGTTTCGCGCGCGCCTGGCTGGATATGGCGAAGCAGTTTGAAGGCCAGATACTGACGCCGTTTGATATGACGATGGGCATTATGTCCATTTATATCTGCGCGGCCATCGCCTATAACCTTGGCAAACATTATGTCAAAACGCACCAGCTGGATCCGTTCATGTGCGCCATGCTGTCGCTGATGGCGTTTCTGCTGGTTGCCGCCCCGAAAACCAAAGGCACGCTTCCCGTCGACAGCCTGGGTGGAACGGGTATTTTTACCGCCATTCTGGTGGCGATTTACTGCGTTGAAATGATGCGTTTCCTGAAGGCGCATAACATCGGTATTCGCCTGCCGGACCAGGTGCCGCCGATGATCAAAAACTCCTTTGACCTGCTGATCCCGGTGCTGGTGGTGGTGTTAACGCTTTATCCGCTGAGCCTGGTGATTCAGTCTCAGTTTGACATGCTGATCCCGCAGGCAATTATGTCCATCTTCAAGCCCCTTGTTTCCGCGGCGGATTCACTGCCCGCGATCCTGCTGGCGGTGTTGATTGGTCATTTGCTGTGGTTCGCCGGGATCCACGGGGCGGCTATTGTCTCCGGGATGCTGCAGATGTTCTGGCTGACTAACCTCGGAGCGAACCAGACCGCGCTGGCTGCCGGCCATCCTCTGCCACATATTTTTATGGAAGCCTTCTGGACGTTCTTCATCGTGATTGGCGGGTCGGGCGCGACGATGGGTCTGGTGATTTGCTATCTGCGCAGCCGTTCAGCGCATTTACGCTCTATTGGCCGATTGAGCGTGGTGCCCAGCTTCTTCAACATCAATGAACCCGTTATCTTCGGTACGCCGATTGTAATGAACCCGGTGTTCTTTATTCCGTTCCTGCTAGCCCCGATGGTTAACGCCGTGCTGGCCTGGGCGGCGATGACGTTTGATCTGATTGGTCGTGTTATTTCAGTTGTTCCCTGGACGGCACCGGCACCGATAGGCGCAGCATGGGCCCTGGGCTGGGATTTCCGCGCGGCTATCCTGGTTGTGGTTCTGGCCTGCGTGTCGGCAATCATCTACTACCCGTTCTTCAAGGTGTACGAGAAGCAGCTGCTGGAGCAGGAAGCGGAAGAAGCACAGCGTAATGGGGAAGAGGACAATCAGCAGGTGGCTTAAAGACGTTGTGCCGGGTGGTGGCTGCGCCTTACCCGGCCTACGAGTCGAGGTTTTTGTAGGCCCGGTAAGCGAAGCGTCACCGGGCAATTCACTGCACTACTTTAGCGTGCAATCCCCGCACTGCTTAACGTCCGGCAGGCGATAGCGCTGGCAGCAGGTACGGCGTACCAGAAGTCCGTCACGGAGCACAACGGTACGGAATAACGGATTATCGCGACCATCGGAAAGCTGTTTGGCAAAGAAGCAGGACTGGCGCAGGGCCTCCACTTTCTCATCGCCAAGCAGCGGCTTCATTTCTGTTAAATACCAGTGAATTAAATACCCGGTATTACTCCAGATAAGCTTCCCGTTGATCTCGCCCGTTGCTTCAAGTGCCTCAACCACTGGGATCAGGGCCTGGATGACAAGCTGTTCCAGACGTTCCTGAGCAGAGAACTGCTCTGCGCCGCGATCTTCGTGCAGATCAATCCAGAAGCAGGCTGCTCGGCCGGTTTCGTGGAACTCGACATGAAAATGATCCGGGGAGAGCGCCAGCATGCTCTTTTGGGTTAATACCGCCAGCATGAGCGGGGGAACCATCAGCCCGATATACCACTGTGCCCACAGGGAAAGCAGAGGTTTATTTTCCCGCGTTAGGGTCGGCTGATTGCGATAGATATGGTCGGAATAGGTTGCAAGCAGCGACTGCAGCGTAGAGGGCTGCTGCCACTCAGCGAGCGTCATGGCGTGATGCGGGGGCGCTTCATCAAGCCTGATAAAGTCCAGCAGGTGGGCGCGCGTCTTAGCAATCTTGTCCCGTATGGCATCCGCAAGCGACGCATTCCCGCTGGTGAGGGGCGCTCGCCAGAGGAGTGGTTCAACGATGTGTGCGGTATGCGTAGCCATAGTTGAGATAGAAATCTAAATGATAATGATTGCCAATCCTAACTATTGCTCATACCAATGGCAAGACTTTTGTCCTGATTAACCGAAGACGCGCTTAAGCGGTTTGTAGCTCTTCACTCAGCAGAATGTTATTGCGACCTAAATGCTTTGCTTCATAGAGGGCTCTGTCCGCTCTCTCCAGAGCGCTTTCCACGTCCTCGTTTTCGAAAATGGCAATACCGATGCTGATGGTGACATTGGTGGCGACGCTTTCGTTGAACAGATGGGGGATTTTCAAATCATAGACTTTCTGACGGATCCGCTCTGCCGTATGGCGGGCGTGTTCAAGTGAAATATTCGTCAGCAGCACCATGAACTCTTCCCCACCGAAACGCGCCACAATATCGCGCGAACGGACGGCATCACGAATTGCCGCAGAGACGCGTTTCAGCGCCTGGTCACCCATCATATGGCCATAATGGTCGTTATAGGCTTTGAAGTGATCGATATCCATCAAAAGAACAAAATGTTCGCCGTTTTCAACCGCCGGCAGGTTCTCCAGACGGCTCTGCAGGCCGCGACGATTATAGAGCCCGGTTAGCGGGTCCATCATACTGAGATCGGTCAGAGTTTCCCGTTCTTCCAGCAGGCGAGAGAGCAGCTCTTGGGCGAAGCGATCGTTGCGCCGTTGCAAAATGTTATGAATAGCAATAGCCACCACAGGAAGTGCGAAAGAATAGGACATTCTTAGCCATATATCCTGGTCACTTAACCACAGGCAGACAATAAAGGCGGGGAGCGAGTGCAGCGTAAATGCTTTGATATTACTGGCGAAGGCCAGTGTTCCGATAAAAAGCACCGTGAGTAAAGCTATTATCAAATACATCGCCTGGTCATGGGTAATTAGCGAAAATTTCGAATCTATTTGCCAGGCCCACAAAATACCAAAGATTGCTGAAACGGCAGGAATATTTATCTTCCGCGCGCGCTTTTTCCAGTGCCAGATGAACAGGCCAGTACTGATCGCGAAAATAGCAATCAGAGGGGCAGAAAACACGCGTACAGAATAGAGCGGGTTTGTTACCGAGAACACGGCTGACGTTGCGTTCAGAAATAAAAATAAACGTAACGATAATTGATATTTTCTTTGAACCAAAGACCGCCAGGATTGTGATGTCATAGTCGTGCGTTTTTATTAAAACTTAATTAAAACAGATGAATAGGTGTGGTTTCGCACTTAATTATGCAAAAAACTCAAAGCGTAATTATAAGAAAAAGTTTATGTGTAGTTAACAGGTGAGCAATTTATCACCTTAGGAAATTTCTGTCATTCTACATAAGGAGAAAGGGCGATTTTTTTTGCTTCCTGCGCTGACAAATGATAATTTTTATCATATGATATTGTTTATCATTATCGTTATGAAAGGGCGATGTATGTTGAACAGGGCGCTGGGAAGTGCATGGGGAGTATTGCTGCCGGGCGTAATCCTTGGCGGTTTGATGTTTGCCGATCTCTCCATCGAAAGCTGGAAGGCCATCATTGTGTCAGGGCTGCTGATGACGTCAGGCATGATCTGGCATAAGCACCTTCGGCATTATGTGTTACTGCCATCATGCGTCGCATTAGTCAGCGCAATTCTGGTGATAATGATGAGTTTGAAATAACAGGGAAAATAAGAGGTATTACAGAAGGGAGATAAGATAATTGGTGCGAGGGGGGGGACTCGAACCCCCACATCCGTAAGGACACTAACACCTGAAGCTAGCGCGTCTACCAATTCCGCCACCTTCGCATACCATCGATACTGTAAAAGTATCGTAACCACGGAGGCGCATTCTAGATGTTTTCAGCTTTACGTCAACAGAAAAGTGCGCGCCTTTTATTGATTGCTGCAAAAATGGACGGAATTGCGACGCCTGCTTGCCGGATGGCGCTGGCGCTTATCCGGCCTGCATTGTATGGCGAATTATTTCTTTGCCTGACGCGTCATCACGGTGCGGTAGACCTTAAAGCGGCCCGTCTGGGCGATCACTTCGTGGAAGCCGAAGGTTTCGTCCAGCACTTTCGGGTACGCCAGGAAGGCGTTCGCCACGATGCGCAGCTCGCCGCCGCTGTTGAGGTGACGAGTCGCGCCACGGATCAGGGTTTGCGCAGCTTCGAGGCTGGTTTCCATCCCGTCGTGGAACGGCGGGTTAGAGATGATCATGTCAAAGCGGCCGGTGACGTCAGAGAAGACGTTGCTGGCAATCACGTCGCCTTCAATGCCGTTGGCCGCAAGCGTTGCACGGCTGGCTTCTACCGCCGGGGCGCTCACGTCACACAGGGTTAAACGCACTTTTGGTGAATGGCTGGCAAGCACCGTTGAAAGCACGCCCGCGCCGCAGCCCACGTCCAGCACTTTGCCTTTGGTGTGCGGCGTCAGGGTGGAGAGCAGCAGCTTGCTGCCCGTATCCAGCGCGTCACGGCTGAAGACACCCGGCAGGGTTTTGATGGTCAGACCGTCAAGCTGGTACTCGTCCCAGTATGCCTGCGCATCAAACGTTGTCTGTTTTTCCAGACGGCCATGATACAGACCGCAGCGACGTGCGCTGTCAACTTTGGTCAGCGGCGCGTAGGCTTCCAGCATCTGCTCGGCGCTACGGACACCGCTGCGGTTTTCACCGACCACGAAAATATCGCAGCCAACCGGCAGCAGGGAGAGCAGGTTCATCAGCTGGAACTGGGCTTCCGGCTTGTTCTTCGGCCAGTAGTAGATCAGCGTATCGCAGTCGGCAATATTGCTCTGCTCCGCCACCAGGCTGAAGCGTGCGCGCTCGCCCATCTGGCGGCTCAGCACCTGCCAGTGGTGGTAGTATTGGGTGTGGGCACGGCTTTCAGCACAGTCGAAACGCGCGGGCAGGTCATCCTGCATATCTCCGGCAAACAGAATACGGCTTTCTTCGAAATCATCACTGTGACGCAGCAAGACTTCACTTGCCGGGGTAAATGCAGACATGAATTGTTCCTCAATAAACTCAGGCGGGGATTATAGTAGGTAGATGGCGCACTTTCGACACATTTGCTATATTTGCGCGCCTGAGAGACAGGAGTTATCCCTATGACATCCCGACGAGACTGGCAGTTGCAGCAGCTGGGCATCACCCAGTGGGCTTTGCGTCGCCCGACGGCGTTGCAGGGCGAAATCGCCATCTCCATCCCCGCGCACGTTCGGCTGGTGATGGTGGCGGAAGAACTGCCTGCCCTGAATGAGCCCCTGATCGGTGATGTCCTTCGCAGCTTGAAGCTGACGCCCGACCAGGTCTTACAGCTGACGCCGGAACGGGTTGCCATGCTTCCTCCTGATAGCCGCTGTAACAGCTGGCGCATCGGAGAGACAAACGACATCTCTCTTCAGGGGAGCCAAATCAGCTCACCAGCGCTGGACGAGCTGAAAGCCAATCCAAAGGCGCGCAGCGCGCTATGGCAACAAATCTGCGAATATGAACACGATTTCTTCCCTCACGACGCCTGACCTGACCGCAGCGTTCGCGATTGAAACACGCGCCCACGCCTTTCCGTGGAGCGAAAAAACGTTTGCCAGCAATCAGGGCGAGCGCTATCTGAACTACCGTCTGGACGTTGACGGCACCCTGGCCGCGTTTGCCATCACGCAGGTGGTTCTTGACGAGGCGACGCTGTTTAACATCGCCGTCGACCCGGCGTTTCAGCGCCGTGGGCTGGGCAGAGAACTGCTTGAGCATCTCATTCGTGAGCTCGAAACCCGCGACGTTTTCACCCTGTGGCTGGAGGTGCGCGCGTCGAATGTCGCCGCCATCGCGCTCTATGAAAGCTTAGGCTTTAACGAGGCGACAGTCCGACGTAACTACTACCCCACCGCAGAGGGACGTGAAGACGCCATTATCATGGCTCTGCCAATTGGATAACGAATATAAGGTTGTAACGATGAAATGGGACTGGATTTTCTTTGATGCTGACGAAACGCTGTTTACGTTTGACTCGTTCGGCGGCCTACAGCGGATGTTTCTCGACTATAGCGTGACCTTCACCGCCGAAGATTTTCAGGACTATCAGGCGGTGAACAAGCCGCTGTGGGTGGATTACCAGAACGGTGCCATCACTGCGTTACAACTTCAGCACCAGCGATTTGACGTCTGGGCGGAGCGCTTAAAGGTCAGTCCGGGGACGCTGAACGAGGCTTTCCTTAACGCCATGGCCGATATCTGTGCGCCCCTGCCGGGCGCGGTTTCCCTGCTGAATGCGTTGAAAGGCAAGGTGAAACTGGGGATCATCACCAACGGTTTTACCGCCCTGCAGCAGATCCGCCTTGAGCGCACCGGCCTGCGCGATCATTTCGATGCGCTGGTGATCTCCGAAGAGGTTGGGGTGCCGAAACCGGATCCGCGAATTTTCGATTATGCGCTGGCGCAGGCCGGTAATCCCGACCGCGATCGCGTGCTGATGGTGGGTGATACCGCAGAGTCTGATATTCTTGGCGGTATGAAGTCAGGTTTGTCGACCGTCTGGCTGAATGCGCATGGCCGCGTGAAGCCTGAAGGCATCGAGCCAACCTGGACCGTCACGTCATTGACCGAACTGGAGCAACTCCTGTGTAAACAATGATTGCCTGCCCCCCGTTGATGGGTAAAATAGCCGCAATTTTGTATTCCATGATGCGTGGCGTGCTGCCGCGCTTATAAAAGAAGATTTAATTATGACGTTGTCTCCTTATCTGCAAGAGGTGGCCAAGCGCCGTACTTTTGCCATTATCTCGCACCCGGATGCCGGTAAAACGACCATCACCGAGAAGGTGTTGCTGTTCGGACAGGCGATCCAGACTGCGGGTACCGTTAAAGGCCGTGGCTCCAGCCAGCATGCAAAATCTGACTGGATGGAAATGGAAAAGCAGCGTGGTATTTCGATTACCACCTCTGTGATGCAGTTCCCGTATCACGACTGCCTGGTGAACCTGCTGGACACCCCGGGGCACGAAGACTTCTCCGAAGATACTTACCGTACCCTGACGGCGGTGGACTGCTGTCTGATGGTGATCGACGCCGCGAAGGGTGTAGAAGATCGTACCCGCAAGCTGATGGAAGTTACCCGTCTGCGCGATACGCCGATCCTCACCTTTATGAACAAACTCGACCGTGACATCCGTGACCCGATGGAGCTGATGGATGAAGTGGAAAACGAGCTGAAGATCGCCTGTGCGCCAATCACCTGGCCAATTGGCTGCGGTAAGCTGTTCAAAGGGGTTTATCACCTCTATAAAGACGAAACTTACCTGTATCAGACCGGTAAAGGCCACACCATTCAGGAAGTGCGCATTGTGAAAGGTCTGGACAACCCGGATCTCGATGCCGCCGTTGGCGAAGAGCTGGCCGCGCAGCTGCGCGACGAGCTGGAGCTGGTGAAGGGTGCGTCTCACGAGTTCGACAAAGAGCTGTTCCTGAGCGGCGAAATTACCCCGGTCTTCTTCGGTACCGCGCTGGGTAACTTCGGCGTTGACCACATGCTGGACGGTCTGGTGGAGTGGGCACCTCAGCCGATGCCGCGTAAAACCGACACCCGCGAAGTGGAAGCGAAAGAAGAGAAGTTCACCGGCTTCGTCTTTAAAATTCAGGCCAACATGGACCCGAAACACCGCGACCGCGTGGCCTTCATGCGCGTGGTGTCCGGTAAGTATGAGAAGGGCATGAAGCTGCGCCAGGTGCGCATCGGTAAAGATGTCGTGATTTCCGACGCGCTGACCTTTATGGCGGGCGACCGTTCGCACGTTGAAGAGGCGTATCCGGGCGACATCATCGGTCTGCACAACCACGGTACGATCCAGATCGGCGATACCTTCACCCAGGGCGAGATGATGAAGTTCACGGGTATTCCGAACTTCGCACCGGAGCTGTTCCGTCGCATTCGTCTGCGCGATCCGCTGAAGCAGAAACAGCTGCTGAAAGGCCTTGTTCAGCTCTCTGAAGAGGGCGCCGTGCAGGTGTTCCGTCCAATCGCCAACAACGATCTGATTGTTGGCGCGGTCGGCGTGCTGCAGTTCGACGTGGTGGTTGCGCGCCTGAAGAGCGAGTACAACGTGGAAGCGATTTACGAATCGGTCAACGTGGCGACCGCGCGCTGGGTTGAGTGTTCTGACGTGAAGAAATTCGAAGAATTTAAGCGTAAGAACGAAATTCAGCTGGCGCTCGATGGCGGCGACAACCTGACCTATATCGCGCCAACGATGGTCAACCTGAACCTGACGCAGGAACGTTATCCAGACGTTCAGTTCCGCAAAACGCGCGAACACTAATCCCCTCCCGGAGCACGGCAATCGCCGTGCTCTTCTTTTATTCCTGTCTTATTAGTCCCTTGCGGAATGTTCTTAATTCACCGCAAATTCACGCTATTCGCGCGTTTTTTACGCAATTCTGAAAGCGGCATTGTGAGAGTGATCTATATTTAACTCAGTGTTTAGCACCGGGCATGGATGAATTAACTGTTCAATGCATGTCGATTGGTTCTCCATTTCACCCGTGTGTTTATTCGCGATATATAAAACTACTAAGGAAGTATTTAGCCCGAATAACGGGTAAAACACAGGAATACATCGATGAATATGACAAGACTGAAGATTTCTAAAACTCTGCTGGCTGTAACACTGGGTAGCGTTCTGGTTAGCGGTTCCGCCCTGGCGGAAAGCAGCACCATGGATAAAGCACAGTCCACGGCCGATACCGCAGGGCAAAAAATCGATAGCTCTATGAATAAAGTCGGTAATTTCATGGACGACAGCTCTATCACAGCAAAAGTGAAAGCCGCACTGGTGGATGATGAAGCCATCAAGAGCACCGATATTTCCGTTAAGACCGACAAAAAGGTCGTTACCCTGAGTGGCTTTGTTGAAAGCCAGGCCCAGGCCGAACAGGCTGTGAAGGTGGCGAAGGGTGTCGAAGGTGTTGCATCCGTGAGCGATAAACTGCACATTCGCGACGGTAAAAACGCCTCGGTGAAAGGTTATGCCGGTGATGCCGCTACTACCAGCGAAATCAAAGCTAAACTGTTAGCAGATGACATCGTGCCGTCTCGTAAGGTGAAAGTGGAAACCACCGATGGCGTGGTTCAGCTTTCCGGTACGGTTGATTCACAGGCGCAAAGTGAACGCGCCGAGTCAATTGCGAAAGCCATTGATGGTGTTAAAAGCGTTAAAAACGATTTGAAAACGAAGTAATTCTGGACCATTCGCCCGTAAGGTTTAACCCTGCGGGCGAAATAAGAACGACTCTGGAAAAACGCCGGTGAGTGACCTGAGCGCTCACGTTTAGCGGCCGACATTAACTATGGTAAAGGAGAAGCTTATGTTTCGTTGGGGCATTATATTTCTGGTTATCGCGTTAATTGCCGCCGCATTGGGCTTTGGTGGTCTGGCAGGTACAGCGGCATGGGCAGCTAAAATTGTCTTCGTCGTCGGTATTATTCTGTTCCTGGTCAGCCTGTTTACGGGTCGTAGACGTCCGTAGCAAACGCAATATTCCTTCAACAAAATAAAGCCAGTCACTGCGACTGGCTTTTTCTTATTTGCGTTACAGGTCGGGTGCGTTACTGTGGAGTGATAAAATAATCAAAACAGGAAAGCAGAGGTGGGGCAACGAATTCCCGTTACGCTCGGCAATATTGCGCCGCTGACGTTAAAACCGTTTAGGGCGGGTCAACTCGCACTGGTCTGCGAGGGGGGAGGACAGCGCGGCATTTTCACCGCCGGCGTGCTGGATGAATTTATGCGCGCGCAGTTCAACCCGTTTGACCTCTACTTCGGCACGTCCGCTGGGGCGCAGAATCTCTCTGCGTATGTCTGTAACCAGCCCGGCTACGCGCGAAAAGTGATCATGCGCTTCACCACGGCGAAAGAATTTTTTAACCCGGTGCGCTTCGTGCGCGGCGGCAACCTGATCGATCTCGACTGGCTGCTGGAGTCGACCTCCAGTCAGATGCCGCTGGCCATGGATACCGCCGCGCGCCTGTTTGATAGCGGCAAAGAATTCTGGATGTGCGCCAGCCGGGGGGATGACTATTCGCCGGGCTATTTCTCACCGCAGAAGGAGAACTGGCTCGACATCATCCGCGCCTCCAGCGCCATTCCCGGTTTTTATCGTACCGGCGCGCTGCTGGATGGCATCAGCTATCTGGACGGCGGCATCAGCGACGCGGTACCGGTGCAGGAAGCCGCGCGACGCGGGGCGAAAACCATCGTGGTGATCCGTACCGTTCCGTCGCAAATGTATTACACCCCTCAGTGGTTTAAGCGGATGGAGCGCTGGCTGGGCGACAGCAGCCTGCAGCCGCTGGTGAACATCGCGAAGCAGCATGAAACCACCTACGGCGCGATGCAGCGCTTTATTGAAAAACCCCCGGGCAAGCTGCGCATCTTTGAAATTTATCCGCCTAAGCCGCTGCTGAGCATGGCGTTGGGCAGCCGGTTGCCTGCGTTGCGTATGGATTACAAAACGGGGCGGCTGTGTGGGCGTTACTTCCTGGCGACCGTCGGAAAAATGCTGGCCGCGCAACCGCCTCTGCATCGCCATAAACGCATTATTACGCCACCTGCAATTGTCGCCAATGACGCCCTGACCATGCCGCTGGTGGACATTCCGCAGGCGAATGACGCTTTATTAGATAACGAGGATCTGGCGTGACGCACCGCTTTGTTGATACCCATTGCCACTTTGATTTCCCGCCGTTTACGGGGAATGAAGCGCAAAGCATTGCGAAAGCTGCCGAAGCCGGCGTGCAGGCCATCATTGTGCCGTCGGTTGAAGCCGCCTATTTTACCCGCGTGCTGGAGCTTTCCGCGCGATACTCCGCGCTTTATGCCGCGCTCGGCCTGCATCCGATTGTGATTGAGCGCCATCGTGATGAGCATCTTGAAGAGCTGGATCGGGTGCTGCAACGTGCAGGAGAGAAACTTGTCGCCATTGGCGAGATCGGCCTCGATCTCTATCGCGAAGATCCGCAGTTTGAACGCCAGCAGACGATCCTCGACGCGCAGCTTCGGCTGGCAAAACGTCACGATCTGCCGGTGATCCTCCACTCCCGACGCACTCATGACAAACTGGCGATGCACCTGAAGCGCATCGACCTGCCGCGACGAGGCGTAGTGCATGGTTTTTCCGGCAGCCTGCAGCAGGCGCAGCGTTTTATTGAACTGGGCTATAAAATTGGCGTCGGTGGCACCATTACCTATCCGCGCGCCAGTAAAACCCGTGACGTAATGGCGCAGCTGCCTCTCTCTGCGCTGTTACTGGAAACGGATGCCCCCGATATGCCGCTGAATGGTTTTCAGGGGCAGCCGAATCGCCCGGAACAGGCGGCGCGGGTATTTGACGTGCTGTGCGAATTGCGTCAGGAACCTGAAGAGGTCATTGCCAGCGCGCTGCTCGAAAATACCCGTTCGGTTTTTGGCATCACGCTATAGATAAAGCGCCGGACGAATCACCGTTATCTTCTGTTTTTCCAGCGCCCGCGCCAGCGGTTCAATATCCTCCTGCGTGGCGCTACGCCATGACGCCGCCTCGCCGTAAACTCCGTGTGCATGAAACGCGTTAATACGCACCGGAACATTCCCCAGCCCGTGGATGAACGCGATCAACGGTTTGATATGTTCCAGATAATCACACTGTTCCGGGATGACCAGCAAGCGGAGCTCCGTCAAACGGTGACGGTCTGCCAGCCAGCGAATGCTCTCCTTAATCTGCGGGTTTTCGCGTCCGGTCAGGAAGCGGTGATGTTCATTCCCCCACGCTTTGAGATCCAGCATTGCGCCATCCAGCACCGGCAGCAGTTTTTGCCAGCCGGTTTCGCTTAGCAGACCGTTGCTGTCTACCAGGCAGGTTAAATGATGTAGCTCAGGATCGGTTTTGATCGCGGTAAACAGGGCGATCAAAAACGGCAGTTGGGTTGTGGCTTCGCCGCCGCTCACGGTGATCCCTTCGATAAAGGGCGCGGATTTACGGACCTGAACGAGGATCTCGTCGACGCTCAGGCGGTGCGCCATGGGCGTGGCCTGCTGCTGGCACAGGCGCAGGCAAGTGTCGCACTGCTGGCAATGACTCTCCTGCCACCAGACGCGTCCGGCCTGAATGGTCAGCGCGTCGTGCGGGCAGTGGGGCACGCAGTCCCCGCAGTCATTGCAGCGCCCGATGGTCCACGGGTTGTGGCAGGTTTTGCAGCGCAGGTTACAGCCCTGCAGGAACAGCGCCAGGCGGCTGCCCGGCCCGTCCACGCAGGAGAAGGGGATGACCTGACTAACTAAAGCGCATCTGCTGTTCATGGCTTATAACGCGCGGCTGACGTTCCAGAATACGGGTATTGCGTGCGGCCTCTTCCCCCAGCCACGTGGTGTTCGTTCTTGAACCCGCTTCCCGGTATTTCTCCAGATCCGACAAGTGAACCATATAGCCGGTCACGCGTACCAGATCGTTACCGGCCACATTCGCGGTGAACTCACGCATACCGGCCCTGAACGCCCCCAGGCAAAGCTGAACCACCGCCTGCGGATTGCGTTTTACCGTCTCATCCAGCGTTAAAATATCGCTGATGCCGGAATGATAGTGTTTATGGTGCGGCGCTACGGCCAGCAGATGACTGACAGGATCCGGCTCGTCACCGTACGGCAGACGCGCCCCCGGCGTGGTGCCCGAATCGGAGCTGATGCCTGACTGGGCGTGCAGCATCGCGCGATGCTTCCAGCCGTGCTTCACCGGCGTATTTTCAACAAACGCCGCAAGCTGTTCGCTGATGCGATAACCCACCGCGTTGGCCTGCTCGTCTTTCCCGTAACGCCCCGCCATGCCTGCTTTCTCACACAGTACGTTCACCGCTTCGGCAAGACCGTACATGCCAAACATCGGCACAAACCGATCGGCATCAATCAGCCCCTCTTTCACCAGGAAGCTATTCTCAAAGAAGCCGGATTGCCCGTACAGAAAATCGCAGCGCGCATCGATGATGGCGATTTGCTGCTGGCAGTAGTGCGGAAGCGTGCGGGTGAAGAAGTCGTCAATGGATGTGCTGTGTTCGGCGATTGTCTTGAGGTTAAGGCGCACCAGGGTGCTGCCACCGCCCGCCAGCGGCAGAGAGTTGTAACAGCTCACCACGCCAAAACGGCCTTTTGTGAAAATTTTATCATTCACCGGGCCGTTTGAAATATGCGGTTTGCTGCATTCACAAATGTTTTTTGCCACCTCAAGCAGTAAATCGTCTGGGGTGATCTCAGGATCGTAGATAAAGGTCAGATTGGGCGCAACCTGCTTCAGTTCAGCATCTGCACGCAGAATGGCACGGGTGACAGGGCCGTCGGCGGGCCCGATGTTGGCGTGCATAAACGCATCGGGCAGCGTTCTGTCGAGATAGCGCCAGAAACGTTTTATTCGGCTATCGATTTCTTCTTGTGTTAGAATTCTAACATACGGATTCAGTAGCGCATCAAGCTGCCCCAGATAGACCGGCATTGATGTGACGGAAGGAACATGGTGATAGAGAATAGTTAACAGAGAGAGGGCGTCATCAAGATCTTTCGCGCCCTCCAGCTCCAGCCATTCCGAACCGTTAGCCAGGAATTTTTCATAATCCGGCAGCACGTAGCGCGGTTTGTAGGGGGCATGACCTTCGTACATGTCGCAGATAAACCCCTCGTCCAGCGCGGCGCGGGCGGCCGGAGATAGCGTCGGGTAGGGCAGATAATTTTCCGCTTCCAGCGCCAGAAAATGACGTTTTTGCTCCGGGGTTAACACCGGGCTTGTCACAATGTGCTGGCAACGTTGTTGCAGGGCGTCGGGCATGTTCACTTCCTTGAATGTTCTGCGGATGATGAACGGATTGTAGGAAGCCAGCCTGCCGGCGCTTTTGATCCAACAAGGGGTATCGCTGCTTTAGTCAGCAATTTGCACGCTAAAGTTTGAAGAAGATCTCATTACAGTAATGCAAATTTGTACGCAGTTTTCATTAACTGTGATGAATGTCGAAGTGTGGATGCGGGTGAATGTTAGAATACTCACAGACCCGCAAGGTAAAATTTATACGGCACTGCCGTTGGAGAATGTTATGACCGATTTAACTGCAAGCAGCCTGCGCGCGTTGAAGCTGATGGACCTGACCACCCTGAACGATGACGACACCAATGAAAAAGTCATCGCCCTGTGCCATCAGGCAAAAACGCCAGTGGGTAACACCGCCGCCGTCTGTATCTACCCGCGCTTTATCCCGATTGCCCGCAAAACGCTGAAAGAGCAGGGCACGCCGGACGTGCGCATTGCAACCGTGACTAACTTCCCGCACGGCAATGACGACATTGAGATTGCGCTGGCGGAAACCCGCGCGGCAATTGCCTACGGCGCAGACGAAGTTGACGTGGTGTTCCCGTACCGCGCGCTGATTGCCGGCAACGAGCAGGTCGGTTTTGACCTGGTGAAAGCCTGTAAAGACGCGTGTGCGGCGGCAAACGTGCTGCTCAAAGTGATCATCGAAACCGGCGAGCTGAAAGAAGAGGCGCTGATTCGTAAGGCGTCAGAAATCTCCATCAAAGCTGGCGCAGATTTCATTAAAACGTCTACCGGTAAAGTGCCGGTCAATGCGACCCCGGAAAGCGCGCGCATCATGATGGAAGTTATCCGCGATATGGGCGTGTCCAAAACCGTTGGCTTCAAGCCTGCGGGCGGCGTACGTACCGCGGAAGACGCGCAGCAGTTCCTGGCGATTGCCGACGAACTGTTTGGCGCTGAGTGGGCTGACTCCCGCCACTACCGCTTCGGCGCGTCCAGCCTGCTGGCCAGCCTGCTGAAGGCGCTGGGTCACGGCGACGGTAAGAGCGCAAGCAGCTACTGATTGCCAGACAATGCCGGATGGCGCTTCGCTTATCCGGCCTACAGGATCGCAGGGCGGGTAAGCGTACCCGCCGCCATTCACCCGATTCCGCATGGGGGTTACCGTGTTTCTCGCACAAGAAATTATTCGTAAAAAACGTGATGGTCTTGCTTTAAGCGACGAAGAAATTCGCTTCTTCATCAACGGCATTCGTGACAACACCGTCTCAGAAGGGCAGATTGCGGCTCTGGCGATGACCATTTTCTTCCACGATATGTCGATGCCTGAGCGCGTGTCGCTGACCATGGCGATGCGAGATTCAGGAACCGTTCTGGACTGGAAAAGCCTCAACCTTAACGGCCCGATTGTGGACAAACACTCCACCGGCGGCGTGGGCGATGTGACTTCGCTGATGCTCGGCCCTATGGTGGCAGCCTGCGGCGGTTACGTTCCCATGATCTCCGGGCGCGGCCTGGGCCACACCGGCGGTACGCTCGACAAACTGGAAGCCATTCCGGGCTTCGATATCTTCCCGGATGACAATCGCTTCCGCGATATTATTAAAGACGTTGGCGTGGCGATTATCGGCCAGACCAGCTCTCTTGCTCCGGCAGACAAGCGTTTTTACGCGACGCGTGATATTACCGCCACCGTAGACTCCATCCCGCTGATCACCGCCTCTATCCTCGCCAAAAAACTGGCGGAAGGGCTGGACGCGCTGGTGATGGACGTGAAGGTGGGCAGCGGCGCGTTTATGCCGACCTATGAACTCTCTGCTCAGCTTGCCGAAGCGATCGTTGGCGTCTCCAACGGCGCGGGCGTGCGCACCACCGCGCTGCTGACCGACATGAACCAGGTGCTGGCCTCCAGCGCCGGTAACGCGGTTGAAGTCCGCGAAGCCGTGCAGTTCCTCACAGGTGAATACCGTAACCCGCGCCTGTTCGATGTCACCATGGCGCTGTGCGTTGAGATGCTCATCTCCGGCAAGCTGGCCAAAGACGACGCGGAAGCCCGCGCGAAGCTTCAGGCGGTGCTGGACAACGGCAAAGCGGCGGAGATCTTTGGCCGCATGGTGGCGGCGCAGAAAGGCCCGACCGATTTCGTCGAAAACTACGCGAAATATCTGCCAACCGCGATGCTCAGCAAAGCTGTTTATGCGGATGGCGAAGGTTTTGTCTCCGCCATGGACACCCGCGCGCTTGGCATGGCTGTTGTATCTATGGGCGGCGGTCGTCGTCAGGCATCGGACACCATTGATTACAGCGTCGGCTTTACCAACATGGCCCGTCTGGGCGACAGCGTTGACGGCCAACGTCCGCTGGCAGTGATCCACGCGAAAGACGAAGCCAGCTGGCAGGACGCGGCGAAAGCGGTGAAAGCGGCAATATCTCTTGACGATAAAGCACCGGAAACCACACCGACGGTCTATCGTCGTATCACTGAATAGCGGTATACTGATCTGATCGCATTTTTATGAAGCACTAAGTACGGAGAACAATTATGAAACGTGCATTTATTATGGTGCTGGACTCATTCGGCATCGGCGCAACCGAAGATGCAGAACGTTTTGGTGACGTGGGTTCCGATACCATGGGTCACATCGCGGAAGCCTGTGCAAAAGGCGAAGCGGACAACGGTCGTAAAGGCCCTCTGACTCTACCTAACCTGACCCGCCTCGGGCTGGTAAAAGCGCATGAAGGCTCTACCGGTAAAATCGCAGCCGGTATGGACGGCAACGCGGAAGTGGTGGGCGCCTACGCCTGGGCGCACGAGCTCTCTTCCGGGAAAGATACCCCGTCAGGGCACTGGGAAATCGCCGGCGTGCCGGTGCTGTTCGACTGGGGCTACTTCTCCGATCACGAGAACAGCTTCCCGCAGGAGCTGCTTGATAAGCTGGTGAAGCGTGCCAACCTGCCGGGCTACCTCGGTAACTGCCACTCTTCCGGCACCGTGATTCTGGATCAGCTCGGCGAAGAGCACATGAAAACCGGCAAGCCGATTTTCTACACCTCTGCTGACTCCGTGTTCCAGATTGCCTGCCACGAAGAGACGTTTGGCCTGGATAAACTCTACGAGCTGTGCGAAATCGCCCGTGAAGAGCTGACCGAAGGCGGCTACAACATTGGCCGCGTTATCGCACGTCCGTTTATCGGCGACAAAGCGGGTAACTTCCAGCGTACCGGTAACCGTCACGACCTGGCCGTTGAGCCACCGGCGCCAACCGTGCTGCAGAAGCTGGTTGACGAGAAGGGCGGTCACGTGGTGTCCGTGGGCAAAATAGCGGATATCTACGCCAACTGCGGTATCACCAAAAAAGTGAAAGCGACCGGTCTGGATGCGCTGTTCGATGCCACTATCAAAGAGATGAAAGAAGCGGGCGATAAGACCATTGTCTTCACCAACTTCGTGGACTTCGACTCCTCCTGGGGCCACCGTCGCGATGTAGCCGGTTATGCTGCGGGCCTGGAGCTGTTTGACCGCCGTCTGCCGGAGCTGATGGAGCTGGTGGGGGAAGATGACATTCTGATCCTGACCGCAGACCACGGCTGTGACCCAACCTGGACCGGTACCGACCACACCCGTGAGCACATTCCGGTACTGGTGTACGGCCCGAAAGTGAAGCCGGGCTCGCTGGGTCACCGTGAAACCTTCGCGGACATCGGCCAGACCCTGGCGAAATACTTTGGTACGTCTGACATGGAATATGGCAAGGCCATGTTCTAAACGGATTGGGTGCGGCCTGATGCCCTCACCCCGGCCCTCTCCCACAGGGAGAGGGAGAACAGAATGTAGGCCGGGTAAGGCGTAGCCGCCACCCGGCAAAAACAACAATGTACAAGGAACTGAAGATGGCAACTCCTCACATTAATGCAGAAATGGGTGATTTCGCTGACGTCGTATTGATGCCGGGCGACCCGCTGCGCGCGAAGCACATTGCAGAAACCTTCCTCGAAGACGTGCGTGAAGTGAACAACGTTCGCGGCATGCTGGGCTTCACCGGTACCTATAAAGGCCGCAAAATCTCTGTTATGGGCCACGGCATGGGTATCCCATCCTGCTCCATCTACACCAAAGAGCTGATCACCGATTTCGGCGTGAAGAAAATCATCCGCGTAGGCTCCTGCGGTGCGGTGCGTATGGACGTTAAGCTGCGTGACGTGGTGATCGGCATGGGCGCGTGTACCGACTCTAAAGTTAACCGCATCCGCTTTAAGGATCATGACTTTGCGGCAATCGCTGACTTTGACATGGTGCGTAACGCGGTTGACGCGGCAAAAGCGCTGGGCGTTGACGCACGCGTGGGCAACCTGTTCTCTGCCGATCTGTTCTACTCGCCAGAAGGCGACATGTTCGACGTGATGGAAAAATACGGCATCCTGGGCGTGGAAATGGAAGCGGCGGGTATCTACGGCGTGGCGGCTGAGTTTGGTGCGAAAGCGCTGACCATCTGCACCGTGTCTGACCACATCCGTACCCACGAGCAGACCACCGCTGCCGAGCGTCAGACCACCTTCAATGACATGATCAAAATCGCGCTGGAATCCGTTCTGCTGGGCGATAAAGAGTAAGAGCTGTTGTGCCGGGTGGCGGCGTCGCCTGACCCGGCCTACGGTTTTCCAGCCCGCTAAGCGCAGCGCCAGCGGGCTTTTTTACTAGCGTACTGCCTGCGCAATCCATGCCGATAAGTCCCGCAACTCTTGTTCCTGCTCCGGGAAATCCCCCATTAACGCGTCGCACTCCTGCTGCAGCATATCCGCCCGATACAAACAGCCCTGCAAGCGGGCCGCCAGCGCTTCCAGCGGTGCCGGGTTGAGGCTGTCCGTAAACACCTGCGTACGGGTAATGTGGCCTTTCTCCACGTCAAAGTGCAGCTCCACGCCGCCCCAGGTAAAACGTTCGTCCAGCAGGTGTGAAAACGCCGGGGCCTGGCCGAAGTTCCATTCCCAGCTGCTCTGGCGTGCAAAGGTTTCGGCGAAGTTGGGCAGATCCGGGGTCTTATCCGGCGAAATCACTTCCGCATCCACGCGCTCGCCGTAATGTTCAAAGAACGCTTCACGGATCGCGTCGCAAATCTGCTCGTGCGTAATCCCCGGCAGCAGCTCCACCAGATTCGCCACGCGTCCTCGCACGGAGGTAATGCCCTTAGCCTGGAGCTTTTTCTTATCAGGATTAAGGTAGTTCGCCAGACGGCTCAGGTCGGCGTTCAGCAGCAGGGTGCCGTGGTGGAACCCGCGATCCATCGTTTCGCGGTAGGCGGAGCCGGAGATCTTGCGGTCGCCCTCTGGCGTTTTGACCACGAGATCGTTCCGCCCCGAGGCTTCAGCCGTCACGCCGAGCGCATTGAGCGCGTTGAGCACAATAGACGTAGAGATAGTTTTGTCGTATTCCGGTTTTCCCGCCATAAAGGTAAAGCAGGTATTGCCCAGATCGTGAAACACCGCGCCGCCGCCGCTGCTCCTGCGTGCGAGACGGACGTTGTCCTCTTCCATACGCCGGGTGTTGCACTCTTTCCACGGGTTTTGCGCGCGGCCGATGACCACCGTATCGGCGTTACGCCAGAGAAACAGGACGCGCTGGGTGGCGGGCATCTGGCGGAAGATGCACTCTTCAACCGCGAGATTAAACCAGGGATCGTGAGAGTCAGAGATAAGCAGGCGTAACGTCGTCATGGCAGAGTTCCTTTTCCATATCTTTCGCCTACTTTATCACTATTCCTTCTTCTCGCTCTCTTCGTCTTCGGGAACCGACCTGCTGGCGGTCAGCAGGAACGGCGACTGCTGCCAGCGGGTACGCTTGCCCTGAAGCAACGTGCGCGCCAGCACGACGCCAATCGCCAGCGAGAGTAACAGCATCAGGCGCAGAATATTGGTGGTGTTATCCACCTGCTTAGCTTCTGTTGGCAGGGTGTGGGTATCCAGCGTCAGGCGCAGATACCCCAGCGGGCCATTTTTACCCTGAACGGGTTCGACAATCTGCTGGTTGAAATAGCCTCCGGCTTTTTTGCCGTCCAGCGCCAGCCTGTCGCGCACGTCGACGTGCTCACCGGCGCGGGCAATCAGGTCGCCTTTTTCATCGTACACGCCCGCATCCAGAATGCGGCTGTTTTCCGTGAGCTGACGCAAGACCTGGCCTATCCGCTTATCGTCCGGCGTTTCATTGCGCATCAGGGGCGCAACGTTGAGCGTCACTTGACGCGCCAGGGTACGGGCCAGCTCTTCAAACTGCGGGTTGCGCTGCCGCTGATGATTCTGGCTAAACCACGATGCCCCTTGCATCAATGCGACTAACAGTGCGAGACAGATCAGGACAATCACGGCGCGATGAAGCCGGAATTTCAGTTTTGCGCGAGCCATATTCCACCTGCTGAAAATTTAGGGCTTAATGTTGCCAGAAGTGATGGTTACAGGGTAGCCTCATGCGTTATTTTCCCTCTGGAACCTTCCGGCGCGAACAAAATTACAGGAGCTTTAATGCCGAACATTACCTGGTGTGACCTGCCAACGGATGTCTCTTTATGGCCAGGATTGCCGCTCTCGTTAAGTGGCGATGAGGTGATGCCTCTGGATTACCACGCTGGCCGTAGCGGCTGGCTCCTCTATGGACGCGGTCTGGATAAGCAACGCCTGACCCAGTATCAAACCAAACTGGGCGCGGCGATGGTCATTGTTGCCGCCTGGTGCGTGGAAGATTACCAGGTCATTCGCCTCGCGGGTTCCCTGACGCAGCGCGCCACGCGTCTGGCGCATGACGCCGGGCTGGACGTAGCGCCTCTCGGCAAAATTCCGCACCTGAAAACGCCGGGTCTGCTGGTGATGGACATGGACTCTACCGCTATTCAGATCGAATGTATTGACGAGATTGCTAAACTGGCAGGCAGTGGCGAGCTGGTGGCGGAAGTCACCGAGCGTGCGATGCGCGGCGAGCTGGACTTCACCGCCAGCCTGCGCCAGCGCGTGGCGACCCTGAAAGGGGCCGATGCTAACATCCTGCGCCAGGTGCGCGACGTGCTGCCGCTGATGCCGGGGCTGACGCAGCTGGTGCTGAAGCTCCAGTCCCTCGGCTGGAAAGTGGCGATCGCCTCCGGTGGTTTTACCTTCTTTGCGGATTATCTACGCGAGAAACTGCATCTGACCACGGTGGTCGCTAACGAGCTGGAAATCATGGACGGCAAGCTGACCGGCCAGGTGATCGGCGATATCGTGGATGCCCAGTACAAAGCCAATACCCTGACGCGCCTGGCAGAAAAGTATGAGATTCCGGTCGAGCAGACCGTCGGCATTGGCGACGGCGCGAACGATCTGCCAATGATCAAAGTGGCTGGCCTTGGCATTGCCTACCATGCCAAACCAAAAGTAAATGAAAAGACGGAAGTCACTATCCGTCACGCTGACCTGATGGGGGTGTTCTGCATTCTCTCCGGCAGCCTTAATCAGAAATAACGAGGTAAACCGTGGCGAAAGCTCCAAAACGCGCATTTGTCTGTAATGAATGTGGTGCGGATTATCCGCGCTGGCAGGGGCAATGCAGCGCCTGTCATGCCTGGAACACCATCACCGAAGTGCGTGGTGTGGCGGCTTCGCCGAGCGTGGCCCGCAATGAGCGCCTGAGCGGCTATGCGGGCAATGCAGGCGTGTCGAAGGTGCAAAAGCTTTCTGATATCAGCCTGGAAGCGCTGCCGCGCTTTTCCACCGGCTTCAAAGAGTTTGACCGCGTGCTCGGCGGCGGCGTGGTGCCGGGCAGCGCGATTCTGATCGGCGGTAACCCGGGGGCGGGGAAATCGACCCTGCTGCTGCAAACGCTCTGCAAGCTCGCCGAACAGATGAAAACCCTGTACGTGACGGGTGAAGAATCCCTCCAGCAGGTGGCGATGCGCGCTCACCGTCTCGGCTTGCCGACCGGTAACCTGAACATGCTGTCGGAAACCAGCATCGAGCAGATCTGCATGATCGCCGAAGAAGAGCAGCCGAAGCTGATGGTGATCGACTCCATCCAGGTAATGCATATGGCGGACATTCAGTCCTCGCCGGGCAGCGTGGCGCAGGTGCGTGAGACCGCCGCTTACCTGACGCGCTTTGCCAAAACGCGCGGCGTGGCGATTGTGATGGTCGGCCATGTGACCAAAGATGGCTCTCTGGCGGGTCCGAAGGTGCTCGAACACTGTATCGACTGCTCGGTGATGCTCGACGGCGACGCGGATTCCCGCTTCCGCACCCTGCGCAGCCACAAGAACCGCTTCGGCGCGGTGAATGAGCTGGGCGTGTTTGCTATGACCGAGCAGGGGCTGCGCGAGGTCAGCAACCCGTCGGCCATCTTCCTGAGCCGCGGCGATGAGATCACCTCCGGCAGTTCGGTAATGGTGCTGTGGGAAGGGACGCGCCCGCTGTTGGTTGAAATTCAGGCGCTGGTGGATCACTCGATGATGGGTAACCCGCGGCGCGTGGCGGTCGGTCTGGAGCAGAACCGCCTGGCGATCCTGCTGGCGGTGCTGCACCGTCACGGCGGGCTGCAGATGGCGGATCAGGATGTGTTCGTCAACGTGGTTGGCGGGGTGAAAGTCACTGAGACCAGCGCAGATCTGGCGCTGCTGCTGGCGATGGTCTCCAGCCTGCGCGACAGACCGCTGCCGCAGGATCTGGTCGTCTTCGGTGAAGTAGGGCTGGCCGGCGAAATCCGTCCGGTGCCGAGCGGCCAGGAGCGTATCTCCGAGGCGGCAAAGCACGGCTTCCGTCGGGCGATCGTTCCCGCCGCCAACGTGCCGAAAAAAATCCCGGAAGGGATGCAGGTCTTTGGCGTTAAGAAACTCGCAGATGCGTTAAATGTCTTTGACGACTTATAATTACGTATTCGATTTTGCAGGAGGCACCGTAATTTATGTCATCATTTGACTACATCAAGACCGCGATCCGCCAGAAGGGCTGCACGCTGCAGCAGGTGGCGGACGCCAGCGGCATGACCAAAGGCTACCTGAGCCAGTTGCTGAACGCCAAAATCAAAAGCCCCAGTGCGCAGAAGCTTGAAGCGCTGCACCGCTTTCTGGGGCTGGAGTTCCCGCGAATGCAAAAGAACATCGGCGTGGTGTTCGGCAAGTTTTATCCGCTGCATACCGGGCATATCTATCTGATCCAGCGCGCCTGTAGCCAGGTTGACGAGCTGCACATCATCATGGGCTACGACGAAACGCGCGATCGCCAGCTCTTTGAAGACAGCGCCATGTCGCAGCAGCCCACCGTGCCTGACCGTCTGCGCTGGCTGCTTCAGACCTTTAAATACCAGAAAAACATTCGCATTCATGCCTTTAACGAAGAGGGCATGGAGCCGTACCCGCACGGCTGGGACGTGTGGAGCAACGGCATCAAAGCGTTTATGGAAGAGAAGGGCATTGCACCTAACTGGATCTACACCTCTGAAGAGTCCGACGCGCCGCAGTTCCGCGAGCATCTGGGCATCGAGACGGTGCTGATCGACCCGAAACGCACCTTTATGAACATCAGCGGGGCGCAGATCCGCGAGAACCCGTTCCGCTACTGGGATTATATTCCGACCGAAGTGAAGCCGTTCTTCGTGCGTACGGTGGCTATTCTGGGCGGCGAGTCGAGCGGTAAATCAACGCTGGTCAACAAGCTGGCGAACATCTTCAACACCACCAGCGCGTGGGAGTATGGACGCGATTACGTCTTCTCTCACCTCGGCGGCGACGAGATGGCACTGCAGTATTCCGACTACGATAAAATCGCGCTCGGGCACGCCCAGTACATTGATTTCGCGGTGAAATACGCTAACAAAGTGGCGTTTATTGATACCGATTTCGTCACCACGCAGGCGTTCTGTAAAAAGTACGAGGGGCGCGAGCACCCGTTCGTGCAGGCGCTGATTGACGAATACCGCTTTGACCTGGTGATCCTGCTGGAAAACAACACCCCGTGGGTGGCCGACGGCATGCGCAGCCTCGGCAGCTCGGTGGACAGGCGCGAGTTCCAGACCATGCTGGTGGAGATGCTCAACGAGAACAACGTTGAGTTTGTGCACGTTGAAGAGTCAGACTACGACTCCCGTTTCCTGCGATGCGTCGAGCTGGTGAAGGAGATGATGGGGGAGCAGGGGTAATAACTTCCCCCTCGCCCTTTTGGGGTGAGGGGGGAATACCTCAGAACTCAACCACCACCTTCCCGCGCATATGCCCCTCCAGCACCTTACGGTGCGCTTCGGTAATGCTTTCCACGCTCAGCCCGTGCAGCGTTTCGCTGAGCGAGCTTTCCACCACGCCGTTATCTACCAGCTTCGCCACCTCATTTAAGATCTCACCCTGACGCGCCATATCAGCCGTCTTGTACATGCTGCGAGTGTACATAAACTCCCAGTGCAGGGCGGCGGATTTGGACTTCAGCTTGTCCTGGTTCAGCGGATGTTCATTCTCAACGATGGAACAAATATGCCCCTGCGGCGCAATCAGTTCACTGACCGCATCCCAATGCCCGTCGGTGTCGTTGAGGATGAAAATATAATCCACGAAGGTAAGCCCCTGCTTCGCCAGCTCGCCTTTTAGATCGCGGTAGTTGACCACTACGTCAGCACCGCGATCGCGGCACCATTGGGCGGAATCTTCTCGTGAAGCGGTTGCGATAATCTTCACCTTGCTGTTGTGCTTCGCAAACGGGATCGCCAGCGATCCCACGCCGCCCGCGCCGCCGATGATCAGCAGGGTTTTGTCCGCTTCGGCGTCCTGAATATTCAGCCGTTCAAACAGACCTTCCCACGCGGTGAGCGCAGTTAAGGGTAGCGCAGCGGCTGCCGCCCAGCCGAGGCTGGCAGGCTTGTGGCCGACAATGCGCGCATCTATCAGCTGATGAGTGGTATTGCTGCCCGGGCGGGTGATGTCGCCCGCGTACCACACCTCATCACCTGGTTTGAAGCCGGTGACGCCAGCTCCAGCGGCTTTGACGACCCCGCTGGCATCCCACCCCAGAATTCGCGGCTCGTTCAGCCCATTTTTGGCGATGCCTGCATGCACTTTGGTATCAACCGGGTTAATCGATACGGCTTTCACCTCTACCAGCAGATCGTGTTCGCCGGGCGTCGGCATTGGCGGGGTGATTTCAATGAAGGTGGACGGATTTTCTGGGTTAACGGCAATGGCTTTCACTGACATGGTGTGCTCCTCAATGGAATGCGTTTTGTTGAGGCTAGTCTATTAAGTGGCCAGTCGCATGATAAGATGGACAATCATGAACTCAGCGTTCGTACAGGGTGAACAATCATGTTTAAACAGCTGCAGGATATGGCGCTGTTTGCGCTGGTGGCGGAGATGGGCAGTTTTACCGCGGCGGCGCAGAAAGCCGAACTGCCGAAATCCAGCGTCAGCCAGCGGATCAGCCAGCTGGAGCAGCAGGTGGGGATCCGTCTGCTTAACCGCACCACACGCAGGATCAGCCTGACGTTCGCGGGCGAGCACTATCTGGTGCACTGTCGCGAGATGCTGGCGGCCAGCGAGCGGGCGGAGTACGCCATTCAGCGCCTGCGTGAAAACCCCAGCGGCCGGCTGCGTATTACCTGTCCGGCGGGGATTGGCGCGACCCTGCTGGCGCATATGAATGCCGAGTTTCAGCTTCGCTATCCTGACGTGTCGCTCGATGTATCGATCTCTGACGACGTGGTGGACCTGGTCGAGTCCGGTTTTGACGTGGCGCTGCGCACCGGCAAGCCGCAGGACTCCTCTCTGATAGGCAGAATGATCGGGCACTGCCCGCGTTACATGCTGGCCTCGCCGGATTATCTGGCACGCCGGGAGCCGTTAATCCATCCCCGACAGCTGGTGGAGCACCGCTGTATTACGCACCGGGCGTGGTCGGAGTGGCTGCTGCGAAGCGAGGGTGAGGATTACCGCTACCTGCCGGACAACGGCCACATGACCGATAATCTGGTGTACGCCCGCGAATGCGCGATTGCCGGGGCGGGGATCACGCTGTTACCCGCATTTCTGCTGGAAGATAAGATCGAAAAGGGGGCGTTGGTTCAGGTGCTGCCGGAATGGCGCGTTGAAGGTAACGATCTCTGGCTGGCCTATCCGAGCCGGAAGCTGAATTCGCCCGCGCTGATGAGCTATATCGAGTTTGCGATGCAGTTTGATGAGGTGAAGCGGTATTACGTGGGTGGGTGATGTTGTGCGGCCTGATGCCCTCACCCTGAATAAAAAACGGCAACCGAGGTTGCCGTTTTGCTTTTATTTCGCAATACGCTTGTACTTAATACGCTTCGGCTCCAGCGCGTCTGCGCCCAGCGTGCGTTTTTTGTACTCTTCGTATTCGGTGAAGTTACCTTCGAAGAACTCCACTTTACCTTCGTCCTGGTAGTCCAGGATGTGGGTCGCGATACGGTCCAGGAACCAGCGGTCGTGCGAGATAACCATGGCGCAGCCCGGGAACTCCAGCAGGGCGTTTTCCAGTGCGCGCAGGGTTTCGATATCCAGGTCGTTGGTCGGTTCATCGAGTAACAGAACGTTACCGCCCACCTGCAGCAGCTTCGCCAGGTGCAGACGTCCGCGCTCACCGCCTGACAGCTCGCCCACGCGTTTGCCCTGGTCGGTGCCCTTAAAGTTAAAGCGGCCAACGTAGGCGCGGCTTGGCATCTCGGTGTTGCCGATACGCATGATATCCAGCCCGCCGGAGACTTCTTCCCACACGGTTTTGCTGTTATCCATCGCGTCACGGAACTGGTCTACGGAGGCCAGCTTCACGGTTTCACCCAGGGTGATTGAGCCGCTGTCTGGCTGTTCCTGACCGGACATCATACGGAACAGGGTCGATTTACCCGCGCCGTTCGGACCGATGATGCCAACGATAGCGCCTTTCGGTACGGAGAAGGTCAGATCGTCGATCAGCACGCGGTCACCGTAGGACTTACGCAGGTTGGTCACTTCAACCACTTTATCCCCCAGACGTGCTCCAGGTGGAATAAACAGTTCGTTGGTTTCGTTACGTTTCTGGTATTCGGTGTTGTTCAGCTCTTCAAAGCGTGCCAGACGGGCTTTGCCCTTAGACTGACGGCCTTTCGCGCCCTGACGAACCCACTCCAGCTCTTTCTCGATAGACTTGCGACGGGCCGCTTCCTGAGACGCTTCCTGCGCCAGACGTTGATCTTTCTGCTCCAGCCAGGAAGAGTAGTTGCCTTCCCACGGAATACCTTCACCGCGGTCCAGCTCCAGGATCCAGCCGGCGACGTTGTCGAGGAAGTAACGGTCGTGGGTAATTGCCACCACGGTGCCTTCGAAGTCGTGCAGGAAGCGCTCCAGCCACGCCACGGATTCCGCATCCAGGTGGTTGGTCGGTTCGTCGAGCAGCAGCATGTCTGGTTTTTCCAGCAGCAGGCGGCACAGCGCCACGCGGCGGCGTTCACCACCGGAGAGATTCGCGATTTTCGCATCCCAGTCCGGCAGACGCAGGGCATCGGCCGCGCGCTCCAGCTGCACGTTCAGGTTGTGACCGTCGTGCGCCTGGATGATCTCTTCATATTTGCCCTGCTGAGCGGCCAGTTTGTCGAAGTCCGCATCCGGCTCGGCGTATTTGGCATACACTTCATCCAGACCTTTCAGCGCGTTAACCACTTCGGATACCGCTTCTTCAACGGATTCACGTACGGTGTGTTCCGGGTTCAGCTGAGGTTCCTGCGGCAGGTAGCCGATCTTGATGCCTGGCTGCGGACGGGCTTCACCTTCGATGTCTGTATCGATGCCGGCCATGATGCGCAGCAGGGTGGACTTACCGGCACCGTTGAGACCCAGCACACCAATTTTTGCGCCCGGGAAGAAGCTCAGCGAGATATTTTTAAGAATATGACGTTTCGGCGGGACAACTTTGCCGACACGATGCATGGTATAAACGAATTGAGCCACGTGGACTTCGCCTCTTTTATCGTAAATGAGAAGGAATTTCAGCCTCGAAGTGTAGCCTTTTTCACGCCCTAATCCCAGCCAGGAACGTCGGGAGTGTTAAAACGCGCAAGAAAGGTAAAAAAGTGTCCATGACGTGGCGCGTTGCTGGATGCCTGGTTAGCATAAGTTGTTGTGACTTTGACGTGGCAAGACGCTGCAATTGACGAAAAAACAATGAGGAAGAGCTTGTGGAAAAAGCCAAAC
The DNA here is from genome assembly GCF_001743375.1 of Enterobacter sp. IF2SW-B1. NCBI lineage: Bacteria > Pseudomonadati > Pseudomonadota > Gammaproteobacteria > Enterobacterales > Enterobacteriaceae > Enterobacter > Enterobacter sp. IF2SW-B1. The sequence goes on along the minus strand of NZ_MJAA01000005.1, from coordinate 24,515 downwards.
GGGTGGTCTGGCGTCTGCTGGCTGCCAGCGTATGCGTAATGGCGGTAAGCCAGGCGGTGCATGCCGATTCACTGGATGAACAACGTAACCGCTACGCCCAGATTAAACAGGCGTGGGACAACAAGCAGATGGATACCGTGCAGGCGCTGATGCCGACGCTCAAGGATTATCCGCTGTATCCGTATCTGGAGTATCGCCAGATTACCGACGATCTGATGAACCAGCCGACCGTCACCGTGAATAATTTCATTCAGGCGAACCCGACCCTGCCGCCTGCCCGAAATCTCCAGTCTCGTTTTGTGAATGAGCTGGCGCGTCGTGAAGACTGGCGCGGCCTGCTGGCGTTTAGCCCTGACAAGCCGAATACCACCGAAGCGCAGTGTAATTACTACTATGCGAAATGGGCGACCGGGCAGCAGGAAGAGGCCTGGGCCGGTGCGAAAGATCTGTGGCTGACCGGCAAAAGCCAGCCGAACGCCTGTGATTCCCTGTTCGGCGCATGGCGCGCTTCCGGCAAGCAGGATCCGCTGGCCTACCTTGAGCGCATCCGCCTGGCGATGAAAGCCGGCAACACGCGTCTGGTAACCGCACTGGCAGGGCAGATGCCGTCCGATTACCAGACGATCTCCTCGGCGGTTATCGCGCTGGCAAACGATCCGAACAGCGTCCTGACCTTTGCCCGCAGCACGGGCTCGACCGATTTTACCCGCCAGATGGCGGCGGTAGCTTTTGCCAGCGTGGCGCGTGACGATGTCGAAAACGCGCGGCTGATGATCCCGCAGCTGGTGCAGGCGCAGCAGCTGAATGAAGATCAAACCCAGGAGCTGCGCGACATCGTGGCCTGGCGACTGATGGGCACGGACGTGACCGACGAACAGGCGCGCTGGCGTGACGATGCGATCATGCGCTCAAACTCGACCTCGCTTGTCGAGCGCCGCGTGCGCATGGCGCTGGGCACCGGCGACCGCCGTGGCCTCAACACCTGGCTCGCGCGTTTGCCGATGGAAGCCAAAGAGAAGGACGAATGGCGCTACTGGCAGGCCGATCTGCTGATGGAGCGCGGTCGTGAAGACGAAGCCAAAGAGATTCTTCACTCGCTGATGCAGCAGCGCGGGTTCTACCCGATGGCGGCGGCGCAACGGCTGGGCGAGGAGTACACGCTTAAGATCGACAAAGCGCCCGCTAACGCGAACCCCGCTCTGACGCAGGGGCCAGAGATGGCGCGCGTGCGCGAGCTGATGTACTGGAACATGGATAACACCGCGCGCAGCGAGTGGGCCAACCTGGTAACCAGCCGCACCACGGATGAAAAAGCGCAGCTTGCCCGCTATGCGTTTGATAATCGCTGGTGGGATCTGAGCGTGCAGGCGACGATTTCAGGCAAGCTGTGGGACCATCTCGAAGAGCGTTTCCCGCTGGCGTATAAAGATCTGTTTGACCGCTACACCAGCGGCAAAGATATCCCGCAAAGCTACGCCATGGCGATTGCCCGTCAGGAGAGCGCATGGAACCCGAAAGTTCGTTCACCGGTGGGTGCCAGCGGGCTGATGCAAATTATGCCGGGGACGGCGTCGCATACGGTGAAGATGTTCAACATTCCAGGTTATAGCAGCCCGTCACAGCTTCTCGATCCGGATACCAACATCAACATCGGCACCAGCTATTTGCAGTATGTCTATCAGCAGTTTGACAATAACCGCATCTTCGCGTCGGCGGCGTATAACGCCGGTCCGGGCCGCGTGCGCACCTGGCTTGGCAACAGTGCAGGACGCATTGACGCAGTGGCGTTCGTGGAGAGCATTCCGTTCTCGGAAACGCGCGGCTACGTGAAGAACGTGCTGGCCTATGACGCCTACTATCGCTACTTCATGGGGCAGAAAGATACCCTGATGAGCGATGCCGAGTGGCAGAGACGTTACTGATCGGCATGGGTTGTGTTATGCTGTACTCGCTAAAGAGTACAAGAGGCAGCATAACATGACCCAGCATTCCCCGTATTCCTCGGCAATGGCCGAACAGCGTCACCAGGAGTGGCTTCGTTTTGTGGAGCTGCTTCGCCAGTCTTACGAGCAGGATTTGCACCTACCCCTCATGCAACTGATGCTTACGCCGGACGAGCGTGAGGCGCTGGGCACGCGCGTGCGGATTATTGAAGAGCTATTGCGCGGTGAGATGAGCCAGCGCGAGCTGAAAAACGAGCTGGGCGCGGGCATCGCGACGATCACCCGTGGATCGAACAGCCTGAAGTCTGCGCCGGTTGAGCTGCGCCAGTGGCTCGAGTCGGTCTTATTGAGCGATCAACGATAAATGGCGTTATGAAACGGGCTCAGCGCCAGGATCACCGCCTGATGGTAAACCCCTGAACGCGTGAGCTTACCCGCCGTAAAGACGCCAATCGCCCCTTCTTTACGCCCAATCTCATCAATGCCGGTGTACTGTGACATCACCGGCCCGAGCGCTTCACCTGCACGGACTTTTTCCAGAATGATCTCCGGCAGCGGCAGGGTGGCTGAGCGCGCTTCGCCGCGCTGCTCACGGCTTTCAATCACCACCCAGCTAAAGGTTGCGCCTTCGTCGATGCCTGCTTCAATGGCGACCCAGAAGTCAGCCTTCGGGGCCGCGGCTTTTGCATTTGCCACGCGATTTCGTGCGCCAGCGCGCGTTTCCTCGCTGCCAAACGGCTGTTCAGGTACGCCACTCTCGACGCCGATGGCCTCAATATGGCAGGATCCTTCGCCGAAAATCTCTTCAAAAGCCTTTAGAATTGCCTGAATTTTGGCAGGATTGGTGGTAGCAGAGACAACATGGTGCATAATTAAGCTCGATTCAAAAAAAACTCATCGCAGTATAACGGAAAAAAAGCATGTTACAGGTATACCTTGTTCGCCACGGTGAAACGCAGTGGAACGCCGAGCGACGTATTCAAGGCCAGTCAGACAGTCCTCTCACCGAGAAGGGTGTGCAGCAAGCGTGGCAGGTGGCGGAACGCGCCAGAACGCTGGGCATTACCCACGTTATTACCAGCGATTTAGGTCGCACACAGCAGACGGCGCGCATCATTGCCGACGCCTGCGGCTGCGATGTGATGCTTGAGCCGCGCCTGCGCGAGCTGGATATGGGCGTGCTGGAAAAGCGCCATATTGATACGCTGACGGAAACGGAAGAGGGCTGGCGCCGCACGCTGGTGAACGGTACCGAAGATGGTCGTATTCCTGAAGGGGAATCCATGCAGGAGCTGAGCGTGCGTATGCATGCCGCGCTGGCGGAATGCCTCAAGCTTCCGGCAGGAAGCCGTCCGCTGCTGGTGAGTCACGGTATCGCGCTCGGCTGCCTGGTGAGCACCATTCTGGGGTTACCGGCTTACGCTGAGCGTCGGTTACGCCTGCGTAACTGCTCCATTTCCCGGATTGATTATCAGGAAAGCGCGTGGCTGGCGTCGGGCTGGGTCGTGGAGATGGCAGGGGACATTTCGCATCTCGATGCCCCTGCGCTTGATGAACTGCAGCGTTAACGACGGACAGGAATCAAGAATTCCATACGCAGATTGATTGGGCCTTCTTCCGGTTTGGCATCCTGCGCCGGGTAGTAGCGCTCGATATCCTGACCTTTACGGCGATTCAGATTCAGCATTGGCATGCAGGTCCCGTAAACGGTCAGGATAAACTCCTGGACGCCCGTACCCAGTCCTTCATACGAGAACATCACGTACTCGCCGCCTTCCAGCACGACCGGCTTCGAACCCTGAATGTAGCCATTCGCCAGCTCCGGCGTCAGCGCGGTGGTGTAAAACACCTCCTGCTCGTCGTCTTTTTCCTGGCTTGGGTGCGTTTCGTTGAGGCCATACAGGATCGGCGGAATGGCCGGCGCATGGCTCAGGAAATCGCGCCAGAACTGGACGCGCATCTGATGGCGGAACTCAGAAATCTGCTCCAGAGAGCACGAGTAGCTCTGGGTTGTACCGATCAGATGGGTTTCCGGCAGAGTGACCATTTCGTATTTCGGCATCGCGAACTCGCCCAGACGCAGCGGCGGACGCATGCCAAACGAGCTCCAGTCAGGCGAGCGGCGATAGAGCGCTGGCGTCAACGAGAACTGTTTTTTAAAGGCACGGGTGAAGGTCTGCTGCGAATCAAAACGGTACTGCAGGGCAATATCCAGAATTGGCCGCGCGGTCAGGCGCAATGCCACCGCAGATTTCGATAAACGACGTGCGCGAATATAGGCACCGATAGCATGACCGGTGACATCCTTGAACATCCTTTGCAGATGCCACTTGGAATAGCCCGCTTTAGCCGCCACATTATCCAGTGACAAAGGCTGGTCGAGATGACCTTCCAGCCAGGTGAGCAGGTCGCGAATAATTCCAGCCTGATCCATATACTATCCTCATCCTTAAAACAGCAGGTGCCTGATAACAGGTTAGCGGATAATAGCATTTTTTGATGTTTTAGCATTCAGTGTTTTTTTTGCGCATTAATGCCTTTTCTCTCTCATTTTGGGTGAATATATTCTAATCCTGTGATCTTGCTACATTTTTGACTAACGTGTTGAATAATCGCTCAATGCAATTTTAAAGAATGGTAACAATATGAAATACAAGACTTTGCTTCTTACTTCCCTGTTGCTGGTAGCGGGCCGTGCGGCGCAGGCGGAACAGATTGGTTCTGTCGATACCGTGTTCAAAATGTTCGGTCCGGACCACAAAATTGTGGTGGAGGCGTTTGACGATCCGGACGTGAAAAACGTCACCTGCTACGTCAGCCGCGCGAAGACGGGCGGTATTAAAGGCGGCCTGGGGCTGGCGGAAGACACTTCCGATGCGGCGATCTCCTGTCAGCAGGTGGGGCCGGTTGAGCTGAGCGATAAAATCAAAAACGGCAAAGCGCAGGGCGATGTGGTGTTCCAGAAACGGACCTCGCTGGTGTTTAAAAAGCTGCAGGTGGTGCGTTTCTATGATGCAAAACGCAACACCCTGGCCTACCTGGCGTATTCCGATAAAGTGGTGGAAGGGTCACCGAAAAACGCCATTAGTGCGGTGCCGATTATGCCGTGGCATTAATTCAGGGATGAACCATGCAACAACCTGTAGTCTGGCTGGTTGAAGACGAAACCAGTATCGCCGATACGCTTATCTACATGCTTCAGCAGGAAGGATTTGCAGTAAAAGCGTTTGAGCGCGGTTTACCGGTGCTGGAGGCGGCGTGCCAGCAGGCTCCGGCGCTCGCCATTCTTGACGTCGGGCTGCCGGACATCAGCGGCTTTGAGCTCTGTCGCCAGCTTCTGGCGCAGCATCCGTCACTGCCCGTGCTGTTTCTGACGGCACGCAGTGACGAAGTGGATAAACTCCTCGGCCTGGAAATGGGCGCAGACGACTACGTCGCCAAGCCTTTCTCCCCGCGTGAGGTGTGCGCCCGGGTAAGGACCATTTTACGGCGGATGCAAAAATCCGCCGCGCCAGCGGAGACGGTGCGTATTGGACAATTTGAGCTGAACGAAGCTGCCGCGCGAATTAGCTGGTGCGGTGAAGCATTACCGCTCACGCGCTATGAGTTTTTGCTGCTTAAAACCTTACTACAGGCTCCGGGACGGGTTTTCTCTCGGCAACAGTTAATGGACAAGGTGTGGGGCGAAGACGGCGACAGTTACGATCGTACCGTGGACACTCACATCAAGACCCTGCGCGCCAAACTGCGGGCAGTGAATGAGGAACTGTCACCCATCAGCACCCATCGCGGTATGGGCTATAGCCTGGGGCTTTATTAATGCGCATCGGAATGCGTTTGCTGCTGGGGTACTTCCTGATCGTCGCCATCGCCGCATGGTTTGTGCTGTCGATCTTTGTTCAGGAAGTGAAGCCCGGCGTGCGCAGGGCAACCGAGGGCACGTTGATCGATACCGCGACCTTGCTCGCCGAAGTTGGGCGTGAGGATCTTCTTTCGGGCAATGCGCAGCAGGGCAGACTGGCGCAGGCCTTTTTACAGCTCCATCAGCGGCCTTTCCGCGCCAATATCGGCGGCATTCATAAGGTGCGCAACGAGTATCACGTCTACATGACCGATGCGCAGGGCCGCGTCGTGTTTGATTCTGCCGGCCTGGCCGTGGGGCAAGATTACTCTCGCTGGAACGATGTCTGGCTGACGCTTCGCGGCCAATACGGCGCGCGCAGTACCCAGAGCCATCCCGACGATCCGGAGAGCACGGTGATGTATGTTGCCGCACCGGTTGTTGAGCAGGGCAAGATTATCGGCGTGCTGTCGGTGGGGAAACCTAACAGCGCGATGGCGCCGGTGATTCACCGCAGCGAGAGGCGGATTCTGTGGGCTGGCGGGGCGCTGCTTGGCATTGCTTTACTGATCGGTTTTCTCGTCGCCTGGTGGATCAATCGTTCCATCAGTACGTTATCGCGCTATGCCGACTCGGTGACCACTGATACGCCTCTCCCGCTGCCTAATCCAGGCAGTAGCGAACTGCACAAGCTGGCTCAGGCGCTGGAAAATATGCGTATTCGCCTTGAAGGGAAAAATTACATTGAACATTATGTCCATGCGCTGACCCACGAGCTGAAAAGCCCAATAGCCGCCATACGCGGCGCGGCAGAAATTCTCACCGAGCAGCCGCCGCCGCAGGTGGCCGCGCGGTTTATCGATAATATTCTGGTGCAAAACGCGAGTATGCAGTCGCTGGTTGAAAAACTGCTGACTCAGGCGCGGCTTGAAAATCGGGTCGAGATTACGCTCCAGGCCGTCCGCGTCGACCTGCTGTTTACACGGCTTGCCGACGCGCGTTCGGCGCTATTGGCGGCAAAAGAGATTGCGCTGACCCTCCAGCCCGCTTCGCTTCTTGTTGAAGGCGATCCCGACCTGCTCGAACAGGCGCTTGGTAATTTACTGGACAATGCTATCGATTTTACCCCACAGGGCGGTGCCATTGAACTGGCGGCCCGGGAAGAACAGGGGCAGATACGGCTGAGCGTCACCGACAGCGGAAGCGGGATCCCGGATTATGCGCTGGAGCGTATTTTTGAACGCTTTTATTCCCTGCCGCGCGAGAACGGGTTGAAAAGTAGCGGACTCGGGCTGGCGTTTGTTCAGGAGGTGGCGCGTTTGCACCACGGAGAAATTACATTGCGTAATCGTGATGAAGGTGGCGTGATAGCCACGCTGACACTTCACCGTCCCTTCACATAACTTCAAACTGGCCCCACACAGCCTGGTTACGCTCTCCACATCACAAAGGAGACGTAATGATGAAATCCCCCCTGTTCTGGAAAGTAAGCACCCTGCTGGGGTGCATCCTGCTGTTGTTAGTCCCACTGTTTATGGTGAGTAACCTCATTTCAGAGCGTGAAAGCTACCGCAACGATGTCGAAAATACGCTTCGCCAGAGCACCAGCGGGCCGCAAAAATTGGTCGGCCCGCTGATTGCGATCCCGGTAACCGAGGTTTTTTACAAGTTAGAGGATGAGAAAAAAGTCGAGTACAAGAAAAGCTATATGCATTTTATCCTGCCGGAGTCTCTGCGCGTTGAGGGTAACCAGCGCGTTGAGTCGCGAAATATCGGCATCTATGACGGACAGATCTGGAATACCGACCTCAACATAAAAGCCCGGTTCAACACGGAAAAAATGACGCAGCTGAAAGGGGAGTCGATGACCCTGGGGCAGCCGTTTATCGTTGTTGGCGTGGGCGATGCTCGAGGCATTGGCACGGTGAACGTCTCCAGTATCAACGGCGAGACGCTAAGTGTGGAGCCGGGTACAGGCGTGTATGGCGCGCTTCCCGGTATCCATATCCCGCTGACTGACAAGGCGCTGGAATTAAAAACGTTTGCTATGGATATTTCGCTGAATCTGACGGGAACAGGAAGTTTTGCCGTGGTACCTGTAGGACGTAGCAGTGAAATGGCGCTGAACAGCAACTGGCCGCATCCTGGCTTTATGGGTAATTATCTGCCGGTGAAGCATAAAATTGGTGACACCGGGTTTCAGGCGAACTGGCAGAGCAGCTGGTTTGCGAACAATCTTGAGAGCTGGTTCAATGGAAGCGAGTCGCCGTCATGGGAGTCGATCCCCGCCTTCAGCGTTACGGTAGCCACGCCCGCCGATCAGTATCAGCTGACTGACCGGGCGATCAAGTACGCCATTTTGCTGATTGCGCTGACGTTTATGGCCTTCTTTGTTTTCGAGACCTTAACCGGGCTGCGCCTGCACCCGATGCAGTATCTGCTGATGGGGCTGTCCCTGGTGCTGTTCTATCTGGTGCTATTGGCGCTATCAGAACATGTCGGGTTTACGCCAGCCTGGATAGTTGCAAGTTTGGTTGGTGCGGCGATGAACGGAATGTACCTGCAGGCCGTGCTGAAAAGCTGGAAGCGCAGCGGGTTGTTTGTGCTGGCTTTGCTGGGGCTGGACGTGGTGATGTGGTTCCTGCTGCGCTCGGAGGATAGCGCACTGCTGTTGGGGGCTGCGGTTCTCGCGCTGGCGCTGTTCGCCGTCATGTACCTGACTCGTCATTTCGACTGGTATTCGCTTTCACAGCCGAAGCGACCTGCGCCGCCCGCAGAGCCTGATAACGACACAATGCGGATCTGGAAATAAAAAAAACGGCGCAAATGCGCCGTTTTTCATGCGTTAACTGCGGGATTATTCCTGCAGATCACCGCAGAAACGGTACCCTTCGCCGTGGATGGTGGCGATGATTTCCGGCGTATCAGGCGTCGATTCGAAATGCTTACGAATACGACGGATGGTCACGTCTACGGTACGGTCATGAGGCTTCAGCTCACGACCGGTCATTTTCTTCAGCAGTTCTGCACGGGACTGAATTTTGCCCGGATTTTCGCAGAAGTGCAGCATCGCGCGGAATTCGCTGCGCGGCAGCTTATACTGCTCACCGTTCGGGCTAATCAGCGAACGGCTATTGATATCAAGTTCCCAGCCGTTGAATTTGTAGCTGTCGACGCTACGACGCTCTTCGCTGACCGTGCCCAGGTTCATGGTGCGGGACAGCAGATTGCGTGCACGAATGGTTAACTCGCGAGGGTTGAACGGTTTGGTGATGTAGTCATCCGCACCGATCTCCAGGCCAAGAATTTTATCAACTTCGTTATCACGGCCCGTCAGGAACATTAACGCGACGTTCGCCTGTTCACGCAGTTCGCGCGCCAGCAGAAGACCGTTTTTGCCCGGCAGGTTGATATCCATGATCACCAGGTTGATATCATTTTCAGAAAGGATCTGATGCATCTCTGCGCCATCGGTCGCTTCAAAGACATCGTAGCCTTCTGCTTCGAAAATGCTCTTTAACGTGTTGCGTGTTACCAACTCGTCTTCAACGATAAGAATGTGCGGGGTCTGCATGTTTGCTACCTAAATTGCCAACTAAATCGAAACAGGAAGTACAAAAGTCCCTGACCTGCCTGATACATGTCGCAAATTAACATGATCGGCTTAACGTGACTAAAGTACGTAATTGCGTTCTTGATGCACTTTCCATCAACGTCAACAACATCATTAGCTTGGTCTTGGGTACTTTCCCTTTGGACCCGACAGTGTCAAAAACGGCTGTCATCCTAACCATTTTAACAGCAACATAACAGGCTAAGTGACACCAGACACCCAATAAAACTACGCTTCGTTGACATATATCAAGTTCAATTGTAGCACGTTAACAGTTTGATGAAATCATCGTAGCCGAATGCTAGCCTTTGTCACAATTTTTCAATAAACCAACTAGTTGCGGAGATTGATTTATAAACAAAGCGAATCCAATCAGAACAGGGTATTCACGTTGCCATTATCATTATAAAACATAGGGATAATAGGCTTCTGTTAACATTCTAACTGATTGTTCAGACACAAAATAGTTTAGCGTCTTTAATTTGTTATGAAACGCTATTTCGGTGATTTGTGTTGCAAATTTGTAAATTCGTGCTGCGTAATATGTTGAAGTGCATCACACTTTTCTCCGCTAACTGATTAAAAAGAGAGCATAAATGCATCTGTCGATTGTACTGGTCGCTCCAGCCAGAGCCGAAAATATAGGCGCTGCGGCGCGTGCCATGAAGACCATGGGTTTTACCGATTTACGTATTGTGGACAGCACTGCGCACCTGGAGCCTGCCGCCCGCTGGGTGGCGCACGGTTCGGGGGATATTCTCGATAATATAACGACTTACGTTACGCTTGCCGACGCGCTGCATGACATTTCATTTACCGTTGCCACCACAGCACGCAGCCGGGCGAAGTTCCACTACTACGCCACGCCTGCTGAACTGGTGCCCATGCTGGAAGAGAAAAGCCAGTGGCTTGAGAAAGCCGCGCTGGTATTTGGTCGTGAAGATTCCGGGCTCACCAACGAAGAGCTTGAGCTGGCGGACGTTCTCACCGGTGCGCCGATGGTAGCCGATTATCCTTCCCTGAATTTAGGCCAGGCGGTAATGGTCTATTGCTATCAATTAGCTTCCCTAATGCAAATCCCTCAATCCCAGACAGAAGCCGCCAATGAAAATCAGCTGGCCGCGCTTCGTGCTCGCGTAGAGCGTCTTTTATCGAGCCTTGGCGTTGCGGACGATCAAAAAATGGCCGACTGGCTACAGCAGCGCCTTGGACGTCTTGAGCAGCGGGACACCGCCATGTTGCACCGTTTGCTACACGATATTGAAAAAAAATTGGCCGAGTAAAATGCTGTCATAAGTTTTTACTATGGCGAAATGGTCTGTCGTGGAGGGTTGCGGCTGGGGGATTCGGATGAAAATAAAACGTCACGCAGCGTGACGTGAACGTCCGCGGAATTGTGATCAAATTAAAAATTCATTGACTTAAGGTGCTCGATCCTTTAACCCTAAAAGAATACAGCACAGACAGATAATAATGACAGAGTACACAACATCCATGAAACGCATCAGCATCACCACCATTACCACAACCATCATCATTACCACAGGTAACGATGCGGGCTGACGCGTACAGGAAAAACAGAAAAAAGCCCGCACCTGAACAGTGCGGGCTTTTTTTTCGGCTAAAGGAAACGAGGTAGAACCATGCGAGTGTTGAAGTTCGGCGGTACATCAGTGGCAAATGCAGAACGTTTTCTGCGTGTTGCCGATATCCTGGAGAGCAACGCCAGGCAGGGGCAGGTTGCGACCGTGCTCTCTGCCCCGGCAAAAATCACAAACCATCTGGTGGCGATGATTGAAAAGACCATCGGTGGCCAGGATGCACTCCCGAACATCAGCGATGCCGAGCGTATCTTCGCCGAGCTGCTGCAGGGGCTGGCAGAGGAACAGCCTGGTTTCCCGCTCGCGCAGCTGAAGTCTTTCGTTGAGCAGGAGTTTGCTCAGATCAAACATGTGCTGCACGGCATCAGCCTGCTGGGCCAGTGCCCGGACAGCGTCAACGCGGCGCTGATCTGCCGGGGCGAAAAACTCTCCATCGCCATAATGGCGGGCGTGCTGGAAGCGCGCGGCCACAACGTTACCGTGATCAATCCGGTTGAGAAATTGCTGGCAGCGGGCCACTACCTCGAATCTACCGTTGATATTGCCGAATCAACCCGCCGTATTGCCGCGAGCAAAATCCCCTCTGACCATATGATCCTGATGGCGGGCTTTACCGCAGGAAATGAGAAGGGTGAACTGGTAGTGCTGGGCCGTAACGGATCCGACTACTCCGCCGCCGTGCTGGCCGCCTGTTTACGCGCTGACTGCTGTGAGATCTGGACTGACGTCGACGGCGTCTATACCTGCGATCCGCGCCAGGTGCCGGACGCCAGGCTGCTGAAGTCGATGTCCTACCAGGAAGCGATGGAGCTTTCCTACTTCGGCGCCAAAGTGCTTCACCCGCGTACCATCTCCCCCATTGCCCAGTTCCAGATCCCATGCCTGATTAAAAACACCGGTAACCCGCAGGCGCCAGGCACGTTGATTGGTGCCAGCAGCGATGAAGATGGTCTGCCGGTGAAAGGCATTTCCAACCTGAATAATATGGCAATGTTCAGCGTCTCCGGTCCGGGGATGAAGGGGATGGTCGGCATGGCGGCGCGCGTTTTTGCGGCCATGTCACGCAACGGTATCTCGGTGGTGCTGATCACCCAGTCCTCTTCCGAATACAGCATCAGCTTCTGCGTGCCTCAGGTCGACTGTCTGCGCGCCCGCCGCGCGCTGGAAGAAGAGTTCTATCTGGAGCTGAAAGAGGAACTGCTGGAGCCGCTCTCCATTCAGGAGCGCCTGGCGGTGATTTCCGTGGTTGGCGACGGTATGCGCACGCTGCGCGGTATCTCCGCCAAATTCTTTGCCGCGCTGGCGCGGGCCAATATCAACATCGTGGCGATTGCCCAGGGCTCGTCCGAGCGTTCAATCTCCGTGGTGGTGGATAACGATGACGCCACCACCGGCGTGCGCGTGGTTCACCAGATGCTGTTCAACACCGATCAGGTTATCGAGCTGTTCCTGATTGGCGTGGGCGGCGTCGGCGGTGCGCTGCTGGAGCAGGTGAAGCGCCAGCAGGAGTGGCTTAAGAAAAAGCACATCGATCTGCGCGTCTGCGGAATTGCGAACTCGAAAGCGCTGCTTACTAACGTTCACGGTCTGAACCTGGAGAACTGGCAGGCGGAGCTGGAAGAGGCGAAAGAGCCGTTCAACCTGGGGCGCCTGATCCGTCTGGTGAAAGAGTATCACCTGCTTAACCCGGTTATCGTTGACTGTACCTCGAACCAGGCGGTGGCCGACCAGTACGCCGACTTCCTGCGCGAAGGCTTCCACGTGGTGACGCCGAACAAAAAGGCCAACACCTCGTCGATGGATTACTATCACCAGCTGCGCCTGGCGGCGAGCAAGTCGCGCCGCAAGTTCCTGTACGACACCAATGTCGGCGCCGGCCTGCCGGTCATCGAGAACCTGCAAAACCTGCTTAACGCGGGCGACGAACTGCAGCGTTTCTCCGGCATCCTCTCCGGCTCCCTGTCGTTTATCTTCGGCAAGCTGGATGAAGGGATGAGCCTGTCGGAAGCCACCCGTGCCGCGCGCGAGCTGGGCTACACCGAGCCAGATCCGCGCGACGATCTCTCCGGGATGGACGTGGCGCGCAAGCTGCTGATCCTGGTGCGCGAAACGGGCCGCGAGCTGGAGCTTTCGGATATCGTGATTGAACCGGTGCTGCCAGCCGAGTTTGACACCAGCGGCGATGTCAGCACCTTTATGGCGAATTTACCTCAGCTTGACGATGCCTTTGCCGCACGCGTTGCGAAAGCCCGTGATGAAGGTAAGGTATTGCGCTATGTTGGCAACATTGAAGAGGACGGCGTATGCCGGGTGAAGATTGCCGAAGTGGATGGTAACGACCCGCTGTACAAAGTCAAAAACGGCGAAAACGCCCTCGCGTTTTACAGCCACTATTATCAGCCATTGCCGCTGGTGCTTCGCGGCTATGGCGCAGGGAATGATGTGACGGCGGCGGGCGTGTTTGCCGACCTGCTGCGTACCCTGTCATGGAAGTTAGGAGTTTAAGATGGTTAAAGTATATGCCCCGGCTTCCAGCGCCAATATGAGCGTCGGATTTGACGTGCTGGGTGCGGCGGTGACGCCGGTGGATGGTTCGCTGCTGGGCGATACGGTAACGGTTGAGGCGGCAGAAAGCTTCAGCCTGAATAACGTCGGCCGTTTCGCCAGTAAGCTGCCGCCTGAACCACGCGAGAATATCGTTTATCAGTGCTGGGAGCGCTTCTGTCAGGAGATCGGCAAAAACGTGCCGGTCGCCATGACGCTGGAAAAAAGCATGCCGATTGGTTCGGGTCTGGGCTCCAGCGCGTGTTCGGTAGTCGCCGCGCTGGTGGCGATGAACGAGCACTGCGGCAAGCCGCTGAATAATAGCCGTCTGCTGGCGCTGATGGGCGAGCTGGAAGGGCGCATCTCCGGCAGTATTCATTACGATAACGTGGCGCCGTGCTTCCTCGGCGGCATGCAGCTGATGATTGAAGAAAATGGCATCATCAGCCAGCAGGTGCCAGGGTTTGATGAATGGCTGTGGGTGCTGGCGTATCCGGGCATCAAGGTCTCTACCGCGGAAGCGCGTGCGATCCTGCCTGCGCAGTATCGTCGCCAGGACTGTATCGCCCACGGGCGTCACCTGGCGGGCTTTATTCACGCCTGCTACACCCGCCAGCCGCAGCTGGCGGCGAAGCTGATGAAAGACGTCATTGCCGAGCCGTACCGTACGAAGCTGCTACCCGGCTTTAACGAGGCGCGACAGGCTTCAATGGATATCGGCGCGCAGGCGTGCGGCATCTCCGGCTCCGGCCCGACGCTGTTCGCCCTGTGCGATAAGCCAGACACCGCGCAGCGCGTGGCGGACTGGCTCTCTAAACACTACCTGCAAAATCAGGAAGGCTTTGTTCATATTTGCCGTCTGGACACGGCTGGCGCACGAGTACTGGGATAACGAATGAAACTCTACAACCTTAAAGATCATAACGAGCAGGTCAGCTTCGCGCAGGCGGTGACTCAGGGGCTGGGCAAAAATCAGGGGCTGTTTTTCCCGCACGACCTGCCGGAATTTCAGCTGACCGAAATCGATGAGCTGCTGAAGCTGGGCTTTGTCACCCGCAGCACCAAAATTCTGTCTGCGTTTATTGGCGATGAAATCCCGCAGGAGCTGCTGGAAGAGCGCGTGCGTGCGGCGTTTGCTTTCCCGGCTCCGGTTAAGCAGGTTGAGCCTGACGTCGGTTGTCTGGAGCTGTTCCACGGCCCGACCCTGGCGTTTAAAGACTTCGGCGGCCGCTTTATGGCGCAGATGCTGACCCACATCAGCGGCGACAAGCCGGTGACCATCCTGACCGCCACCTCCGGTGATACCGGTGCGGCGGTGGCACACGCGTTCTACGGCCTGAAAAACGTCCGCGTGGTGATCCTCTATCCGAAAGGCAAGATCAGCCCGTTGCAGGAAAAACTGTTCTGCACCCTCGGCGGCAACATTGAAACCGTGGCGATCGACGGCGATTTCGATGCCTGCCAGGCGCTGGTCAAGCAAGCGTTCGATGATGAAGAGCTGAAGGCCGCGCTGGGGCTGAACTCGGCGAACTCCATCAACATCAGCCGCCTGCTGGCGCAGATCTGCTACTACTTCGAAGCGGTGGCTCAGCTGCCGCAGGAAGCGCGCAATCAGCTGGTAGTTTCCGTACCAAGCGGCAACTTCGGCGACCTGACGGCGGGGCTGCTGGCGAAATCTCTCGGTCTGCCGGTGAAACGCTTTATCGCTGCCACCAACGCCAACGATACCGTGCCACGCTTCCTGAAAGACGGCAAATGGGCGCCTAACGCCACGCAGGCGACGCTCTCCAATGCCATGGACGTGTCGCAGCCGAACAACTGGCCGCGCGTGGAAGAGCTGTTCCGCCGCAAGGTGTGGCGTCTGGGTGACCTGGGCTACGCTGCGGTGACGGACGAAACCACCAAAGCCACCATGCGCGAGCTGAAAGCGGTGGGCTACACCTCTGAGCCGCACGCGGCAATTGCATACCGCGCGCTGCGCGACCAGCTTAACCCGGGTGAATATGGCCTGTTCCTGGGCACCGCGCATCCGGCGAAGTTCAAAGAGAGCGTGGAAGATATTCTGGGCGAAACGCTGCCGCTGCCAAAAGAGCTGGCCGAGCGCGCCGACCTGCCGCTGCTGTCTCATGAGCTGCCGGCGGATTTTGCGGCACTGCGGAATCTGATGATGACGCGCGCGTGATTTTGTTGCCCGGTGGCGCTACGCCTTACCGGGCCTACAACGACGAGATGGCCGTAGGCCGGGTAAGCGCAGCGCCACCCGGCTTTTTTTATGAAGAAATTAAGGAGAAAAATTGCAGGAAAAAAGCAGAAATTCCCAATAAATGCGGTCACTTAGCGTTTAGGATTGCAGAGAATAACATCCACCGTTCCCCTCGCGTACTCTCCTTACATCGGCCCACGTTGGGCAAGAAGAATAAGGAGTCACCTGTGTCTACACTAAAACCTGCACTCATCGCGCTTTCTCTGGTGCTGGTCGCCCCCATGGCGGTACAAGCATCTGAAATTACTCTCGTACCTGCGGTAAAACTGCAGATTGGCGATCGGGACAATAGCGGGCATTACTGGGATGGCGGCCGCTGGCGCGACCACGACTGGTGGAAGGCGCATTATGACTGGCGCGATAACCATTGGCGTCCGCATGACGAGCATCGCGATCGTGATGACCGACACGACCATCATCACGACGACCACCGTCCGGGCCCGGACTGGAAGCACCATTAACGCAAAACCCCGCCAGATGGCGGGGTTTAGTTTTACTGCTCGTGGCGCTTAAATACCAGCTCACCTTTCCCTGACGACGCCTCGTCAAAGAAATAGCCGTCGGTGTTGAATCCCGTTAACTGCTCCGGCTTCGTCAGGCGGTTCTGAATGATGTAGCGGCTCATCAGGCCACGCGCTTTTTTCGCATAGAAGCTGATGACCTTGAACTTGCCGTTCTTCTCATCAAGGAAGACCGGCTTAACGATCTCCGCGTTCAGCTTTTTAGGCTTCACCGACTTGTAGTACTCATCGGATGCCAGGTTAACCACCACGTTATCACCCTGAGCATGCAGCGCCGCGTTCAGCTTGTCGGTGATGATGTCGCCCCAGAAATGGTAAAGGTCTTTGCCTTTGGCGTTTTCCAGGCGAATCCCCATCTCCAGACGATATGGCTGCATCAGATCCAGCGGGCGCAGTACGCCATACAGGCCCGACAGCATGCGCAGATGCTGCTGGGCAAAATCAAAGTCGGCTTCGCTAAAATCTTCCGCCTGCAGGCCGGTGTAAACATCGCCCTTAAACGCCAGGATCGCCTGGCGCGCGTTGGCGGGGGTGAAATCCGGGTGCCACTCGTGGAACCGGGTCGCGTTCAGGTCTGCCAGCTTGTCGCTGATGCTCATCAGCGAGGCGATTTGCGGCGCAGAGAGCTTGCGCGCTTCGCGGATCAGCTGTTGCGAATAGTCCAGCAGTTCTGGCTGGGTATAACGCTCGGTGGCGAGCGGGCTCTGGTAGTCGAGCGTTTTTGCAGGTGAAATCAGAATCAGCATATCCAGTCCTTGCAGGAAATTTAGAGCGACTTTAACAAAAAATCGCCCTGAATTGATCGATAGCTGTTATCGCCGGGGCAAATCATCCCAGGTGCCGGGGGCAAGCTGTGACTGAATTTCGGGATAGCGTGCGGCATCAAATACCGGGGGAACGCCCAGCTTGCGCTGGCGAAGATAATCCCTGGCAATAAGGTTCACAACGGGCGAGAGCAGCAGGATCGCCGTCAGGTTAGTGATTGCCATTAGCGCCATAATGACATCCGCCAGCTGCCAGACCAGCGGCATATTCAGAAGGGAGCCCGCGATCACCATCAGTACTACGCCCAGGCGAAGCAGGAGGATGGCCGGACGAGAGTCGTATTTCAGGAAGATAAGGTTATTTTCGGCATACAGGTAATTCACCACAATCGAACTGAAGGCGAACAGCATCAGAATGAGCGAGACAAATCCCGAACCCCAGCCGCCGGTCAGGTTCACCAGCGCCTGCTGAAGAAGCTGTATTCCGTCGATATCCGAGTCATGCGCGACAGGACCGGCCAGCAGGAGGATCATGGCGCTGGCGGAACAGATAATAACGGTATCCATAAACACGCCTATCATCTGCACGATACCCTGCGCTGCCGGGTGCGGCGGCCAGGAAGAGGCGGCCGCGGCGGCGTTGGGAGTGGAGCCCATCCCGGCTTCATTGGAGAACATGCCTCGCTGAAAACCTGCCATCAGCGCCTGGCTCAGGGTGTAACCCAGCGCGCCTGAGGCCACCTCACGCCAGCCAAAGGCGCTTTTAAAGATGGTCGCAATCACGCCCGGAACCTGGTCGGCATGCAGCGCAGCGACGACCAGGCTCGCGGCAACCCAAAGCAACGCCATGATGGGAACCAGCCACTGCATCAGGCGGGCAACGCCTTTCAGGCCGGCAGAAATGGTGAGCAAAACAAAGAGGGCTAAACCGATGCCGGTGATCCACTCCGGGCAGGAGAAGGTATAGCGCAGGGCATGGGCGACGGAGTTTGACTGCACGGTATTAAAAATAAGACCGTACGCGAGCAGTAAAAAAAGCGAGAACAGAACGCCCATCCAGCGCATTCCTAAGCCACGCGCCATATACCAGGCCGGACCGCCGCGAAACTGCCCGTTTCTGTCTTTCTCTTTGTAGAGCTGCGCCAGCGAACTTTCGGCAAAAGAGGTAGCCATTCCGAGAAGCGCCGTGACCCACATCCAGAACACCGCGCCTGGCCCACCGGCGCTGATGGCCAGCGCAACGCCCGCCAGGTTTCCGCTACCGAGGCGGGCAGCCAGGCTGGTACACAGCGCCTGGAACGATGTTAATCCGCCCGGCTGGGGCGTGACGCTGTTTTTCAGACTTCTGCCAAACTTGCGAATATAGCGAAACTGGATAAACCCACTGCGTAGCGTAAACCAGATACCTGCTCCCAGAAGCAGGTAGATCATTATCGAACCCCAGAGGACTTCGTTAATAAAGAAAAGGAAATCAGGCATTAACGTCCCTCTTGTTGATGCCAACGTGAATATGTAAGCGCTACCACTGATTGGGCATGCTGTTGCTTAGCAGCCTGTTAATATTTTGAGTTTATCATACTCTGCCTAAGCGCACTGTCTGCGGTTGCGCTACCCCTCCGTCGTGTTATCATCAGGGCAGACCGGTTACATCCCCCTAACAAGTAAACCTGTCATTTTTCCGCTGCAGGCATGCTGTCGGTAGCGTGAATTATCCAGGGCACGTTAAAAGAGAAACACTATCATGACGGATAAATTGACCTCCCTTCGTCAGTTCACCACTGTCGTAGCTGACACCGGAGATATCGCGGCAATGAAGCTGTACCAGCCGCAGGATGCCACAACTAACCCTTCTCTGATCCTTAACGCCGCACAGATCCCTGAGTATCGCAAACTGATCGACGAGGCTGTGACCTGGGCGAAAGCACAGAGCAATGACCGTGCGCAGCAGGTTGTGGATGCTACCGATAAACTGGCAGTGAACATCGGTCTGGAAATCCTGAAGCTGGTTCCGGGCCGTATCTCTACCGAAGTGGATGCACGTCTCTCCTACGACACCGAAGCGTCAATCGCGAAAGCAAAACGCCTGATCAAACTGTACAACGACGCGGGCATTAGCAACGACCGTATCCTGATCAAACTGGCGTCGACCTGGCAGGGCATTCGCGCTGCCGAGCAGCTGGAAAAAGAAGGCATCAACTGTAACCTGACCCTGCTGTTCTCCTTCGCGCAGGCGCGTGCATGTGCGGAAGCAGGCGTGTACCTCATTTCTCCGTTCGTGGGCCGTATTCTGGACTGGTACAAAGCCAACACCGACAAGAAAGAGTACGCAGCGTCTGAAGATCCAGGCGTGATTTCCGTGACTGAAATCTACGAATACTACAAACAGCATGGCTATGAGACCGTGGTTATGGGGGCAAGCTTCCGTAACGTGGGCGAAATCATTGAGCTGGCTGGCTGTGACCGTCTGACCATCGCCCCTGCGCTGCTGAAAGAGCTGGCAGAAAGCGAAGGTGCTATCGAGCGTAAGCTGTCTTACACCGGCGAAGTGAAGGCGCGCCCGGAGCGCATCACCGAATCCGAGTTCCTGTGGCAGCACAACCAGGATCCAATGGCTGTAGACAAACTGGCGGACGGTATCCGCAAGTTTGCTATCGACCAAGAAAAACTGGAAAAAATGATCGGCGACCTGCTGTAATCATTCTGCGTGACCGGGCTCCCGGTCACGCGTCTTCTCCTGTCCTCTGTCTGAATTTTCCCTCTGCGTGTATCATTCCCTTTAATCAGTACTTTTTGAATGGAATGAATATGAATACCTTACGCATCGGCTTAGTGTCGATTTCTGACCGCGCCTCCAGCGGCGTTTACCAGGATAAAGGCATCCCCGCTCTGAAAGAGTGGCTGGCAAGCGCGCTGACCACCCCGTTTGAGATCCAGACTCGCCTTATCCCCGACGAACAGCCGATCATTGAGCAGACCCTGTGCGAGCTGGTGGATGAGATGAGCTGTCACCTTGTGCTAACCACGGGTGGAACCGGCCCCGCGCGTCGTGATGTGACGCCGGACGCGACGCTGGCTATCGCCGACCGTGAAATGCCGGGCTTCGGCGAACAGATGCGCCAGATCAGTCTACACTTTGTCCCGACGGCAATCCTTTCCCGCCAGGTGGGGGTGATCCGCAAACAGGCGCTGATACTGAACCTGCCGGGGCAGCCAAAGTCGATCAAAGAGACGCTTGAAGGATTAAAAGCCGAGGACGGTCGCGTCATCGTGCACGGCATATTTGCAAGTGTACCGTATTGTATACAACTGCTTGACGGGCCGTACGTGGAAACTGACGACAAAGTGGTAGCAGCATTTCGTCCTAAAAGCGCACGCCGCGAGACAATCTCCTGAAATTTACTAAAATGTGACATTAGCGCCAGCCGCAGTAGCGTGTAAATGGATTTACGATATAGTAATTTTTTCTTTACGATTGCTGTAAAAAATAATCCACAACACATGCACAATGGTTCGCTATGTCACATAACACCCGACCTCTGAATCGACAGGACTACAAAACGCTTACGCTCGCCGCCTTAGGTGGCGCGCTGGAGTTTTACGACTTCATTATCTTTGTCTTCTTCGCCGCCGTGGTGGGGGCGCTCTTCTTCCCGGCGGATATTCCAGAATGGCTGCGTCAGGTGCAAACCTTCGGCATCTTTGCTGCCGGGTATCTGGCACGTCCGCTGGGCGGCATCGTCATGGCCCACTTTGGCGATATTGTCGGGCGTAAGAAGATGTTTACCCTGAGCATCCTGCTGATGGCGGTGCCGACGCTGGCGATCGGCCTGCTGCCCACCTATGCCTCCATGGGCATTCTCGCCCCGCTATTGCTGCTGCTGATGCGCATTCTTCAGGGCGCGGCCATCGGCGGGGAAGTGCCGGGGGCCTGGGTGTTTGTGGCGGAGCACGTTCCTGCCCGCCGCATCGGGATCGCCTGCGGAACGTTAACGGCGGGGCTGACCGTCGGGATCCTGTTGGGGTCGGTGGTGGCGACGATAGTCAACACCAGCATGACGCAGCAGGCCGTGCACGACTGGGGCTGGCGTATTCCGTTCCTGCTGGGCGGGGCGTTTGGCCTGGTGGCAATGTACCTGCGCCGCTGGCTGCAGGAGACGCCGATTTTCCTCGAAATGCAGCAGCGTAAAGCGCTGGCGCAGGAGTTGCCGGTCAAAGCCGTTGTGGTGCGTCATAAAAAAGCGGTGGTGGTGTCGATGCTGCTCACCTGGCTGCTGTCGGCGGGCATCGTGGTGGTGATTTTGATGTCGCCGGTGTGGCTGCAGAAACAGTACGGTTTTGCCCCTGCCGTGACCTTACAGGCAAACAGTATTGCGACAATTATGCTCTGCTTTGGCTGTCTGGCCGCCGGACTGGCGGCGGATCGTTTCGGTGCCAGCCTGACCTTTATTGTCGGCAGCCTGCTGCTGGCCGCGTCGAGCTGGGCGTTTTACCATCTTGCGGGCAGTCATCCTGAACAGCTGTTCCTGCTGTACGGCGTGGTCGGACTGTGCGTGGGCGTCGTGGGGGCTGTGCCTTACGTCATGGTGCGCGCCTTCCCGCCGGAGGTTCGCTTCACCGGGATATCGTTCTCTTATAACGTCGCGTATGCCATTTTCGGCGGGCTGACGCCGATAGTGGTCACGGTGATGATGGGGGTGTCGCCGATGGCGCCTGCCTGGTATGTACTCGCGCTCTCGCTGATGGGGCTGGGATTAGGGGTTTGGCTTCGTCAGGCGGGGGAATATCGTGCCCGCGAGGCGGGCACGACAGAGGGATCAGTGTTTTTCACCAATAGGTAAAATGGTGCGGTCAAACTGTTCGTTCAGCACTTCACCCATTGCCAGGTAGATAGCGCTTGCGCCGCACACCAGGCCAATCCAGCCTGCTACGTGAACGATGCCTTCGTTATCCGCCAGGTGGCCAATCGCCAGCAGGGCGAACAGCACGGTCAGACTCAGGAAGACGAACTGCAGCGCGCGGTTGCCTTTCAGGGTGCCGAAGAACATGAACAGGGTAAAGACCCCCCACAGGCCCAGATAGACGCCCAGGAAGTGGGCGTTTGCCGCGTCTGCCAGGCCCATTTTAGGCATCAGCAGGATGGCGACCAGGGTCAGCCAGAACGAGCCGTAAGAGGTGAATGCAGTTAAGCCGAAGGTGTTGCCTTTCTTATATTCCAGCAGGCCCGCGAAGATTTGCGCGATACCGCCGTAAAAAATGCCCATCGCCAGGATTACGCCGTCCATCGGGAACATCCCGATGTTGTGCAGGTTCAGCAGAATGGTGGTCATGCCAAAACCCATCAGGCCCAGCGGAGCCGGATTAGCCAACTTAGTGTTGCCCATAAGTCCTCAAAAAAATCATCATTAAAATGGTGAAATGGTTAAACCCGCGTCAGTTCTCCCTGACGCGGCCTGGCATCATAATGGGCGCGAGATGCTGCGTCTATGATCTGGATTGGGTGAAATAAAAAATTTTTTACTTGGTAAGTAATACAATTTCTCAAGTTATTCCTTAGTTTTTGTGATTGTATGTTAAAAACCTTCGCCGCCTAACCAGACTGGACGTCATGATGGCCCCGAACCTTTTCATATGTTTGTTAAAGCTAGGTTTGGCAATCTTAAAATCATCAGGCTTTCGTTAGTAAGCGACGGATGCTTGGAAGGGGCGGTTTTAAGCGGAAAAAATAATACTCGCGGAGGGAATGCCTCCGCGTATGCTTAAATGTTTAGGGAAGGGGGAGTTTTTTATCTGACTGACAGCGCTCAAGTGGGAGTACTTTGGAACTGTATATTTGAGTGATTTTTTTCTCCTTGGTGTTCACATCACCCCTGATACAGGCGCTTCCATATCCGTAATTTCCATTAGTTCTAACATATTGATCGTCAGAAATTCTTTTAGATTTTCTACTCCTGATGAAGAATTACCACCTTGCAAGGAAATATCCCATGTACCGTCTCGATCGGTGAGCCACTGATTGGCTGGACTGGGGTTTTGTAACCAGCCGCATCTTAACTTACTGGCTAAGGCACGATTGCTTAAGATCAGTAAGACCAATGGGAAATATTTTCTCATTATCACTCCTTCGTTACGGCTTTTTTGGACCAATACCTGCCCTTGTGGGTTTTAGGGTGTCTGAATGAATCCAACCGGACACAGGATCGCCATTTTTTGTGAAATACATGATTGAGGAAAAACCATTATAATCGGCATAAACGTTGACTAAGTCCCCTTGCACTAAAAAGAGATCTTTAATCTTACAGCTTTCATCAGGTGCACTATAAAAATATGTTCTCCCAGCATTGTGAATGACATAACCTGAATTGTCAGACGGTATTTTTTTCTGCATTGCAGCCGCTATTCTATTAGCGCCACTGCATTTTGAATTCGGAGCAGGCAATGTTCTAAAATCATCTGGATCACTTCCTTGGTTTGTGTAAATACGACCATCAGATTTCCTTATGCGTAGGTCAAATAATTTTGCTGATGTTCCAGTATCGCCGCCGCATTGTGGCTTTGAATGATTCTCGCGAACAGGGATTAGAATATAACCATCATTATTATCATCAACATCAAATGCTAGGCATTCATCCTTGACTGACGTTAGACGGTTATCATGGATAGCATCATATGCCTTTAGCACCATTTCATCGTTTTCCGAGCCAAGCGCAGAGAGGCAGTAACAAACTGAAGATATAAAAAATATTTTATTTATCAAATTCATATAAATCATATCGCTCCATAAGACGGATAAGTTTTGGTGCATAATCAGGATCAGTTGCATAGCCAGCTTTAGCTATTTCAGTGATGAATTGGTTTGGCTCAGTCGTGTGAATGAATGCGGGTTTATATCGTTTGTTTTCGTTCAAAAAACGACCGTAATCATCAGCCGACTCCGCGTAATCTGCGTATGCACGAAAAGTATCTTTAATATGAATTACCTTGCCGTTGATGACTTCTGTTGTGCCAAATGACGTACTGTTTCCAGTTGGTGATTTGCCTTTAATGCCAAAGTATGCATTATTTTTGACATGTTTCCCCCAGCCGGATTCCAAAGCTGATTGTGCGAGTAACACGGAAGCTGGTACTCCCCATTTAGCAGCGGCTTGTTCTGCTGAATCCGAAGCCATGTCCAGAAAATCTTGGACATTTCGGGGTCTGATTACACCTCTTCGAGACTGCATTTTTAGCGCATCAAGAAATACCACCGGATGCATATGCCACAGAGCTTCACTGCTACGGATCTCTGGTACATCCTTCATCCACACCAGTTTATTGATGAAGTCACGGTTGAATAGTGCCAGATCAGGATATTTCTTCGCCTGTTCATCAAGCGCTGCCTGCCAAAGAGCTGATGTACCGTCTTTAAGCCATTCGCTGTGATGCTTC
>NZ_MJAA01000049.1:0-879 GCF_001743375.1 Enterobacter sp. IF2SW-B1 | reverse complement strand
CATATAAAAATTTAATTTCACGTTTTTTGTGATCTGGTAAGGAAGGCCTTCCACCTTTTCGGCCCCTTGCTCGTGCTGCTTCTACCCCTTTTTTCGTTCGTTCACTTAATAAGTTAGCTTCAAGTTCAGCGAATGCACTCATCATAGTGTAAAACATCTTGCCCATCGCATCTTTAGTCGATACATTCATATCAATAATATGTAAATCAATACTATTGTCATCCAACCATTGAGACAACTCGATTAATTGTTTTGTCGTACGTCCAAGACGATCTAGTTTATAAATAACAAGAATATCTCCTTCACGTAAATAGTCTAAACATTTATCAAGTTCTGTTCTTTTCGTTTTGCGACCACTCGCTTTTTCGCTAAAGATACGTTCGCAACCATATTCTTCAAGTGTATCAATTTGTCCATCGAGACTTTGATCTTGTGTTGATACACGTGCATAACCAATTTTGGCCATTTCCCTTTCACCCTTTATCTATCATTTTATGGATACTGATTAACAAATTTATTTATCGATGTAAATAAAGACGTCTCTCAGAGTCTAAAAACTCATATTTTTTGATAATTATCACACATTGATTATAACACAAGTTTAAAGACTATAATATCCAAACAAATCCTCTTAACTTTTAGTTAAGGGGATTTGTGTCAAAAACGATCTAATTTTGATAATTGAAAAATAGTCGTGTAAGTTACACAAATGTAATTAACACATGTGTAGTTTACATTTGTGTATAGAACATGTATAAAGTACTACTTAGATAGTGATAGTAAAAAAATAGCAATCTAACACATACTTTGATGAGTAAATAGAATTTATTTAAACTTAAACCTATTACTATAATACAAATTACTGTTTATGTTCTTATA
>NZ_MJAA01000048.1:0-883 GCF_001743375.1 Enterobacter sp. IF2SW-B1 | reverse complement strand
AAAATCGAGTCATACATCTTGAATAAATACGAGTAGATTCAAAAATGTTTTGTAGGTGGTCTAAATTATTCAAATRCTTTAATAAATAATTATAACCATTTTTATTATTTTGAATGGTAAATTCTCTTTGAAATTGATTGTTATGATAATAAGCTACGACACTACTTCTTTTACTAATATCAACACCTAAGTAATTGATAAATATAGCATCCTCTAAAAAATTGAGAAGTGAGAACTTTACTTAACCTTTCTCATTTCATTTTCCTCTACACGGTTTCAAGAACCCAACATACTTCAAACGAATTTCAAAAGCCGAGAGTAAAGCTGACTTGTTTTTTATACGGGTTTAAGACCCAAGAGAACGCACAGTCTACTCCTCTCTATAACTATAAAAATAGCTATGAAAAAATCTATTGTCATAGATTTCTGCATAGCTAATCTTAGTATGTTTAATTTTATATAAATATTATACACAATAAGAATGACTAATTGAACGCYTTTTTATTCTATTTAATTTAAAAATAAACATATTAAAAAACTTTACTTTTTTGAATTAATACAACCTAAATTATTAATGGTTATATTAAATGGTGATAAAACACTAGATTTTTCATTATTACTCATTCTTCATAGCTGAAATTGATTGAATATTATTCTTTAGATAAATTTTGGAAAATAATTAAAATGAACCCTACAAAAGATAATAAAATACCTATCAATCCCGAAATCAATCCAGTCCACAATGTGAATGTATATAATAAAACACCAAAGATCATGCATGCTGGTCCAATCATCTTTAAAATATATCGTTCATCATTTTTTTTATCTTGAATTCTTTCAGAAAAACTCAATAAACCTACAACAAACACAACTATCAAACCAC
>NZ_MJAA01000047.1:0-888 GCF_001743375.1 Enterobacter sp. IF2SW-B1 | reverse complement strand
AGTAATTGTAAGATTCTTCAAATATAATTTATTTGTTTTACCTTGACCACATCTTACTTGTTCTAAAAGATCAGCTTTAGATAATTCTTTTTTTATTTTTGTTAATTTACCCTCGTGACAATTTAATATAGTTTTGAGTTTTCGTTTGTGAAGATGAAAAATATATCACCATTTTCATCAAACCAATTATTTTTAATTGATAATTCTAATCTATCTTTTAACAATGCATAAGCAATTTTTGCATTATTACTTAATTTCATATATTTTTCGTTAGTAAAAAATACTTTTGGTAGTTAAAAGCATATTACAACCTAAAAATGGCAAAGTTCATTAATTTGGTATTAAATTAAGCGCTGAAAATACTCGTTAGGTGGTTAATTAGTTGTTTAGGTAGTAATTTTAGCCGGTAAAAGATCAGGGAATTAATAGGTGGTAAATTAGGTGCCTAAGGGAGGATATTATGAAAACTATTGAAATGCCTGCTGATGAATTGGATGTAACTAAGTAAACTATAGTTAATAATGCCAAAAGCTTAAATATATCTTTTGAAAAAGAAAATGGAATTAATTACATTAATGATAATGATTGTTTAAAAATTAAAGAAAAAAATCGCTAAGAAGGAAAGTAGAACGCAAAATAAAGAATCAATAAAAAAGAAATGTTTGATAAAAATACTGCAGAAGTTAAAAAGCATATATATATATAATAATTTAAACAGTTTCGAAACATTAAAAACAAATGAATTAGAAAAGCAAATGGAAATCTTTGAAACTAGAACTAAAAATGATGAAAAATATATTGAGAATCTAACTAAACAACTAGATCAGCAAAATAGCAATGTTAATACATTAAATAAGCTATTGGAGAATCAACAAATATTAGGTTTAG
>NZ_MJAA01000046.1:0-895 GCF_001743375.1 Enterobacter sp. IF2SW-B1 | reverse complement strand
TGAAATATTATTTGTATCCGAGTCTTCATCAAACTTTAAACAATATTTTTGAGAATCGAGAAAATCATGTGCTATTGATAATCAACCATCGACAGGGCTATGAAACATCATGTATTATTATGATTATGTAAGTTATTTAAATAAAAAGGGTGAGTGCATATTAATTCGAGAATGTTAAAAACGTCAGCTGTAATTTCTAATACATTATTAGTCATAGGTTTAGTCTGTCTATTTATGATGAAATTAGTGTTAGCTATTACTTTTTTTGCTGTTTCATTATCAATTAGTCTAGTTGTCTTTAATATGATGTTCAGAGATAGAACAACGATGAAAGTAATCGTTAATGCTTCTTTTTTAATCGTAATATTAGCGATTGTAGTGGCATATTTTTTATTGTCTAAGTAAGAAAAATGAGGTTTTGTCTATATGAAGAAAAATTTCAAGTTACGCACTTCAACGCTACTATTGATAGTTATTTTAGTTGTTTTTGCTGTATTACTCATCGTGAATGAAACTAAATTGTTTAAAAATGATGTGAATTACTCTTTTGATGAGGCTGTTTCAATGCAACAAGGGAAAGGTATTGTACAGACAAAAGAAGAGGATGGTAAATTTGTTGAAGCAAATAATAATGAAATTGCTAAAGCAATGACTATTTCACATAAAGACAATGATTTGAAGTATATGGATATCACAGAAAAAGTGCCAATGTCGGAATCTGAAGTTAATCAATTGCTAAAAGGTAAGGGGATTTTAGAAAATCGAGGGAAAGTTTTTCTAGAAGCTCAAGAAAAATATGAGGTTAATGTCATTTATCTTGTTAGCCATGCATTAGTAGAAACAGGTAACGGCAAATCAGAATTAGCAAAAGGCATTAAAGATGGAAAAAAACGCT
>NZ_MJAA01000045.1:0-907 GCF_001743375.1 Enterobacter sp. IF2SW-B1 | reverse complement strand
ATAATCATCATGCACAATACTATGAAGTTGTTCATGTTGTTGACCAACAATAACGATTGGTACATTCATTTTATTAATGACTTCAATATGTTTTTCTGTTATGTCTGTAGCCATTAAAACAATACCATCTACTTTACTGCGTGCTAATGTTTCAAGCGCTTGTATTTCTGCTTCGATATTTAAACCTGTATAATTTAAAATTAATTGTGATTCATATTTTTGGCATTGTTTTGCCAATCCTTTGATTGTTTCATCTACTGCATATGAATTCATTCTAGGTATAATGGCACCAATAAGGTGTGTTTGTCTCGCTCTTAAGCTTTGAGCAAATTGATTCGGTTGATAGTCATGCTCTGCTATAATTTTTGTTAATTTTTCACTTGTTTTTTTACTTATAGATCCATTATTTAAAAATCTAGATACTGTACTTTTTGAAACGCCTGCCAATTTGGCAATATCAGATATATTTTTCATACTTATTCACCTATCATTATTTATGACACTTAGCCTTATTTTAGCATATGTGTAACCGCTTTAAATAATATTTCTGCTTCTTTCATAAAAAGATTTCAAAATAAAATTTCTGTATAACAAAATGTCCCAACATCAACCTTTAGTTAAATGTCAGGACAATGAATATTCTATGTATATATTCTAATATCGAATATGTTTATTGAATCTATTTAGCTCACCTTCAAAGTAAGCATGTTCACCGTGAACAATCTTGTCTAATCCTATATTCGTTTCCTGTTCCGTAACAGATAATGGTGTAATTAATTTAATTACTTTCGCAATAATAAACGTCATGACGATACTAAAAATTACAACTGCTGTTACACATAATATTTGTACAAGTACAATATGTATGTCACCAGTATAAATAAAGCCATTCTCAATGTCAGGATTT
>NZ_MJAA01000044.1:0-915 GCF_001743375.1 Enterobacter sp. IF2SW-B1 | reverse complement strand
CATTGAACTTGCTAAACGTTCTAGAGGGACTCCAAGAGTAGCAAATCGACTATTGAAACGGGTAAGAGACTTCCAGCAAGTGAATGAAGATGAACAAATATACATTGAAACAACAAAGCACGCATTAGGTTTACTTCAAGTTGATCAACACGGACTAGATTACATTGATCATAAAATGATGAACTGTATTATTAAGCAGTATAATGGTGGRCCTGTTGGTTTAGATACGATTGCYGTAACAATTGGCGAAGAACGTATTACAATTGAGGACGTTTATGAGCCATTTCTTATTCAGAAAGGCTTTTTAGAACGTACGCCACGTGGCAGAAAAGCAACACCATTAGCTTATGAACATTTTGCAAAGTCGAATGAGGAGAGAGAATAACGTGAATATTGAAGAATTTGACTATGACTTACCAGAATCATTAATTGCTCAAACGCCTTTAAAAGATCGTGATCATAGTCGTTTATTAGTCATGGATAGAGAAACTGGTGAAATGAAACGTTTACATTTCAAAGATATCATTGAGTATTTTAGACCTGGTGATACATTAGTGCTTAAYGATACGCGAGTAATGCCAGCTAGACTTTTTGGTTTAAAAGAAGAAACTGGTGCAAAAGTTGAAATGTTAATGCTAACTCAAATTGAAGGTAATGATTGGGAAGTCTTACTGAAACCAGCTAAGCGTATTAAAGTTGGTAATAAATTGAATTTTGGTAATGGCAAAATTATAGCTGAATGTATAAAAGAAATGGATCAAGGTGGACGCATCATGCGTTTACATTATGAAGGTATTTTAAAAGAAAGATTAGATGAATTAGGGGAAATGCCACTGCCACCATACATCAAAGAACGTTTAGATGATCCAGATCGTTATCAAACAGTTTACGCTAAAGAAAGTGGTTCAGCGGCAG
>NZ_MJAA01000043.1:0-919 GCF_001743375.1 Enterobacter sp. IF2SW-B1 | reverse complement strand
CTTGTTCGTTATTGTCTTACCGTTGATGTCTGCTGTTGTGTCGTCTTTTACGTGATCTTCGGTCACTGTATATTCTACCTTATTTCCTTCATCATACTTCGGTAAGTCTTTAAATTCGTACTTCCAGTTTGTTTCAGATGTCACGTCTAACGTTTTTACTTTCTCTCCGTTAGCCAATAAATTTACACTTTTTTCTGGTCTCTTACCATCTTGATTGTCTTTGTCGTCCCATACTTTTTCACCGCTAATTGATGTKGTTTCTGGCGTATATTTATTCGTCACAATCAAGTTGCCCATATCATTGTTATCCACATGTGTTGTATAACCTTTAACTTTTGTTAATTCATCGACTGTGTATTTTACTTGTTGTCCTTTTGCTTTTTCATCTAATCCTGTCCACGAATGTGTCCAGTTATTAGATTCATTTAATATTGCCGTTTTTCCTGTTGCTTTTCCATCTTGATATAGCTCAACTTTGATTTCAGTTGGTCGTTTTCCGTCTTGGTTATTATTGTCATCCCAATTTTTTGTTACTGTTGCCGATGTCTCTCCTGGTGTATACTTGTTCGTTATTGTCGTTCCGTTGATGTCGGTTGTGTAGTCTTTTACGTGATCTTCGGTCACTGTATATTCTATTTTCTTTCCTTCATCATACTTCGGTAAGTCTTTAAATTCGTACTTCCAGTTTGTTTCAGATGTCACGTCTAACGTTTTTACTTTCTCTCCGTTAGCCAATAAATTTACACTGACTTTTTCTGGTCTCTTACCATCTTGATTGTCTTTGTCGTCCCATACTTTTTCACCGCTAATTGATGTTGTTTCGTCGATTGGTTTTTCAGTATTAGTAACCACTAAACCATTTTCTTTTTTAGTATATCCTTCTGGTGTTGTATCTTCACCTTGAGCATTTACTTCTTTA
>NZ_MJAA01000042.1:0-935 GCF_001743375.1 Enterobacter sp. IF2SW-B1 | reverse complement strand
AAGCTGGTGCTGATGTCATTCAAACCAATACTTATGGTGCAAATTTTGAAAAGTTAAAACGATTCGATCTCGAAGATAAAGTTAAAGCAATACATCAAGCCGCCGTTCGCATCGCAAAAAAAGCAGCAAATAAAGATACGTATATATTAGGAACAGTTGGTGGGTTTAGAGGTATCAAACAAGAGGATATCAGCTTACAAACTATTCTTTATCATACTGAAATTCAAATAGACACCTTAATTGAAGAAGGCGTTGACGCGCTACTTTTCGAAACGTATTACGACCTAGAAGAGTTAACAAATGTCATTTCACGAACGAGAAAGAAATACGACATTCCAATCATTGCTCAATTAACCGCTTCAAACACAAATTACTTAGTTAATGGTCAGGCAATCAATGAAGGATTAAAACAACTCGTTCAATGTGGCGCAAACATCGTGGGACTCAATTGTCATCATGGCCCGCACCATATGCAAGAGTCTTTCACACATATTGAATTACCAGAGCACGCATTCTTATCTTGTTATCCAAATGCCAGCTTATTAGATATTGAAAATAGTGAATTTAAGTATAGTGACAATGCACAATATTTCGGTCAAGTTGCTCAAAATCTAATTCGCGAAGGTGTTCGTTTAATTGGTGGTTGCTGTGGTACAACGCCTGAGCACATCAAATTTATTAAAGAATCTATTCAGACACTTAAACCTGTTAATGACAAAAAAGTGATTCCGATACCRAAGAAAGCACTTTTCAATCCATCTCAAAATAAAGTTAGACAATCATTAACATCTAAGGTTCAAGAACGTCCAACCGTTATTATCGAATTGGATACACCGAAACATTTAGACACGGATAGATTTTTTGAAAATATCGCTAAACTTGATAAAGCTAATGTAGATGCGGTAACACTCGCAGATAATTCATTGGCAACTGTC
>NZ_MJAA01000415.1:0-321 GCF_001743375.1 Enterobacter sp. IF2SW-B1 | reverse complement strand
CAGGTTGAGCCCGGGGATTTCACATCCGACTTGACAGACCGCCTGCGTGCGCTTTACGCCCAGTAATTCCGATTAACGCTTGCACCCTCCGTATTACCGCGGCTGCTGGCACGGAGTTAGCCGGTGCTTCTTCTGCGGGTAACGTCAATTGCTGAGGTTATTAACCTCAACACCTTCCTCCCCGCTGAAAGTACTTTACAACCCGAAGGCCTTCTTCATACACGCGGCATGGCTGCATCAGGCTTGCGCCCATTGTGCAATATTCCCCACTGCTGCCTCCCGTAGGAGTCTGGACCGTGTCTCAGTTCCAGTGTGGCTGGT
>NZ_MJAA01000414.1:0-321 GCF_001743375.1 Enterobacter sp. IF2SW-B1 | reverse complement strand
CAGGTTGAGCCCGGGGATTTCACATCCGACTTGACAGACCGCCTGCGTGCGCTTTACGCCCAGTAATTCCGATTAACGCTTGCACCCTCCGTATTACCGCGGCTGCTGGCACGGAGTTAGCCGGTGCTTCTTCTGCGGGTAACGTCAATCGACAAGGTTATTAACCTTATCGCCTTCCTCCCCGCTGAAAGTACTTTACAACCCGAAGGCCTTCTTCATACACGCGGCATGGCTGCATCAGGCTTGCGCCCATTGTGCAATATTCCCCACTGCTGCCTCCCGTAGGAGTCTGGACCGTGTCTCAGTTCCAGTGTGGCTGGT
>NZ_MJAA01000413.1:0-349 GCF_001743375.1 Enterobacter sp. IF2SW-B1 | reverse complement strand
GAGTGAGGACGGACTTTTATATTAACATAATCGAGTGCCTTAACCCCCGGGAAGGACTTGTTGACGCCTGGCATTTCCACCAAGTATTCACCTGACGACTGAGTAGTGGTCCGGACCATAAGTATACCTTGGTGGCCTCGCAAATCGAGTTATAAAAGGGAGCAACGCATTGAGCCCAGTGAAGACAAATCAAAGATCTAATTTCCGGATAAACACAGCCCGGTTGGACTGGTCTACGCCCACGTAAGGCACGCGCACGATTTTGATGTCAATTTTCCAGTTGGTGCCATCCGCCGCGCCTTTACCGTCGGCGAGGATTATCGCCAGAACGAAGGTCGCTTTCGCCTGG
>NZ_MJAA01000412.1:0-349 GCF_001743375.1 Enterobacter sp. IF2SW-B1 | reverse complement strand
ATGTCTCCGTGGGCAGTGGGATTGGTGATTTCTATTCCAACCTTCATCCTGCGTATGCAGACAGCGTTGTCTATGCCGCTGACCGCAAAGGTACCGTGAAAGCGGTGAACGCCGAGGACGGGAAAGAAGTGTGGTCCGTTAACCGGGCGGAAAAAGACGGCTGGTTCTCCCGTAAACCTGCACTGCTGTCTGACGGCCTGACCGTAAGCGGATGTCTTTACTACATCTCCATCATTTCGCGCAGCGCAGGTGACGCTTTGCTCTCTACGCCAGCTTGCCACGCTTTACGCGCGCCCGCTTTGTCACCTTTCCTCAGCAGTGCTTCACCGCGCAGATCGGCAACGATGGC
>NZ_MJAA01000411.1:0-349 GCF_001743375.1 Enterobacter sp. IF2SW-B1 | reverse complement strand
ATTTGTGTATATTTAAATATGGCAATTGGTTCTTCAAAAATTAATTTTAGCGATATCGTTCACTATGTTACTGGCCATACGGATACAAAAGCTTCATTTTTATTACATAATGTACGTATGCCGAGAATGCTTGCAGGTCTATTTATTGGCGGTGCGTTAGCCGTTTCTGGTTTGTTAATGCAAGCAATGACTCGTAACCCACTGGCATCTCCAAAGATTTTTGGTGTTAGTTCTGGCGCGTCATTTGTCATTGTATTAGTAACGATTATTATTCCGTCATTAGAAAACTACGCACTTTATTTAGGTGTCATTGGCGCCTTTATTGGTGGATTAACTGTCTACACACTTT
>NZ_MJAA01000410.1:0-349 GCF_001743375.1 Enterobacter sp. IF2SW-B1 | reverse complement strand
AACGAAAAGACTCAGTTGGCCTTTGCTCAACTAGGAGCCATGGTCAAAACGCTGACAAACAAAGAAGGCTGATACCATTTTCTCAAATTAGAATACGGTGATTTTTAATTTGAAAGACCAAGACCAGTTTTTTGGAGGTCGTATTATCAGCAATTATATAATCTTTCCTGCTTTCATTATCGTTCTTTTTTGGCTTCATAAATTACGCCTGCCTTACGGCACATTAAGAAGACAATAAGTACCATTAAACGCCGAGCATCCTCCTGGCCTGCCCGTTGGTCTGAAAATCACTCAGCATGTCCTGGCGCGCTTTTTTAGCACCGTCAGCAGCTCCCTGACGCGCGGCGTC
>NZ_MJAA01000409.1:0-350 GCF_001743375.1 Enterobacter sp. IF2SW-B1 | reverse complement strand
CACAGCTTTTGCAGCGACGCGGGCAGACGGTCGGTGAGCATATTGACCGCAATGTGCGAACCGGCACGGTAGCTCACCGCCGCGCCGATGAAGGTGAACGTTACCATGCAGATATTGGCGACGGGCTCCGGCGAGGATTCGCCGCGGTTGAGCACGTAGCTTGAGAAGTTGCCGATGGGGATGACAATCGCCATCACAAGCAGCGAGACACCCGCCTCCGCCTTGGCGAGCAGGTACTCAGGGTCGATCCACTTCAGGTAGAGTTCGGACATAGGTGCTCCGTATTACTGGACGTCAGCGATGGCTTTCATCAGATCCTGATGCTTGTCGCCATACTGGGCGCGCACCGG
>NZ_MJAA01000041.1:0-937 GCF_001743375.1 Enterobacter sp. IF2SW-B1 | reverse complement strand
TTACGTCTGAAAAAGATGATTAATACGACAGCTATAACAAACATTACAGCTAAGCAAATATAATATCCATAATGTAAATGTAATGSCGGSATATTTACAAAGTTCAGACCATAAATCCCAGCTATGAATGTTAACGGTGAAAATATAACTGATACTAACGTTAATACTTGCATAATACTATTCATTCTAAATGATGTGTATGACTCAAAATTTTCTCGTATTTCGTTTGTCATTTCTTGAGCAGTACGAATGATATTACGTTGCTTAATCAAGTGGTCATCGATATGTTGAATGTATAGCGAATGTTTATTATCTATAATCAAATCACCATTTTGTTTCATTGTATCAATTAGCTCTTGCATAGGAAACAGTACACGTTTTACTTTAATCAAATCCGAACGTAACTTAAAAACACTATCCATGACCATTTTATTAAAGCGATCATCTACATGGCGGTCTTCAAAATGATAAACACTATCTTCAAGTGCATATACAAAGTTGAAATATTTATCAACCATCATATCTAAAATTAATATGACGACATCTGCACAATCTAATTCTGCATCTAATGTATTCATATACTTATAGACTACTTTATTTAATGATTCCAACGTTTGATGATGATATGTTACTAATACATTGTCTTGTATAAAAATATTTAGTGCTATTGGTGAATAGTTTGACCCCATAATACTATGGAATACTAAGTATTGATAATCTTTATAAGATTTATATTTAGCTCGTGGCATACCGTTAATTGCATCATCCACTTCTAAATCATTAAAACTAAAATGTGCTTTAAACCATTCATTTTCTTGTTCATTCGGTTCATCAAAAACATACAAAAAAATAGTCGCATCTTTTGGTATATCTTTGATATCATCAACTACTTTAAACGGTTCGTATGTAGTTTGATACCGTATCGTTAAAGCCATCG
>NZ_MJAA01000408.1:0-350 GCF_001743375.1 Enterobacter sp. IF2SW-B1 | reverse complement strand
TCATCTTTAAAACCTTTCTTAGCGTATGGACCTGCCATTGAAAATATGAAATGGGCAACAAACCATGCGATTCAAGATGAATCTTCATATCAAGTTGATGGATCTACATTTAGAAACTACGATGTGAAGAGTCACGGTACTGTATCAATTTATGATGCTTTACGACAAAGTTTCAATATTCCAGCTTTGAAAGCTTGGCAATCAGTTAAGCAAAATGCTGGTAATGATGCACCTAAGAAATTCGCTGCCAAACTTGGCTTAAACTACGAAGGCGATATTGGTCCATCTGAAGTACTTGGTGGTTCTGCTTCAGAATTCTCACCAACACAATTAGCATCAGCATTTGCTGC
>NZ_MJAA01000407.1:0-350 GCF_001743375.1 Enterobacter sp. IF2SW-B1 | reverse complement strand
CCCTCTCCTCGTGGGTGTGGGTCTGGGTGAGGGAATCAGGCCGCACCGATTAAAGTTCAGTAGGTCGGGTAAGCGCTAGCGCCACCCGACAAAACACTTAACGCGTCACACCACTCTTAAAGATCGCCAACTCGCGGATGTCGTTCTTCTCGTTACTGGTCTGGCTGCCGTTAGCAAACTCCACGATTGGGTCCACGAACTCCGTCAGCAGTTGCGGCATCGCTGTGCCGTGGATCAGCTGGCCTGCGTCGAAAGCGATCCAGTGCTTTTTCTTCGCCGCCAGCTCGCTGTTGGTGGCGATTTTGACCGTCGGCACAAAACCGCCGTACGGCGTACCGCGACCGGTGCTG
>NZ_MJAA01000406.1:0-350 GCF_001743375.1 Enterobacter sp. IF2SW-B1 | reverse complement strand
TTCTGCGGTCGCGGAAGAACGTACGGCAAAGGAGGCCTGCGCGTCGTCAGCGGAGAGCTGGTTGTACGCGTCATGGATAGCTTTTTCCAGTTCCGGCTGGAAAGGTGGGTCGAAGTTCCACTGGCGGGTCTGCGGGCCGGCTTTGGGAAGCTCGGTGACGGCGTCAATATCCGTTATATCCAGCAGGTCGTAAATGCGCTGGTTTACACCGCTCTGGTCAAAAAACAGGTTAAACGCCTCGGCGGTGATCGCCGTACCATCAGAAATATAAAAAACGTGACGATCGACAGCATTATCCATTTTACCCACCCTGAATATCATACCTAATTGTCTGAAAGCATAAATTAAAA
>NZ_MJAA01000405.1:0-350 GCF_001743375.1 Enterobacter sp. IF2SW-B1 | reverse complement strand
CCACGGCAAGCACGTCTACTCGGAGAAGCCTCTGGCGCTCAACGCCCATGATGCGCGCGAGAGGGTCGACGCCGCGAATCGGGCCGGGGTGAAAACGCTGGTGGGGTTCAACTACATGAAGAACCCGACGGCGCAGGTGGCGAAGGAGATTATCGCCCGCGGCGAGATAGGCGATGTGCTCCACTTCTACGGCCCCCACAACGAAGACTACATGGCCGACCCGCTGGCGCCCATCCACTGGCACTGCTTTAATGAGAGCGGCGGGTGGGGCGCGCGGGGCGACCTCGCGGCGCATATCGTCAATATGGCTCAGTACCTGGTGGGCGATATCGAGCAGGTCTGCGGCGATC
>NZ_MJAA01000404.1:0-351 GCF_001743375.1 Enterobacter sp. IF2SW-B1 | reverse complement strand
TTCTTCGCACTCCTTCAAACTTTCGCCGCGCGGAATCTCACCGCGAGCGCGCGCCACCGCCTCTTCAATGGTACTGTTGATCTGTTCGTTAACGGCGTCGTCAGTCGCCCAACCGGACGCCCTCACATCCTCCTGAAATCGGGTTATACCCATCTTTTAAAATGGGGTTAAACAATGAACAATCAAGAAAAAGACAAAATAACCTACGTCGAGGCCGCCGTGGCGGGGGCGATTGCGGGGCGGCTATCCCGGCTGTGGCGATGTCATGGCGTTCTCCTTTAAACAGCGGCGTAAGATACCCTGTGCTGGCCCAGCGGTAAATCTTTCTCTACGGCGCTTAAAAAAACACCG
>NZ_MJAA01000403.1:0-351 GCF_001743375.1 Enterobacter sp. IF2SW-B1 | reverse complement strand
ATCTGATGGAAGCGCTGCTGCCGTCGCTGATCAGCAAAGAGTCCCCCGCCGGTTACAAAGGCACGGCACTGGGGCTTTACGCCCCCAGCCAGTTCCGCGGCGTGGCGCTGGGCGGCGCGCTTGGCGGGTGGGGCGCCGGCCGGTTTGGTTCACAAACCCGGTTTGTAGCGGGCCCCCAGCGGGCAACCCGCAGGCAGCGGGGGGGCCGCCCCCAGCAAGCGCCCCCCGCCCTGCCCGGCCAGCTTGCCGCAGCAGGTTTCCCGGCGGCCGAGCACTGGTTATTTTATCTGGTCACGCTGCTGATTTCGTTTGTCTCTGTCGTGCCGTTCATCATCTACGCCGAAGTGAAGC
>NZ_MJAA01000402.1:0-351 GCF_001743375.1 Enterobacter sp. IF2SW-B1 | reverse complement strand
GTAGGCTTTCGGTGACCTGCGTCAGCAGGCCGGTTTGACGCAGAGTAAGCACCAGCTTGGTCACCAGAATGCTCGACGGCTCAAAGAACCCGCGAATACGGTCAACGTTGCTCGCGGCTTCACCACAGGTGACGGAGACTTCGTCTCCGTTGGTCAATACCCCCCGAACTTCACGACGTTCACCCGGCACCAGCGCTAGCTGTTTAACGGAGACCGGCCCGGTTAAAAAGCCCTGGGCGCCGGAGATCACGTGCAGCGGGCGGCCATCGCTCATCTGCAGCTGATAGCGACGCGAGTTAGAGGCGTTGAGCAGGCGCAGGCGCACCCAGCCGCGGGACACTTCCACGTACG
>NZ_MJAA01000401.1:0-352 GCF_001743375.1 Enterobacter sp. IF2SW-B1 | reverse complement strand
GCAAGGTCAGCCTGATGAAATCATTAGAGCTTTCTGTTTTGCGCGAACATTCGCCGGTTAACCTTCACCGCGGTACAAGGTATACTTTGGCGATTTTCACTGCTTTGAGCCACACATGAAGCTGATACCCGGCCTACATTATCTCAGCAGAGCGCCACACGTGAGCGCGCTGACCATTGGTAATTTCTACGGCGTGCATCGTCGTCATCATGCGCTGTAGCACGGATTGCGTAAAGACGGGGAGGCCCGTGGCCTGCCCGTTGTGGTGATGATTTTCGAGCCACAGCCGCTGGAGCTGTTCGCGGGCGATAAATCTCCCGCTCGCCTCACTCGCCTGCGCGAAAAGTTGCGC
>NZ_MJAA01000400.1:0-352 GCF_001743375.1 Enterobacter sp. IF2SW-B1 | reverse complement strand
CCAGGCCCCGGAGATTGAATTCAGCTACACCACCGATCCAAAAGCGGCGTTTACCGATGTCGATTTCGTGATGGCGCACATCCGCGTGGGCAAATACCCGATGCGCGAAAAAGAGGAAAAAATCCCGCTGCGCCACGGCGTGCTGGGCGAGGAAACCTGCGGAGCGGGGGGTATCTTTTACGGCGAGCGCTCTAGAGACGGAGTGCTGGAGCGGGTGGATTATATGGAACAGTACTCTCCGCACGCGTGGATGCTGAACTACTCCACCCCGGCGGCGATTGTCGCAGAAGCCACGCGCCGCCTGCGTCCGAACGCTAAAATACTCACCATCTGCGATATGCCGCTCGGCATT
>NZ_MJAA01000399.1:0-352 GCF_001743375.1 Enterobacter sp. IF2SW-B1 | reverse complement strand
CGATGGAGCTCGGGTGCGGGACCACGCGCGAGCTGCTGATTGCCTCCTTCGCGGGCGTACGCGGGGCGATAACCCTCGCCGGTGGGCTCTCTATTCCGCTGGTGCTGCCGACGGGCGACGTCTTCCCGGCGCGCTACGAGCTGGTGTTCGTGGCGGCGGGCGTGTTTCTCTTCTCGCTGTTTGTCGGCGTGTTTATGCGCCGCTCTTTCCTCCACCACATTGCGGCCGGTGACTCGACCCAACAGCACAATGAGGAGCGGATAGCCCG
Organism: Enterobacter sp. IF2SW-B1; assembly: GCF_001743375.1. Lineage (NCBI taxonomy): Bacteria > Pseudomonadati > Pseudomonadota > Gammaproteobacteria > Enterobacterales > Enterobacteriaceae > Enterobacter > Enterobacter sp. IF2SW-B1. The sequence continues at coordinate 84 of NZ_MJAA01000399.1, read as the reverse complement.
TGCGGCGACGGCAGAAGTCGCGATTGTCGCCATTGAGAAGATGGAGGAGCGTCTGGCTGCCGATGCCGAAGAGAACATTGATAA
>NZ_MJAA01000040.1:0-946 GCF_001743375.1 Enterobacter sp. IF2SW-B1 | reverse complement strand
ACCTTTGCTGGTGTCTTTAAAGTCATTTCATATTGATTGTCTTTAACTCTTATGCGTAGTGCAGAGCRATGTTCCTTTAATTTGAAATCGGGTGTATCAATATAGTAATTGACTTGCTTAAACAGTACACTGTCTTTAAAATATTTCTCTTGCAATTTATTATAGATTGATGCAGTTATCATTTGTTTAAATTCTATTTCATGATTTGTTGCCATGATATGTATACACCTCGTATCAAATTCAATTTATCTTAACTATATTATGAATGACAAAGTTGAATTTTAAAAGTAATTTCCTTTATCTATTATCAATGTTAGTTTGACCATTAAAAATAGTGTTCGTAAGTGTTTTGTATTATTGAATTGTGTTAAAATGTTATGGAATAAGAGGAGGATTAAGCATGCGTTTAAATATTAATGAAATTAAAATTAAAGATGACAYACTTTATTGTTATACAGAAGATTCTATTAAAGGATTATCTGAAGTAGGACAAATGCTCGTTGATAGTGATAATTATGCCTTTGCGTATACATTAGATGATGGTAAAGCGTATGCTTATCTCATTTTCGTACAAGAAACATGGACGATGTTGCATGAAAACATGACTAAAAAAATTATTATCAATGATGAACTAGAATTGACTGAATTCCACCAAGAACTTACTTATATTTTAGACAACATAAAAGGAAATAATAATTATGGTAAGGAATTTGTTGCAACCGTTGAAGAAACATTCGACATTGAATAAAGCGGGGTGAAGCACTATGAATCAATGGGATCAGTTCTTAACACCTTATAAGCAAGCGGTTGATGAGTTGAAAGTGAAACTTAAAGGCATGCGCAAACAATATGAGCACTATGAATCAATGGGATCAGTTCTTAACACCTTATAAGCAAGCGGTTGATGAGTTGAAAGTGAAACTTAAAGGCATGCGCAAACAATATG